>CAZXTZ010000244.1:0-4589 GCA_964643645.1 uncultured Geobacteraceae bacterium
ATGAAGTATAAGACCGGAAGGCCAGGACGCATTGTCGTTGCCAGATTTAATGATGGAGATGATTTTCTTGCAGGGTTGGCTGAGATATGTTGCAATGAAAATATCAGAGCGGCATGTTTCAGTATTGTGGGCGGAATAAAGAGGGGCCGTTATGTGGTTGGGCCTGAGACTGAGGATATGCCGCCTGTTCCGGTATGGAGGGAACTGGATGAAAGCCATGAAGCCTCCGGTTTTGGCACAATATTCTGGCAGGGTGACCAGCCGAAAGTCCATCTGCACGCCATGTATGCAAAGCGAGACAGCGTCAGGTCGGGCTGTATGCGTGAAGGCTCAGAGACCTTTCTTGTTCTGGAGGCTGTCATAACAGAGATACTTGATGTCAATGCATCAAGGGAACTTGATCCTGAATCCGGAATGGTTCTGCTTAAAATGCCCTGAGTCAGTTCTTTAAACTTAAGCGCCTTAATGTTTAAGGATATATTTAAAAGGGGATAATTCATGCAGGTGGTTGACGACGGAAATTGCTTTATTTGCGGGAAAAACAATCCGGTGGGACTCAAGGCAGTTTTTATTATGGATCCTGATGGACGGCGCGCCGAAACAACTGTGCGAATTCCTGAACTCTATCAGGGATGGCAAGGGATAACCCACGGCGGAATAATATCCGCCCTGCTTGATGAAATCTGTGCCCAGGCCTGCATCTGCTGCGGGCTTGATGTGGTTACAAGCGAGATCAGGATACGTTACCGTCAGCCGGTTCCAACCGGTTCTACTGTAAGAGTTACCGGAGAGATAACCGGAGAGCGTCGCCGCCTTGTGGATGTCAAGGGGAGGCTTGAGCTTGACGGGGTTGTGATGGCAGAGGCAGATGTTGTAATGTTCAGAACAAGAGACTGATTTTCAGGAGGCAGGCCAGATAAAATATGCAACAGGCTTCTTTTGAAGGATATACCCTGCCGGAGTTTCTGCGTGAGTTTATTACAACCCTTTTTGAACTGATGCTCGGTATAATTCAGGCGATTACACAGATTTTTACAGCCATGGGGCCGTTCGCTATATTGTCGGGTATATATGTTGTTCTGTTGCTTTTGGCTGTAGCCTCTGAACTTAAAAAGCATCACCGCAAACGGCAGTCCGAACATAAGGCCTACCAGGATGAAGTTGCAGCCTACATGGCTGAAAAACAGCGAATTCAGGCAGAAAAAGATGAAAGGATCGCAGGCTTTGCACAGCGTTCTGCAAAAAAACCGGCCGGTAAAAAACTGCCTGCTTCGGCTCATCTGACCTATCAGGTGCAACGAAACAACACAGCTCAGGGTTCCAGGGGCCGTTGAAACACCTGCTTTTTAAACCAATAATCCGAGAGGCCGAGATGACCAGCATGCCATCAAAAACATTCAAACTATCAGCAGCAGCCTCCACCATTGCCCTGTTCTTTCTTTTCTGGGGCAGCCTCTCTTGTGCAGATCTTTTTCAGTACACCGACAAGGATGGCATAGTTACAATTGTGGACGATGAATCAAAAATTCCACCGAAATACAGAAAAAAATCACAGTCATCACAGAGGAGTGTCGCTGGAATTTCTGAGCGATACACCGGAGTTACAGTCCACGGAAACAAGGTTATTGTGCCTGTTACATTCAGTTACCGCAGCAGCACGATTCAGGCTCGAATGCTCCTGGATACCGGCGCATCAACTACAGTCATATTTCCAGGTCTTGCAAATAATCTGGGCATTAGACCTGAACATGGAGACAGGGCCGTTGGCAGGGTTGCTGACGGCAGTTTCGTGGAGGCTGTTCGCGCAAGGGTTGACTATATTCAGGTAGGACCAAAAACCAAACAGCATGCAGAGATAATTGTTTTGAAGCAGGCAGGGCCACCAATGGGTTTCGATGGACTGCTGGGAATGAACTTTCTGGGCGACTTCCGTTACCATGTAAATCTTGGAAACAGTACTATAGAATGGCAATAGAAAGATCATTACTGTAAACATATCAGTACTTAAGTTTACAAATCTATTTCCAGCTTTTGCAGTGCTGACTGTATTGATGCTGTAAACTGTTTTACATCATTATTGTAATATAACGCCTCTCCTGCCGATGCCTTACCGCAGAATGGAACCAGCACGAAGCTGCCCCGTGGCAGGCTCTTTCCCAGGTTCTTCATAAACACCGGAATAACCGGCGCTTTAGGAAAGCGTTTTGCCAGATGCGCCACACCAGGCTTTATCTGTCCCATTTCCTCCGGCCTGCCCCTTGTTCCTTCCGGGAAAATTATTACTATCTCTCCATTTTCAAGGGCCTTGACAGGTTCAGCCAGTGGGTCGGAACGAAAACTTCCACGCTTTCTTTCCAGCGGTATTATTCCAAGAAGCGTCTCTGAGAGCCAGGCGCTGACAGCGGTACTGCAAAAATAATCCGCAGCAGCAACAGGTCGCAGCAGTGACAGACTTTTGAAAGGCATTATGGCTATAAGGTAAAGAATATCCAGATGGCTGTTGTGGTTTGCTGCAATAATAGCCGGACCGGAAATGGGCAGATGCTCGCGCCACTTCAGGCTGCGCCCGAGAAGCAGGGTTACAAGAGGCCGAACAATGCAGGCAAGAAATATCAATCGGATAATCCGTTTCATGGAAGAATCAGTGAAAAAGATAATATGTAATGTGGAAAAAGACCGGGGCCGTGTATGTCAGGCTGTCCACCCTGTCCAGTATACCGCCATGTCCAGGCAGTGATGTTCCGGAGTCCTTTACTCCTATATCACGCTTTACCGCAGATTCCACAACGTCACCGATAAATCCGCAGCAAGCCAGAAGCGCTCCGATAAAAGCTCCGGCAAGGTGGGAATAGGGTGTAAGGAGTGGCAGCAGAAATCCTGCCAGAAGGGCGCTGGTAAAGACTCCCCCCAGAAAGCCAGACCATGTCTTGCCTGGGCTCACCTTCGGTATTATCTTCGGCCCCCCCAGAATCTTGCCCCAGATGAACTGGAAGACATCGTTTAGGGCAGTCATTATGACAAGACAGAGTACATAGCCAAGCCCATTGCCTGTGCCGGGGGCTTTGAGTTGCATGAGAAAGGCCAGATGGCTTAAGGAAAATATGGTCATCATTGCAACCCAGTTGATCACTCCGGCAGACCTTATGAAACCTTCTGTCTCCCCGGCGATAACCAGCCTCAGGGGAATGAAGAGGAAGAGCCACACCGGAATGAATATGATGAACATGCCGTACCACTGCTGTGCAACCCAGAAATACTGGATGACAATGGCCGGAAACAGCCAGAAAAGTGCGCCGCGGTCTGCAGGCCTGGTGTCAAGCAGGGTTATGAATTCACGGAGGGCAAGGAAGCTGACAAAACCGAACAGCCATGGGGCATAGCCCGGTTGCCAGGTGCCGACGGAAAACAGCGCGATGATAAGCAGCCATGTACGGGAACGAATCAGTATCTCACTGTTCTTCATCAGGATTCCGACAATCATTCCGGCAACAGCGCCTGAAACCATCAGGCCCAGCACAAGAAAACCGTGGGGGAGATTTGCATAACTCGATCCCGATACAAACTGCTGGAGATTCATCCACCTGCCTCCTGTATCCCTCTGCGTATCCGGTTGAAAATCGTGAAAAGTGCCAGGATTGTGGCAATTATCATTGCCCAGTTCATTACTGTTCCGTGAAGTTGCTGCTGACGCTCAAACACGGCCCAGGCAGTGAACAGCCCAAGAGCCCCGAAGAACACGGCCCTGTCGCTCTTCCCGAAAGGCCCGTCGTAGCGTCGTGAGGCCCCGACGGTCTTTCCCTGAAGCCCGACAAATTCCGTCAGACAGCACAGCCCAGTCATTATGACCCAGAAAATGCCATTTTCCATCAGATCAAGAAACGGCAGGTACAGGGCAGCGTCGGAAACGACATCCCCCACCTCGTTAAGGTATGCGCCAAAAAGGGACTGCTGGTTGTGTTCACGGGCAAGCATGCCGTCAATGGCGTTAAGCGCCATCCGGATAAACAGAAACAGGCCCAGAAACAGGTAAGGATAAGGATTCGGCCCATGTTTGGCAAATGGTTGATATATCCAGATTCCATATATGATTGAGCCAAGCATTGCAGCCATTGTAACCATATTTGCGGTAACACCGGTACTGGCCAGAAGCTTTACCAATGGTCGCAGCAGGTTCTGGAATCCGGGTTTCAGGTCGTAGACTGAGGGCATGTCCATTTCTCCTGCGGAGCACCGCATTCGCGGCAGAATTTTCCATGAACATGGGTAGGGTTGCTGCAGGCACAGCAAGGCTGATGCTGAACAAAACCGCAGGCGGTGCAGGCATTGGCGCCTATGGGCAGCCGTTTTCCGCACTGCTGGCACTCTCCTCTGGATATGCGGCGTTCCATCAGCTTCTCCCGCGAGAACAGTTTTTTCTGGAAGATGTATATAAGGAACAGGGCAGCGCCAATGGCAAGGGCTATTACAAGGTAGTGCCAGACAGCCACAAGCTTCATGGATTTCAGAAATGCCATCAGGCTTTGAAGCAGCTTTTTGGGAATTATGTCATATATGGTCTCAATAAGCTTGCAGAATACCGGTATGAAAGA
>CAZXTZ010000245.1:0-4576 GCA_964643645.1 uncultured Geobacteraceae bacterium
TATCCGGTTTTTTAAATAAATATCAAAATGTTACGGTTTCCGGATGGAAACTAGTCTAAGTTATACATCATCAACATTGTTATGCAATACTTAGATACATGTTCCAAAAGCGCTGATTAACTCCATACAGCAACTTTAAGGAATAAATGCTATGAATAACCCCTCCATACAAACAAGCCCGAACAACATCCGGTTCTGTCAGCAGGAAGTTCTCTGTAACAATCGGCCTTACTCCGATGAACAGCTGGAAAACACCCTTGACCTTATCTATACTGATACTGACACAGGAGAAGGATCTTTTACCGGCTACCTGAAGTTCGACTGCACTGCAAGTAATGATTGTTGTCTGCTCTTTCTCTTTTTCTTTAAAGGCACTCCATATGCTGCAGGCAGATATGCAGATGGGAAACCGGTCATTTATTCTGTTCAGGACCTCGCCAGACAGCTTGTAAAGTCTGATCACTCATCTGTATTTATTACCCTGTGTGAGACAGACCCGGTTCTGTTAAAATGCATGCTGCTCTTTCTGCAAAAAGAGCCTGCCGTAAAAGTTCCGACTTCTCTCATTGATTTTGAATACATTGTACAGCAAATAGGCGAGGTTGGGGAACATGCCATGATCGCCCTGCGCCAGGACAACATGTTTAACTTTTTCTTTTTCAAGAGTGGCAGATGTGCACAGGTCTACTATGCTGATCCTTCATTTGAACGCCCCCAGGGAATGACACTTGATGAAGAGATGCAGCTCTGTGCGTATCAGTCGGGTGATCCGGTACTCGCTTACATTTATCACGACATGAATACATCCATGTCCGAGGATTCAAATCAATATGACAAAGAGCAGCTGTACACTCTGTTGACCATTGGGTATCTGAAAAACAAGCGTAAAAGTGATCAGGATGAGCTGGCAACTGCTGCTACAGCTGATAACATGAGAGTCAAAACACAGGATCAGGCACCAAAATCAACCCTGGTTCTGGCCATCGAATCAGGCCCGAACCAGGGGGCAATATTCACCGTAATGTTACCATGTACGATTGGGCGCAAGGAATGCGATCTGATTCTGGAAGACCGTCTGGTTTCCCGTCGCCATGCCATCCTGAAACTGGAGGATAATACTGTTGTAATTGAAGATCTTGAAAGCAAAAACGGCACAAAGACAAATGGCATTAAAATACTCAGAAGCCACGTTACGCCAGAGGATATCATCTCTATCGGGCCGTTCAATCTACGAATTCAGCCACTTGGGAGCGAATCTGATCAGTTAAAGAACGCCCCATGATTTGAACTGAAAAACGGCGGATCACGCCTGATGATTGCTGCAATATCAAGCTGACGGGTAAACTCCTGGCCCAGGAAGCGCCGCACCTCTCCCCTGCCCCACCCTTTGGGGTGCCTGAAGCCTGTATAGAGCGAAAGATCCCCTTCGTAAAACAGCTCCGTTTCATATTCCGCAACTTCATCCCCGAACAGAGGCATGTTGAAGATTGCCAGGTTCAAAAAGGTGAGCGCTGCATGGTGCTGCTGAACAAAAGCCAGGGTACGGCGGGCAGCCTCTAAATCTTCAGCAGGAGTTCCGAACAGCAGGTAGCCGTAGACCGATATTCCGGCAGCCTGCAGATTATCCAGAATCCTGCCTGCTGCTTCAAGCTCAATCCCCTTGTTCAGCCTGTCCAGAACCTGCTGGTCTCCCGATTCAATCCCAAGCTTCAGCATTACGCAGCCGGAGTGCCTTAAACGCAGGCAGAATGCCGGATCTTCCAGCTTCTTTTCAAACCTTACAAATCCGTACCAGGGAACGCCCGGTGGATGTTCAACCAGTTTACCCAGCAGGGCCGGACTTAAGGCATTATCCAGAAGGTGCAGCAGACAGGGTTGATACTGCTGTACCAGTTGTTGCAGTTCATCAACTACCTGCGTAATCGGTAGCGGCTGGTAACGGTTCCCCTCGGCCCGCTCAGGGCAGAAAGAACAGCGGTTCCACCAGCAGCCGGATGCAGTGCTGTAAGGCAGGATCAGGCCGGGGGAGAGATAATCAGACAGAGGAAACTGACTGTAATCAGGCGCTGCCTTTTGATATGGAAGAGTAAAGCCTGACAGATCCAGCAACGCCTGCTCACCGGGGCCGCTTATCATATGATCAACCAGTCCGCTGAAAGGATTGCGCCAGTCCGGTCGCGAGAGCCAGGAGGTTACCAGGCCGCCGCCGACAACAATTTTCACCTGCGGATACCGCTGCCGGATCAGGCCGATCATACTGAAGCTACAGAGCGCCTGGCCTAGAAAGTTAAGCGAGATGCCGACAGTGCTGACACCATCAAGCAGTTCCGGCAAGCGCTTTTGAAAGAAAGGGAAGAAAGGGTTGTTGTGCGGTTCCGATGCAGCCTGTAGCAGATCCTGACTGCGTACCGGAGAAAGTTCCCTGTGCCGGAAGTCAGCCAGGCTGGTCCCGGCATGAAATGGCCTGCCTGATATCTGCAGAAGACGATTCAGGTCATTTACAGCGGTGGTGTAGCGTGACGGGTTGTTATAGGTGGCCGGTTCCTTGAGGCTTTTCAGATGCTTGTGCCTGCTGCGCCATGCCCGTGCTGTCCAGGTATCATCAGCCGCCGGCGGTTGTTCCAGCAGCCAGAGCTGGCCTTCAAGGTTTGCATCCCACAGACGGCAGGAGATGTTGTTTGCCTGTAGCGCCCCGGCCAGCCGGGCGATACCGGCAGGAGGTTCGCAGGCCTTGGCAATGGGAGGGTAGATCAGGAGCACAGTGTACCAATCATCTCTCTGGCCAGCGTCCCAGAACAACTACGGAGCCGCCGTAACAAGGCACTCCTGACTCACATTGGCGGCAATGAAGTTTTTGAACTGATTATATGGACAATCGTAAAGCCCGCCGCATGCCGGAATCGCCAGTGGTATACGCTGGGGAGGGACAGTCAGCGACAGCGTTGTTCCGTAGCGCATCTGTTCCAGAGAAGCAATCACATAGAAGAGTTTCACAATTGTCTGGCCGGTCCCCTTTACCCTGTGAAGCTCAAAAACCAGGGCTCCGGCAGGACCGGGGTCCTTTTCCTGAAACCCCTCTGCCTTCCAGGTCACCCCACCCAGAAATGCGGCTATGGCCAGAAGGTTCTCATCATGTGCGACAAACAGCGAGAACCTGTTGGCAACGGGAGCAAGAACTGCAGGGTTCCTGACCCCACTCAGCCTCTGATCCATAATCCCGGTCAACTGCCACATCAGGTTGCTTGAGCCCACCTTTGAAAATGATGGCATACTACAGGTCAGATCCATATTAAACACATGCAGCCTTGCCATGTCGTACAGACCACCCGCAGGAATCACCCCCCAACCCACACAGTTGGCGCCTGTTGTCATTGCACAGCTCGTATCACTCATTCCCTGGGCATACTGTAGCTGAAAAGATTCAGTAAGAGTATCAGCGACATCAAACAGGGTTCCACTGGCAAACTGGACAACCGGGGTCTTCTGTATAGTTGTGGCAAGGTTGCTCCTGAGTGGATACTGAGTCACCGTCTCCAGCATCTGTAACTGACTGGAGTAGGTAGCAAGCGCGCTGTCCACACTGCCCCCTATCCTGGACATGAATACGGAATAATCTCCATCAGGATCCAGCCTGCACGCTCCGAGCAATCCGTATGCAGCGTAAGCAAGAGTGTCTATATAGGGGTCTGCCTGCTTATTTGAACGGATTACCTGTACGCCGCAGTTACCGGTATTCGGCTCTGACTGGAAGATCCCGTCAATATACCCCTGAGCTGTATGTATTGTTCTTTCAGCAACATCAGCATATGCGTACACAGTCCCTGCCTGAGGGCAGCTTCCCCCTGCCGGCAGAAGTCCCATTGCTGTATAGAGATCCCGATACCATACCCCCAGCCTGACAGCATTCTGCTGACCATGAATGGAAAGATTACCCGGAGAGTCGGGTGTATTTGCATCAGGAGAGTTTGGCCATACCGGAAACCCTTGTGGACGGGTGGTATACTGATTCATCTCTGCAGTAGAAGAGGTAGGAGAGCGAATTCCATGCCTACTGATTGCAACCACCGAGAGCAACTCTGTTTCAGAAGATCCCGAAATGAATGGCGGAACAGACAGGACAGACTGTTCAGAGGATGAACCACAACCAGATGCCAACATGAGGCAGCAACAAATAGAGCAAAAATACAAGCGATTCATAAACTCCCCTCGAAACAGATTAATTACTGAATGATAGCAGCATTTGGCGGTGCGTCAATCAACTTGCCTGAATATGATTATTGATACGGTGTTTAAATATTTAAATCCTGCTGTAGGGGCGATCCTTGTGATCGCCCGGTTTGGGCGAACATAAAGTTCGCCCCTACGATTCGCATATTTAATCACCGGAGCAATAAGTTGCTTCGTCGCGCAGACAATCCCCTGTTCCGGGTAGTGCCGCAGGTTTCTTGCGGCAATCCTGCGACCTTGAAAAACAATGCCTGAAACTGATTAACAGAAAAAAGGCGGAATTGAAAGAAGTGCAATGTTGCTGATGGTGAATGAAAGTTTTATACAACACACAGATGAACAGCAAAAA
>CAZXTZ010000246.1:0-908 GCA_964643645.1 uncultured Geobacteraceae bacterium
CGACATTAAGCGCATTCGCCCAACAGCAGAAGGGGATATGGAATATCTGGCAATCCTCAACGCTCAGTCAATAACACTCAGGGCAGAGTTGCAGTCGTTGTTGTAATACTCGGCACACCTAAATACCTACTTCTGCAGAGCAAGGGTACCCCACCATAAAACCACTTAACCTCACCCAGATATAAGAAAGGTTTTTAAGGGATTCAAGATACAAACGGTGGATATTAATTACACCATAGCTGAAAGAGGTAAGGTAAAAATCGGCTGGAGCTAATCTTTGAAAATTGATTGAAAATCAGGGGGTGTTTAAGGGGCTTTAAGCTGCCCTTTACACCCCCTGATCGTGGTTGAAATATTTCACCATCAGTAGGTGTCAAATCCCCCGCCTATTGGTGCCAAATATTTCGCGCCGTTACACTTCCAAATCGTGCGCAATAAATATACGGATATTTTGGGGTAGGTTGATGAAGGACGATGGTGAACGCCTTTTGAGGTTGCACACAACTATCAAAAGCAAAAGGGCTTACAAATTTTATCTGCAAGCCCTTGTTTTTATTGGCGTCCCCTGCAGGATTCGAACCTGCGACCTACGGCTTAGAAGGCCGTTGCTCTATCCAGCTGAGCTAAGGAGACGTAAAATGTAGTTGCACACTATACTCCACTGGAGAGGTTTTGTGCAAGTATCAGAGCTGATTTTTTTCAGGAAAGCTTAGCCTTGAAGTCCGGATAACCAAAACTACGCACCACCTGCAGTTGACCGTTATCCGGTTCAAAGGTGCATATATGGGGATGTTGAATACCATTAAAGGTGGTTGTTTTGACCATGGTGTAGTGGGACATGTCTTCAAATACCAGCCGGTCACCAGGTTTGAGCGGTTGTTCAAAGGACCAGTCACCGATTACATCGC
>CAZXTZ010000246.1:918-4438 GCA_964643645.1 uncultured Geobacteraceae bacterium
GGAAGGCCCACCAAGGCGATAGGTGTATGGCTTGACACCGGCATCAAATCCGCCTGTTATGGCTGGGCGGTAGGGCATTTCAAGTATATCCGGCATGTGACAGGTGGCTGAGACATCAAGAATGGCGATATCCATCTGGTTATGCACGACATCCAGCACTTCAGCCACCAGTACGCCGGTGCCGATGGCAACGGCTTCACCCGGCTCAAGGTAAACATCTACACCATACTTCTCCCGGAAGTATTTGATCAACTCTACCAGGCCGTCAATATCGTAGCCTTCGCGGGTGATATGATGTCCGCCGCCAAGGTTAAGCCACTTCATCCCCTGCAGATACTTTCCAAATTTTTCTTCAAACACCTTTGCAGTGCGCGCCAAAGGTTCAAACAGTTGTTCACAAAGGGTATGAAAGTGCAGCCCCTCAACACCTTCCAGTGAGCGTCCTTCAAATTCAGCAACAGGAATACCCAGTCGGGATGTTGGGGCGCAGGGGTCATAGATGGCGGTGTGGCCTTCGGAGTGTTCCGGGTTTACCCGCAGGCCGATGGATACGCCGCTGTTCTGCCACAACGGACGAAAATGCTCCAGCTGATTGAATGAGTTGAAGACCAGATGGTTAGAGATAGCGAGCAGTTCCACTACATCAGTTTCCTTGAAAGCCGCTGCAAAGCTGTGCACCTCGCGACCAAACTCCTCACGCCCCAGCCGTGCCTCCCATGGAGAGCTGGCGCAGACACCGTGCAGGGTCTTGCTGATCAACGGAAAGGTGCTCCACATGGAGAAAGCCTTCAATGCCATCAGGATCTTTGCGCCACTGCGCTGTTGCACCTGATCCAGAATCGCCAGGTTATGGCGCAATCGCCCCTGGTCAACTACGTAGGCAGGTGAAGGGGCAAGCTGTGCTATTTTTTCGATCTCTATACCGGTCATAAGCTCACAAACTCTTTTCTTTAGCAGGTTATTGAAAAACTACTGCTGAGCCCGCCTACTGTGTTGCGCGGTGCTCGCTCCTTCGCCTGACTGTCTGTTATGTCTCAGTCGTTGTGCGCCGTGCGCCTTGTAGTCGCGCTTCCTCATGACGTTTTTTAACCGCCTGCTGATGATGGCAGCGGGCAAAATACTCCAGGCATTCGTGCTAAGCAACAATATTAACTATCGATTCCCGAGCAGGCTCCTATGGCTTGGTTGCGGTAAATATTGCCCGCAGTGGTGCCGGGTAGCCCTCAATCGTCTTTGTCGGATCATCGGGATCAATATAATCCACCAGTGACTCAAAGCGCATCCACTCTGTCGGCCGTTGTTCCTCATGGCTGGTGCGGTTTGTATTGACGCAGGCTGTTTCCCTGAATCCACAGCGCTGCAGCCAGAGGATCATTGCATCGACTGAGGGCAGGAACCAGACATTTCTCATCTTTGCATAACGTCCTGCCGGCATGAAGACCGTGTTCTGATCCCCTTCAACAATCAGTGTTTCCAGAACCAGCTGTCCTCCCGGGCGCAGGCAGCCTTTCAGCTCTAATATGTGATCCAGCGGTGAGCGACGATGGTAAAGCACACCCATGGAGAATACGCTGTCAAAGCAGGCAAGATTGGCAGGAAGATCTTCGACACCGATCGGAATGACGTGGTGCTGTGGATCGCAAATGTAGCGCTGCATGACCTGAAACTGCATTACAGAAACCAGAAACGGTTCTATGCCGAGTACGAAATCTGCGCCAGCGCCACGCATACGCCAGCCATGATAGCCGTTGCCGCAGCCCACATCCAGAACCTTGCGTCCAGCCAGCGGCTGGATATAGTCTATCAGGCGATCCCACTTCCAGTCAGAACGCCATTCGGTTTCTATATCAATGCCAAAGAAATTATAGGGGCCTTTGCGCCACGGATGGAAGGCCTGTAGGAGGGCAATCAGCTCTTTGCGACTGATATCCCCAAGATCACTGCTGGAACCGATGGTGACATTTTCACGCAGCTTAAGGCTGGATGGTTTGATATCCGGCAGCGCCTGCAGCGCGTTCATCCATTCCGGCATGTCACCGTAACGTTCAAGCAGCAGCCCTTCTGACAGGGTGATTTGCAACTGTTCAGCCCAGTTCTCCTGCCCCATGGCAACAAGTTGCGGGTAGAGTGATTCGTAAAATTTCATTTAATCGCAACCATGGATGCAAAATTGAAGCACTGCAGCCAGAGCTCCGAAGAGGAGAAACCTGCAGATTTCAACCGTCTTTTATGAACAGCAAGTGTCTCCGGGATCATTACGTTTTCCAGTGCTGTACGTTTCTGGCTGATTTCCAGGTCACTGTAGCCATTAGCCCGCTTGAAATCATGATGCAGTTCAATATGAAAATTTTGTCGATCCGGCTCACTAAACGCGATTTTTTCCGAGAGGATGAGTATGCCCCCCGGATTAAGCTCTTCATAAATCCTTTTAATCAGCGCAAGCCTCTGTTTTGGCGGGATAAATTGCAGAGTGAAGTTCAAAACTACAACTGAAGCATTCTCAATGGTTACTTCCTGTATATCGCTACAGATCATGGTAACCGGAATTGACGGCTTTGTGTCCTGGCTCAAAAGTTCCCGGGCCCGCTCGATCATAGCATTGGAGTTGTCTACCGCTATAATGTCACAATCCGGCGCAGCGATCCGCTGACGCATAGCCAGACTCGCCGCACCGAGGGAACAGCCGAGATCATAGCAGTGACTGCCGGGTTGGGCGTATTTTGCAGCCAGGATACCGATATTGGATATAATCATCCCGTAACCGGGCACCGAGCGCTGTATCATGTCAGGAAATACAGAAACCACCCGTTCATCAAACTGGAAATCGATTATATTCTGCAGAGGGGCAGCGTAGATGGCGTCAGTTTTTTTTGTCACAGTCATCTGGTCCTGATTGGGCTGATCAAGCCCGTAGAATCAACAAATGGACAGGCATAGCACCTGTCCATCTGAATAAACACCTGTTGTGCCGGTTTACAGCTCGGGCCACTCACCTTCATCAACCACAACAGTTGGCAGACCCATCGGTCCAAGCACCTCAAGGAACAGCTCCGGATCAAACTGTTCCATGTTCCAGACACCAGGGGCATGCCACTTGCCGGTCAGCATCATGATTGCCCCCACCACAGCCGGTACACCGGTGGTGTAGCTGATGGCCTGTGACTGTACCTCTTTGTAGCAGGCTTCATGATCGCAGATATTGTAGATGTAGACCTGCTTCTTTTGGCCATCCTTTAGCCCCCGCGCAATGACACCGATGCAGGTTTTGCCCTTGGTCAGCGGCCCAAGCGAGCCCGGATCCGGCAGCAGGGCCTTCAGGAACTGGATCGGTACAATCTTCTGGCCGTTAAACTCAACCTCATCAATCCGGGTCATGCCGACATTCTGCAACACTTCCAGATGCTTGAGGTAGTTGTCTGAGAAGGTCATCCAGAACTGTGCCTTCTTGATGGTGGGGATATGCTTGACGATTGACTCCATCTCCTCGTGGTAGAGACGGTAGCAGTTCATCGGGCCGATC
>CAZXTZ010000247.1:0-4425 GCA_964643645.1 uncultured Geobacteraceae bacterium
CCTCTTGTGATAATAGAGGTGCAGAGCGGTGAGTATCTGGGTGAGGATGACATTGTAAGATTTAATGATGATTACCAGCGGCTTGATGGAGGGGATTTATGTACGCAGTGATCCTTGCCGGAGGTTCCGGCACGAGGTTCTGGCCTGTTTCGAGGGCCTCCCTCCCGAAGCAGCTTATATCGGTGGTTGACGGTCCTACAATGCTGCAGCGGACTGTGGAGAGGATACTGCCGATGAAGCCCAAGCGGCTTATTGTTGTTACAAATTCAGTTCAGGCTGAAGAGACAGAGCGCCAGCTTGCCCCTTATCGTCGCCGTCTGCCGTTTGTAGTTGTACCGGAACCGGTGGGACGCAATACCGCTCCGGCAATAGGTCTGGCTGCAAGTATCATAGCTGCCCATGACCCGCAGGCTGTTATGGCTGTTCTGCCTGCAGACCACTTCATACGCGATGAAGAGGGAGTGCGGGATGCCCTTGAAATGGCGGTAGTTGCCGCAAGGAACGGCTATCTTGTTACCCTGGGGATAGAGCCCACAAGGCCTGAGACCGGCTACGGATATATAGAGGCTGAGATATCAATGCGTGGTGAAGGCCCCTATCCGGTTGCAAGGTTTGTTGAAAAACCCCGGATGCAGCAGGCCCTTGAATATATCGAGTCAGGCAACTACTTCTGGAACAGCGGCATGTTTGTCTGGCGGGCTGATGTAATACTGGAAGAGATATCAAACCACGCACCGCGACTTGGAGAGGCTCTTGAACAGCTGCGTTTTGGAGGTGATGTGTGGGATACGGCTGATCTGGAAACCCAGATTGAAGCAATATACCCTGCCCTTGCATCCCAGTCCATTGATTATGCCGTAATGGAGAAGTCTGACAAGGTAAAGATGGTTGCCGCAGATATAGGCTGGAGTGATGTTGGCAGCTGGTCCGCAATACCGGAGGTGGTTGAGGCAGGCGAAGATGCAAACTATGTCGTTAATTGTGCTGCCCATCTTTCAGTGGACAGTTCAGGATGCGTTGTCTCCGGCAACAAAGGGGTTGTGGCAACCATTGGAGTAAATGACCTTGTTGTGGTTTCATCAGGCGATTGCGTTCTGGTATGTCCAAGGGAAAGAGCCCAGGATGTAAGGCTTGTGGTCGAGCAGCTTAAGGAAAAGGGGCTCGACAGGTTTCTGTAACTGCTTGCGGCATGGGGATGCCCATGCCGCAAGCAGTTGATCTGATTGTCAACTATAAGTTGTTTTTAAGGGTTAACAATGGCGCTGGATATTATTAAAAAAAGATTGGACGATATAAAGGGCAAGGCTCTGTTCCGCTCAACAAGAGTTGTTGATGGGGTGGGAGCCCGTATTAAAATCAGCGGTAGACCGTATATGCTGCTTTGCTCAAACAACTACCTGGGATTGGCTGATCACCAATATTTAAGGGCTGCTGCTGAAGATGCAGCGACTGAATACGGCACGTCAAGCGGAGCATCAAGACTGGTTTCTGGTACACAATTTTTGCATGAAAAACTTGAGCATGAGATTGCTGATTGGAAAAATACAGAGTCAGCCCTGCTGTTTAACAGTGGATACGCTGCCAATACAGGTGTTATTGCCGCCATTGCAGGGCGGGGGGATATTATATTTTCTGACCGCCTGAATCATGCAAGCATTGTTGACGGAGCGCTCCTCTCTGGAGCGAGATTTATAAGGTATCCACACAACGATATCGCTGCGCTTGAAATGCTTTTACAGAAACACCAGACATCCGGAGTTCGCCTGATTGTAACAGACGGTGTTTTCAGTATGGATGGAGATATGGCACCACTTTCAGAACTTTCAGTTCTTACTGAAAAATATGATGCACTGCTTATGGTGGATGATGCCCATGGTGGTGGCATTTTGGGAGATGAGGGACGGGGGTCTGTTGATGTTCAGGCTGTAACAGATAGGGTTCATCTGCTTGTCGGGACATTCGGCAAAGCCTTGGGGAGCTTTGGTGCATTTGTTGCCACCTCTGCTCTTTTGAGGGATTATCTTGTAAACCGGTCCCGCAGCCTCGTGTTTTCTACATCGCTTCCACCGGCAGTGCTTGCTGCGTCACTTGCCGCCATAAGGATTATCCGATCTGAGGAAGGTCTTTTATTAAGACGTAAACTGTCAGATAATATTTCTGTATTCAGATCAGTACTGCTTTCAGGTGGTATTAAAACTAATACAGAAATGACACCCATACTTCCGGTACATGTTGGAGATGCCGCTCTGGCAATGGAATTCAGTGCAAGGCTTATGGAAGCCGGATACTTTCTCCAGGGGATACGTCCTCCCACGGTGCCGCCAGGGACAAGCCGCCTTCGCTGCACAATTATGGCCACCCATAACACTGATGATCTGGAACGTGCTGCTGGTGCAATTATCTCAAATGCAAAATTGCTTGGAGTCTGCTGATGGAGTGTCTTGATTCAGCCAGAAAATTCAGGCTGTCATATTTGGATTCAGGCATTGGGATGCCAGTATTCTTTATTCACGGCTGGTGTATGTCATCCGGTGTCTGGCAGATGCAGGAAAGAGAGGTTTCATCCTTATATCGTTTTATTGCCATTGATATGAACGGGCATGGGGAATCCGGTGTTCCTGCCGAAGGATCTGGAGGTTTTGAAGGATACGCAGCGGACATAATCGAACTGATTGATCGGCTTGATCTTTCCAGTATTGTTGCTGTTGGATGGTCAATGGGGGCGCAGGCCCTTTTATACGCATATCCTGCAATAAGAAAACGTCTGGCTGGAATTGTTCTTGTTGGAGCCACTCCCCGTTTTACTGCCGCTCCCCATTTCCCCTTTGCTCTCCCGCCATCAGAGGCCAGCGGCATGATGCTGAAGGTTAGAAGGAACCTTGACAGGGCTCTTGAAGGATTCAAAAAGAATCTTTTTTCCAGTCATGAAGATGGCGTCTGTTCCAGTGAAAAAATATCATCTGTTATTGACTCTCTTCCGCTGCCTTCATCAATATCTGCACTTGATGGGCTTGAGGCGCTTATGGAAGAAGAGGTGATTGAACAGCTTTCTGTAATTGATATTCCTGTCCTTATAATTCATGGAAGTTGTGACACAATCTGTCTCCCGGCAGCATCTGAATACCTTGAAAAGGCTGTTTCAACAAGCGTTCGTATCTGTTATGAAGGTATAGGTCATGCCCCTTTTCTTACTTGTCCGGATCGTTTCAACAGGGATCTGCTTTTTTTTCTGAATCAGGTGCATTATGGCCATTGACAGGATAAGGGTTAAAGAGTCTTTCAGTCGTGGCGCCTTAGAATATGATGATCACACCCCTGTGCAGCAGCGTGTTATAAATAGTCTCGTTTCCATAACCGGTCAGAGAATATCAACCCCCCCTGAAGCCCTTCTTGATATAGGGTGTGGCACAGGTCGCCTTCTTGACGCTTTCCGTTCAACCTTTCCGGATTCAGCGCTTTACGGGCTTGACATATCGCAAGGTATGCTTGCCAGAGCCTGTGAACGTCTTAAAGGCAATGCAGTGCTTGTTAATGCTGATGCAGAACATCTGCCTTTCGATGACAGTTTCTTTGATCTTGTAATATCATCTTCAACCTTTCAGTGGCTCGACAGTTGCGAGACCTGTTTTAAAGCTGTGCGTGACAAGCTGAAACCGGGAGGTCAGTTTATATTTGCGATGTTCGGGGAAGGTACACTTAAGGAGCTTCATGAATCATGGCGTGATGCCCTTGCAATCTGCAATCGTGACATCTCTGTGAAAAATGATGGAACTCACAGATTTCATTCTGTCGAAGATATTAATGCCACAATGTTGGGAGCCGGTTTTATTGAGGTAAGTGTTAGAGCTTCAAGAGAGGTTGTATGGTATCCGGATATTCCTGCCATGCTTCATGCAATCAAAAGAATAGGTGCTGGCAGTTCAAAACCTCCTTCAGGCGGGGGCCTTGGCTGGCGCAGGGTAATCCATGAGATGGCAAATATTTATATGTCACGTTTTGGCAGGGACGGACAGGTGCCAGCTACTTATAAGGTCATTTACGGAATTGGAAAGGTTTGAATCAGCAAGACGTCATAAGAGATGCAATGATCTTCCTTGCCAGTGGGTGAATTACACTGTAGTGAACCTCAACACCATCTCTTTTGCCTTCTATTATCCCCTTGTTTTTCAAAAGGGCAAGATGTTGTGAGACTGTTGCCTGTGGAAGGTTAAGGCACTCCCATATATGTTTCACGTTGCATTCGTTAGTGCAGAGACCGGCCACAATCTTAAGCCTGATCGGATGCCCAAGAACCTTTAATATATCTGCTTCTTCATTGAATTTTCTACTTTTATCAAAGTCTGACATGTTTTGATCACTCACCTGAAAATTTTGAGTTACAATATATATAAATTTTCATCCTGTCAATTGTCGTACAGCTCTTTG
>CAZXTZ010000248.1:0-4410 GCA_964643645.1 uncultured Geobacteraceae bacterium
TACTGAGGGGATCAGACCGGAAGAAGCTGCACGACAAGCAGACCGAACCGTAGCCCTGTTTGATGCAGTATTGTGGGAAGCTGTAAGTAAAGGCATCCTGCTGGCCCCGGAATCAGGCCTGCGCCGCACACCGGCTTTTGCTGATCAGGCCCCAGATGAACAATACAAAACAGCCGAAGTGTTTACCCTTCAGTGGCACCTGACCCAGAACTGTGACCTTTCCTGCAAGCACTGCTACGACCGTAGCCAACGGGCTGAATTTCCATTTGATCGGGTACTCTCGCTGATGCAGGAACTGCGGGATTTTTGCTGGAGCCGATTTGTTCTGCCCCAGGTTTCATTCAGCGGCGGAAACCCCCTGTTGCACCCCCGTTTCTACGAAATCTACCAGGCAGCTGCTGAACAGGGACTGATGACCGCCATCCTGGGCAACGCCACTGGTCGGAAAGCTATCGAACGGATAATGGCTATTCAGCGACCAGTCTACTATCAAGTCAGCCTTGAAGGCCTTGAAGAACATAACGACCAGATCAGGGGAAATGGAAACTTCCGCCGTACCATAGCCTTTCTGGAGATGCTGACCGAGATGGGGGTTCCCAATATGGTTATGCTGACCCTGACCAAGGCTAATCTTGATCAGGTCATCCCTTTGTCTGAAACATTGGAAGGAATAACTGGCGGACTCACCTTCAATCGGCTGGCACTGTTTGGTGAAGGGGCACAACTGGCCTTACCCGGCCATGATGAATACCGTAATTTTCTTGAACAGTATGTGGCAGCCATGCCGACCCATCCGGTCTTGGCCCTTAAAGACAGCCTGCTTAACTCCATCTTTGAAGAGCAGGGCCATGATCTTTTTGGTGGATGCGCCGGATACGGTTGCGGCGCTGCTTTTAATTTCGTTGCAATCCTGTCCGATGGAGAAGTTCATGCCTGCCGTAAATTCCCCTCGCCTATCGGTAACATCCTGAACCAGAGCCTTGAAGAGATTTACAGCTCAAATCCGGCAGCACGCTACCGGGATGGCTCAACAGCCTGTAGAAGCTGCAGCCTGAAAGCCGTATGCGGCGGCTGTCTGGCAGTTACTGCAAGTTTCGGGCATGACCCGCTCACCAGCAAGGACCCCTACTGTTTCAGGACTTAGACCTATAATATCTGGCAACACCCCAATTTGACACATACAAATCACAAAATATCATACACAACAGATCAAACTTTTATACACAGGTCATCTGCCCAGCTCCTTCTCCAGCCAGCCATACCAGCCCTCCATCCCCTGCCCGGTCGTTGCCGAAATCTCAAAAATCTCAAGATCGTGGCTGACCCTCGCTGCATACTCTTTACACTGGGCAACATCAAAAGAAAGGTAGGGCAAAAGATCCACCTTGTTCAGCAGCATCAGGCCTGAGTTGTGAAACATCTGGGGATATTTCAGGGGCTTGTCCTCCCCCTCGGTCACGGACAGCAGCACCACCTTGTGAGCTTCGCCAAGATCAAAGGCAGCCGGGCAAACCAGATTGCCAACATTTTCGATAAACAGTAAATCCAGGTTATCCAGATCAAAGGCCTCGGTGGCGTGCATGACCATATGGGCATCAAGATGGCAGCCTGCCCCGGTATTGATCTGCCTGACCGGAACGCCGGTGGCAGCAATCCGGCGGGCATCGTTGTCAGTCTGCTGGTCACCCTCTATTACGGCACAGCGATAGCGGCCTGAGAGATCTTTAAGGGTCTTCTCAAGAAGGGTGGTTTTGCCTGAGCCTGGCGATGAAACCAGATTTAGTACAAGTATCCCTTTTTCCCGGAATAGTGCACGGTTAAAAGATGCCAGCCGGTTGTTTTTAGCCAGTATATCCTCTTCAATGGATATTTTTTTGCTGTCATGGGGAGGGTCGTGTGGGTGAGAATGGGTATGAAGTTCGTCATGGGGATGGTCGTGGTGGTGACCATCCCCGTTTTTATGGCCGACAGCAGGGCCGCATCCGCACGTAGTACACATGTTTTCTCCTCCCGGCCCAAAGCCATAAATTGTTTTATAATGCTAACTGTTTCAGAGACTTATTCCTGTAAGCTTATGCAATGCTTCCTTGTACTTTTCACCGGTCTTGCGAACGATCTCCTCTGGCAGGTCCGGCGCAGGGGCGGTCTTGCCCCAATCCAGGGTTTCGAGGTAATCCCTTAAAAACTGCTTGTCAAAGCTTGGCTGCGGGCCGCCCGGCTTGTACTGGTCTTTTGGCCAGAAACGGCTTGAGTCCGGTGTGAGGCATTCATCAATAATTATCAGCTTGCCTTCAAACACACCGAACTCAAACTTGGTGTCTGCAATGATAATCCCCTTCTGGTCTGCTATATCGCGGGCACGACAATAGATCTTTATGGTGGCTTCGCGGGCCTGCTCTGCCAGTTCTTTTCCGCATACCTTGATCATCTCTTCAAAGGTTATGTTCTCATCATGTGTGCCAAGTTCGGCCTTGGTGGAAGGGGTAAAGATAGGCTCTGGCAGACGGGCCGATTCCAGTAGGCCTTCCGGCAGTTTAATACCGCATATTGCGCCTGTGGCCTTGTAATCCTTCCAGCCTGAGCCGGAAACGTAGCCCCGCACAATGCACTCGGCGGCAAGGGGCTCAGCCTTCTTTACCCACATGGAACGCCCTTCAAGCAGTGCTGAATACGGCTTGCACTCTGAGGGGAAATCCGCAACGTCGGTTGATATTATGTGGTTTGGAATGATGTCTTCCATCTGGGAGAACCAGAATCTGGATATTTGGGTGAGTACCTTACCTTTGTCTGGTATTGGTTCGTTCATTATCACGTCAAAGGCAGAGATCCGGTCAGAGGTGACCATCAGAAGGGTTTCACCCAGATCGTATATGTCGCGTACCTTGCCGCGGTTTACAAGCTTGAGGCCGGGGAAATCGGTCTCTTTTACAGGTTGGGTCATGGCTTTCTCCTTGTGTAGTATCTATTTTTCAGTTTTCAGGGCCGGGTTTATAAGTATTTTACTCTTTGCGCGATGCTCTTTTATCCATTCTTTCAGTGCAGCTTCCTGCTTTACAGGCAATATTCTTGCCTTTATCAGCTCTTTTTGAGCTGCAAAGTCTGTTTCAGGGGCGGCAGTACGTTGTTTAAGGCGAATTGCGTACCAGCGGCTGCCAACAAGAAAGGGTTCCGCAGGGGCTGGAGCTTTTGCGGAAAGTTTGAACGCTGCCTCTACAAGTTGCGAAGAAACAACAACGCCTGGTATTTCACCTTTGGGATTGTATTGAAACTGGGGTGTTGCCTGAATCCTGAGAGCTGAGTATGTGGTGCCTCCAAGCTGTTTCTGTGCATCAACAGCCTTTTGTTTGGCCAGTTCTGCAGCCTTGATTGCCCGCACCTGCTGTTCAAGCGCTCCCCTAACCTGTGCCAGAGGCGGTAGCTCTGCCGCTTTTTTCTCTTTCACCTTAAAAATGTATATACCTTTTGAAGTTTCTACCGGGCCGCCAAGCTCACCCTGGTTCATTTCAAGGGCTTTTTTTATAACGGCCAGTTCTCCGGAGAGGTTCTGGGGAGGGGCTGTTGCGCTGAACATGGTTGTATCAGCTGTTTTTACACCAAGCTTGCCTGCAATAAGCCCGAGGTCTCCGGATTTTATGTTCTGGTACAGGGTGTCGGCCGCTTTTTCGTAGATCTGTTTGATGGCTTTCTGCTTTTTGGCATCTGCGATGACTCTCTCTTTGACGGAATCAAATGAAAGAGGCGAATTGTCCGGCCCCAGATAGCGCTCCATATTCCTGCGGTAGAAACTTTCCTGCTCTTCGGTGGTTACCTGCTGGGAAGCGATAAGGGCAGCCGGATCCAGGAAGATATAGCTGATGGAGGCCTTCTCCGGTATCCTGAACTTCTCGGGATTCTTTTTCATGTAATCTTCGAGTTCGGCGTCGGAGAGTTTGACCTCTGAAGCCACCTCCTGTGGTGCAAAAGAGGTGTAAAGAAGTTCGATACTGTCCCGTTCTTTGTGAAACTGTGCTTTTATCTCATCATCACTGACAGTTGCCTTGTCCATGATTGCTTTTCTGGTCTTGGCAATCAGAATATCGGACTTCTGTGATTCCTCAAAATCTGCCGGAGTTATCCTGCTCATTTTCAGGGTCTGCTGGTACGTTTGATAGTCAAAAGCCCCATTCTTCTGGAATGCCGGCATCTTGGCTATTTCAGCAGCCACATCTTCCTTGGTGGCCTTTATCCCCAGTTCCTTTGCCCCCTTTGAAATTATTATGCTGTCAATAAGGCGGTCAATAACCTGCTGGCGAAGATTGATGGTCTTTTCCATTTCAGGTGTCATCTGTCCGAAAATCTGCTGGTAGAGATTTTGCATTGTCCGGTAGGAGTTTTCGTACTGCTGTGGAGTGATCTCGGTGCCGTCAACCT
>CAZXTZ010000249.1:0-4408 GCA_964643645.1 uncultured Geobacteraceae bacterium
GATGCAAGGCTAACGGTTGCGGTAAATTCATCCCAAGGCACGCAATACTGACCTTTATCAGTTTTTTCAACCAATCCAGCAGTTTCAAGGGTCTTTACATCACGGAATACATTTTTGTAGTGCCGGTGAAGGTGCTTAGCTAAAGCGTTGATACTAATGCAGCCTACCTTGTGCAATTCCTGCAGAAGCTGGAGACGTTTAGGAGTGCAGTAGCGATAAAATGTTTCCAGGTCTGGATATGAAACCCGCTCAACGGTTTTCTCAGGGATATTGCCCTGATCTATTTTTTCTGCCTGTGCAATCAGATCAGTGAAAAATTCTTCTTCTGTTTCAATT
This sequence comes from uncultured Geobacteraceae bacterium, assembly GCA_964643645.1. Taxonomy (GTDB): domain Bacteria; phylum Desulfobacterota; class Desulfuromonadia; order Geobacterales; family Pseudopelobacteraceae; genus Trichlorobacter. The sequence goes on from CAZXTZ010000249.1 coordinate 337, forward strand.
TTAACCTTAAAGTCCCTGTTCATTCGATACCTCCTGTTGTGCGGCACTGCTTGATCGCAGCATAAAAATCTTGAGCCAGCTTTTTCACTGATTCAAAGTGGTAAGGCTCTTCTATTCCAGCAATATGCATATGATCGCCTTGGTGTAACTTGCTGCAGTATCTGACAAAAAAAGCCGGAGAGAATCCCGGCTTTTTTTGTGTCTTATATGGATGCTGATCAAAAATCAGGCAGGCTTTTTGCTTTCATCAGGTTTCGCCGCCTCTGCATACTGCTTCTCAGCCGCAGCAGCTTCGGTTTTTTTCTCTTCCTCCTGCATGTCAACCTTGCGGGCCTCTTCCTGGATGTTTCTCTGGAAGTCGTTGGAGGCCTTTTTGAATTCTGCAAGCCCCTTGCCCAGAGATTTTGCAAGCTCCGGAAGTTTGTGCGGGCCTATTACTATAAGGGCTATTACCAGTATTACGATCATTTCAGGCATTCCGATTCCGAACATGGTCGTTTCTCCTTTATAAAATGACAGGTGGAATTTCTTTTCATTAAAGCGTTAATTTTGATTTCAAGGCAACAAAAAAATGAGTTGATTGTTACCTGCCTATATTGTGTTACTGTGCACAAAAAGTAATCAGCAGTGTTTAAAAAATAATCAGGAGTGTCGTTTTGTCTTTGTTACGCCCTTTAAAAATAGCGGCTGTCTCTCTGCCACACAATCTGCTGCTTGCCCCGCTGGCAGGCATTACAAACCATGTTTTCCGGCTGATCTGCAGAGAGCAGGGCGCTTGCCTTGCATTTACCGAGATGGTGAGTGTAAACGGCATGGTTCGTGAAGGTATGAGGACTCTGGCTTTACTGGCAAGTTCCGATGATGACAGGCCGCTTGGAGTACAGCTGTTTGGTGATGATCCGGAGTTGCTGGCGCGAGCTGCCGGTATGGTTGAAGATCAGGCAGATCTGGTTGATATAAATATGGGCTGTCCTGTCCGGAAGGTGGTTGGAGGTGGAGCCGGTTCGGCGCTGCTTAAAGATACTGCACGGATCGCCTCAATTATCAGCTCTGTCCGTAAGGCAACATCTCTGCCGCTTACAGTAAAGATCCGCAGTGGCTGGAACTGCGGTGACAACGCCTGGATGGAAGTGGGAAAGATTGCGGAGGCAGAGGGGTGCGATGCAATAACCCTCCACCCCAGAAGCCGGGCACAGATGTTTGGAGGTCAGGCAGACTGGGGGCAGATTGCCAGACTGAAGCAGTTGGTAAACATTCCGGTTATAGGCAGCGGTGATCTGTTCAGCGCAGATGATTGTAAAAGGATGCTTCAGGATACAGGTTGCGATGGTGTTATGGTGGCCCGTGGAGCCCTGGGAAATCCATGGATTTTCCGTCAGGCCACAGAACTCATCAGTACTGGCCGGATAACCCCTGTAACTTTTCAGGAAAAGGCAGAGACGGCAAAGAGGCACTTAGGTCTTTATATAGCAGAATCGGGAGAGGCATTGGCTTTGCGTGAGATGAAGAAGCATCTGGGATGGTACATACATGGCATTGCCGGTGCGGCAGCCATGCGTAGGTCGGTTAATAATGCAGGCAGCATTGAAGAGCTTTTGATGTTGATAGATCATATCCGAGAGACAGGAGCTGAAACTACAAGGTGCTGAAAGATGAATTGAGCGGATATGCACTTACAGTGCTGGACAGTGTGGGTGACGGTGTTATTGTCGTTAATCGTGAGGGCAGGGTTACGCTTATGAATCCTGCAGCCGAGGAGATGACAGGCCGTTCCAGGCGCCAGATGCTGCACAGTGATTTTAATCTGTCTTTTGCGTCCGAGCCTGTTCTTGTGGAGATGGTGGAGAGGACATCGCAAAGCGGTGTGTCACTTTCTGATCAGGATAATGTTGTGCTCTATCCATCCGGTCGGATCATTCCTGCCAATGCGACCACATTTCCGCTTTTGCGGGCTGATGGCGAGGCGATCGGAGTGATCCTTACCCTGCGTGATCTTACCTCTATCCGTGAACTTGAAGCAGCTGTAAGGCAGGCCGACAGGCTTTCAACCCTGGGAACCCTGGCTGCTGGCCTTGCCCACGAGGTTAAAAATCCCCTTGGCGGGATAAAAGGCGCAGCCCAGCTTCTTGAACGTGAGCTTGTGCCTGAAAGTGAGCTGCTGGAATATCCACGGGTGATGATAAAGGAGGCAGAGCGGATTGACAGGATAATCAGGCAGCTGCTTGAGCTGGCATCGCCTCGCGGCCCACGCTATCAGCCTGTCAACCTCCATATGGTGCTTGGTGATATAATACTGCTGCAACGGGAGGCGGCTTCAAGTCGTGATGTTATAATTACAACAGCTTTCGATCCCAGCATTCCTCCCATAATGGCGGACGAATCGCAGCTGACACAGGTTTTTCTTAACCTGATCCGCAATGCTATCGAGGCTATGCCTGATGGTGGTCGCGTTACGGTTTCCAGCCGCGTTCTGGCAGAGTATCACCTTGCCAGAAATGAAAATCGTTCCCGTATGGTGGCGGTGGAGCTGGCAGACACCGGGCCGGGAATCAGCGCTGAAAATCTGCCAAAGGTCGGAACGCCGTTTTTCAGTACAAAGGATGGAGGGACCGGCCTTGGTCTTGCCATCTGTCAGAAGATTGTTGCCGAGCATCGTGGTATGCTCAAGATTGACTCAAAGCCGGGAAAGGGTACGAAGATAGGTGTTCTGCTGCCTCTGATCCAGTCTCCGGCGAAAGGATAAACATAATGGGAATGCACAGGATACTGGTGGCTGACGATGAAGAGAGCATGCGTTGGGTGCTTTCAAAGGCGCTTCGGAAAAAAGGATACTCTGTTGACCTTGCAGCCGATGGAAGCCAGGCGCTGCGCCAGGTTCGCGAGCAGTCATACGATCTGGTTATAGTTGACATCAAGATGCCGGGCATGACGGGTCTTGAGTTTCTGGACAAGGCCCGTGAGTTGCGGCCTGAGCTTCTGGTGGTGGTTATGACCGCCGAGGCCAGCATGACGAACGCTATTGAGGCGATGAAGCGGGGCGCCTATGACTACATTACCAAGCCGTTTGATCTTGAGGTGATTGATGCCATTATCGAGAAGGTCAGTCGGGCCAGGGATGTAAGCAATCAGGTGACCCTTCTCAAGCAGGAACTCAAAGAACGCTATCAGGTGGAAAAGAACCTTATCGGCAACTCTCCTGCCATGCGGGAGGTCTACAAGACCATCGGCAAGGTGGCTGGAAGTGATATAACTGTACTGATTCAAGGGGAGTCCGGCACCGGTAAAGAGCTGATTGCACGGGCTATTCACTTCAATTCCACAAGGCTGGGAAAGCCTTTTGTCGCCATAAACTGCGCTGCAATCCCGAAAGATCTGCTTGAAAGCGAGCTTTTCGGAAGTGAGCGGGGCGCTTTCACCGGCGCAACAGAGCGGAAGACAGGCAAGTTTGAGCAGGCTAACCACGGCACAATATTTCTGGATGAGATAGGTGATATGCCGATTGACCTGCAGGCCAAGATCCTCCGTGTTCTGCAGGAACAGGAAATAACACGCATTGGTGGATCGCAGAACATAAGTGTTGATGTCCGGGTTGTTGCCGCAACAAATCAGGAGCTGCAGGAGAGGGTGCGTAACCGGGAGTTCAGGGAGGATCTCTACTACCGCCTTAATGTGGTGCCTATTAACCTTGCCGCTTTAAGGGACAGGAAAGAAGATATACCGGCCCTTGTGGAGTATTTCCTTGAAAGGGCCTGCGCGGAGCTTGAGCTGCCAACCAAACAGTGTGCGCCTGAGGCTATGGAGCTTCTTTGTTCCTATACATGGCCGGGAAATGTGCGTGAGCTTGAAAACACCATTAAGCGGGGGGTCATACTGTCGGGTGATCCACTCCTTACCTCTGCGGATTTTGGAACACTTTCCAATAATAACAGGCAGGAGGTAATACATGCTGCTCCACAGGAGCAGTCCCTTGAGTCACTGGTGGAGATGAAGCTTCGCGCTTCAATGAACGGGATAGAGAAGCTGGACAAGGGTGATATATATGACAGGGTTCTGGAGCAGATCGAGCGCCCGC
>CAZXTZ010000250.1:0-4397 GCA_964643645.1 uncultured Geobacteraceae bacterium
CTGCCACAAGATTTTTCCAGTTCATAGCCTTTTTCTCCTTTTGTTTTAGCAATACTTTATCAGTTCCTTATACCACCATTACATGAATAGCCAAGTAAGGTTTCTCTAAAAACTTTTACTTTCAGCTTGCTGCGTTGCCGACCTGAATTTATGAAGATTTCAGAGGATTTATCCTGGACGCACAGCAAATATATTGTTTTTCATATATATTCAATGTATGATTTATTAAAATAAATTCTTGTTCTGAAAATTCAACTAATTCTTTTACTAATCAATTTTAAGGATCAAACAGTTGCAGTCTTTCATGATATAATTTGCCGGATCTGAATTCCATAAAACTGTTTTTAAATTCTGTAGTCAAATCCACAATGGAGGCAAGAGATGAAAAAAGGGTTATTGACAATTTTATTGACAGGGTTGCTAGCGACCCAGGTGTGCGCTGCGGACAGTATCAAGATTGCCATTACCGGTCCGTTTTCCGGCGGATCCGCCCCGATGGGGGCATCCATGCGTGATGGTGCAAAACTGGCCATTGCCGAGATTAATGCGGCAGGCGGTGTGAAGGTCGGTGGAAAGATGATGAAGTTTGATGTTATTGAGCGGGATGATGAGGCCAAGAATGAGCGGGGGGCTCTGATCGCCCAGGAACTGGCCTCAATGGCCGATCTGGCTGGTGTGATCGGCACCGTGAATACCGGCGTTTGCATGGCCGGCGACAAGCATCTGCAGCAGAAAGGGATTACGAAGATCATCACCCCCGCCGCTGGTTCCGACTCGATGACCCAGTGGACCAAGGCAAAGGTCAAGGATCTTTCCATCTTCCGGTTTGCGGCCCATGATGGCATTCAGGCAGCCATGGTGGTTGAAGAGGCGATTAACCGGAAATATACCAAGGTTGCCCTGATGTATGATGCAACCAACTACGGTATTTCGGGCCGCGATGACATGGTTGAGCAGATTAAAAAACAGGGCAACAAACTGCAGGTGGTTGCCAGCGAGAAGTTCAACATCGGCGACAAGGATATGACCGCCCAACTGCTGCGCGCCAAAAACGGCGGAGCCCAGGCGGTGCTGATATGGGGTATCGGACCGGAACTGGCAGCGGTTGCCAACGGCATGGCCAAGATCGGTCTGAAGGCCCCCCTGATCGGCGGCTGGCCTCTTTCAATGTCAAATTTCATAGATAATGCAGGTAAAAACGGCAACGGCACCCTGATGCCACAGACCTTTATTGAAGAACCGATTACTCCCAAGGCGAAGAGTTTTATCAATGCCTTTCACAAGACGTATAACGTAAAGCGGATAGCCTCTCCGGTCTCTGCAGCCCAGGGCTATGATGCTGTTTATATATTTGCTGCAGCGGTCAAGCAGGCCCAGACCACCGATACCAAAAAAATCAAGCTGGCCCTTGAAAATCTGCAGGAGCCGGTGCATGGCGTTATCGCCACCTGGAAAAAGCCGTTCAGCGCATGGAACCCTGCTGATGTGACCACCCACGAGGCATTTCGCCGTGAACAGGCCGTGATGGGAATGGTGAAGGATGGCAAAGTAGTATTCGGCAATGAAGCTGATCGTCAGCGCCTTATCAAAAACGCTTCATCAGTGTCAGGCAAGAAATAAACCTGTCTGCAGGCGACAGAGGATTTGCATCAGCACAAGGAGTAACAGGATGGACCAGGCGGTAATCATCCAGATGATGGTAAGCGGCGCCTTGATGGGGCTTGTGTACGCCCTTGTGGCCTACGGTTTTCAACTGACCTTTGCCACCAGCAAAAGCATAAACTTCGGTCAGGGGGAGCTGGTTATGGTGTCGGCTTTCTTCTGTCTTACCCTGATTAACTTCGGACTACCCTATTATCTGATGATCCCCGGTGGTCTGCTGTTCGGCGTGATTGCCGGTCTGTTCGTTGAACGGGCCGGCGTCCGGCTGGCTCTTGAACAGAAGAGCGAGGGCTGGATCCTGATGACCATCATCATCGGCCTGTTCGGTTTCTCGGCTGCAGAAAACATCTGGGGCAGGGATGATCGCCCCTTTCCCACGCCAATTCCCTCCGATCCGATCCAGCTGTTCGGCATCAGCATCACCTGGCTTGAGGTATCGGTTGCGGTTGGAGTATTCATGATCATGGCGATTATCGAACTGTTCAAGCGCAAGACCCTCCTGGGCAAGGCGTTTGAAGCGGTATCGGCCGACCGTGATGCGGCAGAGCTGATGGGTATTTCTGCAACACGCACCATAATGCTTTCCTACGGGCTGTCCGGTCTGGTTGCTGCATTGGCAGGAATACTGATTTCACCAATTACTACAGTTGGTCCTACCATGGCCTCAGCCCTGATCTTGAAGGCCTTTTCAGTTGCCGTTGTCGCCGGGCTTGAATCCGGATTTGGTGTAGTCATTGTCGGTCTTTTTCTGGGGGGGCTGGAAAGCCTGACCAGTTACTATGTTGGTAGCGGCTGGCGTGAAGCGCCTGGCCTGGTTCTCCTGATTCTGGCCCTTGCCGTGCGCCCCACCGGTATTTTTGGCAAAGCGGTTATACGCAAGGTTTAATTACGTTTTATCGGAGCAACGGACAGATGCTAAAACGATTTTTGTTGATACGGGGGATAGAGGGGCTGGTGGTCCTCCTGCTTGCGGCCATCCCGCTGATGGTTGACAATAGTTTCATGCTCGGTCTGCTTACCTTGCTGGCTATCTACAGCATTCTGCTGATCGGCCTTGATGTCACGGTGGGCTACCTGGGGCAGGTAAATCTGGCCCAGGCTGCTTTCCTTGGCCTGGGAGCCTACACGGCCGGACTGCTGGTCAACAACCACGGATTCGGAATGCTTGCCGCCCTGGCTGCAGCCACCCTGGTGGGGCTGGTGATGGGGGGGCTGCTGGCCTTCCCGGCCCTGCGGCTGGAAGGACCCCAGTTTGCCCTGGCCACCTTGAGTTTCTCGGCCCTCTCGGCCACCGTATTAAACGAATGGGAATCCCTGACCCAGGGGGCCCTGGGATTGCAGATCGTCCGTCCGCCGTTATTCGGCCTTACTCTTGGTCCCAAGGGGTTTTACTGGCTATGCCTGTTCTTGATGGGCCTTGTATGGATGGCAATGAAGAACCTGCTTTTTTCACAGTGGGGCAGGGCTTTTGAGGCGCTTCGCGATAGCCCGATAGCTACTGATGCGATGGGGATCGGTACCTATCGTCACAAGGTGGCCGGTTTTGCCCTGGGTTCTGCTCTGGGGGGACTGGCAGGAGGATTGTACGCCTTTAATTTTGAGTACTTGCAGCCCCATGTCTTTGTCTATGAATTGATGGTGATACTGTTGCTGGGGGTGGTGCTGGGGGGCAGAAAGTGCCTCTGGGGCTCCTTTGTCGGGGCGGTGTTGATTGTGCTGCTGCCTAACCTGCTTTCAAACCGTCTTCTGTTCCAGATTTTTTCGCTTGTCGGTTTTCTTGTAGCGCTGGGAGCAGGGGGTCTGGCGCTGTATCAGAAGCGGACCAGGCCGTTTCAGGGGATCGCCCCGATGATCGCCATGGGACTGCTGGTGATGGGCAGTTTTACCGTTCAGAACACTGAAGACTGGCGCAAGGCGATTTTTGCCCTGATGCTGTTCTCCGTTGTGGTGGGGCTCCCGGAAGGGCTGATGGGGTTTGCTGCAAAATTTCTGTCCAAACTGTTCAGAATAGATCCCCCCCACCTTGCGCCGGCATCCGACCTGGACCAGGTGCTGGTAAAACAGCCGGTTGACGGTTCTCCGCTGTTGCAGCTGCAGGAGCTTAAATGCTACTTCGGCGGTGTAAAGGCGGTGGATGGTGTGTCACTGACCGTAGCCTCAGGCACAATACACGGTCTGATAGGTCCCAACGGCTCCGGAAAGAGTACGCTGGTTAACGTTGTCTCCGGGCTCTACAGCCCCACCGGCGGCACTATCCTGTTTCATGGCAAACCGCTTGTTAAGGGCAACCTGTTTGACGTTGCCCGGCAGGGGATTTCCCGCACCTTCCAGAATCTGCAGCTTTTTACTGAACTCAGCGCTCTGGACAACGTTATGGTTGCCATGAAAGGGTGGTACCGCAGTCCGCTGCCACTGGTGCTGATGGGGCTTACCGGTAAGACCGAGAAAAAAGCCGAGGCAGATGCCCTGGCACTACTTGAGATGGTGGGGTTGTCAGACCAGGCACGCACGCCGTCCAAGGATCTCCCCTACGGTGCCCAGCGTTTTCTTGAAATCGCCCGTGCCGTGGCCCGTCGCCCTGCTTTTCTGATTCTGGATGAACCTGCGGCAGGTCTGGCCCATCCTGATGTGACAGCACTGCTGGGGATTATCCGGCGGATCAATGCCCAGGGGATTACCATCATTTTGATTGAACACCATATGGATGTGGTGGCGGAACTGTGCGATACCGTGAC
>CAZXTZ010000251.1:0-4347 GCA_964643645.1 uncultured Geobacteraceae bacterium
ATCACCGCAGCGGTGGAAGAGGGACGCCGGGTCTACGACAACCTCATCAAATCTCTGGCCTTCGTGCTCCCCACCAATCTGGGGCTGGCCTGTATTCTGACCGCATCCATGTTTTTCTTCCCGACAGTACCGGTCGAAGGGGTGAATGAGCTGCTCATGGCCATGTCCCCCAGTCAGACCCTCTGGATCAATCTGGTGGCAAGCATTACGCTCTCGATCCCGCTGGCCTTCGAGGTGCTGGAGCCAAACGCCATGCGGCGCCTGCCCCGCTCTCCCGACGAACCGGTCTTTTCCGGTTTCATTGTTGCACGCCTGATCATAGTGGCCCTGCTTATGTCCGCTGCTGCCTGCGGTCTGTTTCTCTGGGAATACTTCAGGATCATCGGCCCTGAACCGGTGACGGCCGCCCGGCATGCTCTGGCGCTGGCCGAAGCACAGACGATCTGCGTGACCAGCATTACCTTCACCCAGATATTCTATCTGCTCAACTGTCGATCCCTGCGTGACTCCCTCTTTTCACAAGGGGTATTCAGCAACCCGACAATCTTTATCGGTATCGGTATCCTGCTGCTGCTTCAGGCCTGCTTCATCTACCTGCCGCCGCTGCAGACACTTTTTGCTTCGGCAGCGCTCGACGCCCGGGCCTGGTTGTATGCCATGGCAGCAGGTGCTATTGTGCTGCCGGTTATCTCGCTGGACAAATGGATCAGAAACCGCAGCAGTCAAAACATGCTGTCACGATAATTCTATTGACAGCAGAACCCGGTTCAGCTACCGTTTCCATCATTGTAAAGGGGAGTAGCCACCGGCCGGAGAAATGGCCGACCCATGTCCGTCAATACGACCACCCGGTCCGGATAGGGGACGAGAAATCGACAGCAAGACCTTTACCCAGGCGAGCATATATGCGCTGTGGGTAAAGGTCTTTTTTATTTTCACGCTAAGTCGCAACGAGGTACCATTCAAACCAAGGAGGTAGAAAGAGATGGCAATGGATGTGATTGATTACGAGATATTCGGTTCCGAGATGCAGTTTGTGGAGGTGGAGCTTGATCCGGGTGAGGCGGCCATCGGCGAAGCCGGGGTAATGATGTATATGCAGGACGGCATCCAGATGGACACAGTCTTTGGTGACGGTTCCCAGCAGACAAGCGGTTTCATGGGCAAGCTGCTGGGGGCTGGCAAACGGCTGCTGACCGGTGAAAGCCTGTTTACCACCGTGTTCCATAATGAAGGAAACGGCAAGCGGCGGGTGGCCTTTGCAGCTCCATATCCCGGTAAGATTGTACCTGTGCATCTGACTGATATCGGCGGTACCCTCATCTGCCAGAAGGACTGCTTCCTCTGCGCAGCCAAGGGGGTATCCCTCGGTATAGCCTTCCAGAAGAAGATCGGCACCGGTCTGTTCGGTGGAGAAGGGTTTATCATGCAGAAGCTTGATGGTGACGGCATGGCCTTTATCCATGCAGGCGGAACCCTGCGCGAGCTGACACTTGCCCCAGGGGAGACTCTGCGTGTTGATACCGGCTGCGTGGTGGCGTTCCAGCCGTCGATTGATTTTGATATCCAGTATGTCGGTAAGATCAAGTCAGCCATCTTTGGTGGGGAAGGTCTGTTCTTTGCCAGCTTGAGAGGACCTGGCAAGGTTTGGCTGCAGTCTCTGCCGCTGTCCCGTCTGGCAAACCGGATTGTCATGTCGGCTCCGGCAGCAGGAGGTCGTTCAGCCGATCAGGGATCGCTTCTAGGCGCTGGTGTGCTGGGTGGTATCCTTGGCAGTAGTGATGACTGACAGCTTATTCAGGGGAAGGCTTTTCGGCTCCGGAATCCCGGGAGTCGGTATTACTGGTGAAGCAGCATGGGAACTGACCGGTCGCTTGCGAATAAAAGCTCTGGATGCAGGAACTGTTTTGTATGCTGACAGGCTTTCCTTGATAAGCGGAGGATTCAATGGCAGTGGAATCAGGATATCCTGGCAGGATGGTGAAGCAAGCTGGGTGTTTATTGTTGATGCAGGAGAAGAACAGACCAGTTGTAAAGCCACGGCACCGCCACAGATCAGTGGGCAGCTTGATGGTATAACAAGGGAACAGAACCGTCTGGAGCGCCGTTTCAAAACGGGCGGCGCTCTGCTCGCATTTTTCATACTGCTGCCGCTTTTGCTGATAGCTTTATTTCTTGTGAACAGAGATCGTATTGCCTCCTGGGTAGTACAGCGTATCCCGATAAAATATGAAACACGTCTGGGCGATATGGTACTGACCCAGACCCGGCTGCAGATGAAGCTGATCGACAGCGGGTCTGATGTTGATGCCATCCGCTCTATCGGTAGCAAACTTACCGTAGGCTCGGTTCACAGCTATCGCTGGTTTATTGCGGAGCGGCCAGATATCAACGCCTTTGCCACTCCCGGCGGTGTGGTGGTAGTTTTCAGAGGATTACTGAATGCTGTGGTCTCTGCTGAAGAGCTTGCCGGTGTACTTGCCCATGAAGTGGCTCATGCAGAACTGCGTCACAGCCTGCAGGGGATTTTTAAGAGCATGAGCCTTCGGGCTGCTCTGAGTATGCTGGTTGGTGATCTTTCTGACAGTATTTTAACCGATACGGCTACCAGGCTTACTGAACTCCGGTTTTCGCGTGATGCCGAACGGGAGGCGGACGCAAACGGTCTGCAGCGACTGGTGGCTGCACGGATCTCGCCGGAGGGAATGGTTCGTTTTTACGAACGTCTGGCTGCAGAAAAACGGACTTCACCCCCGGCCATACTTTCTACTCATCCTGCATCCGGTGAACGGCTGGAATGGTTGCGTCGGCAGGTAGAGCATCTCTCTGGCCCCTGGCAGCCGTTAGCCCCCTTGACATTTCATTTAAGATGATTATCTTTTTATCAGAGCGGTATTAATTCATTTCAAAACAACGAAAGAGGAGGAAATTGTCATGGCTATTGTAAAGTACAATCCGCTACGTGAACTTCGCAGCATGCAAGATCAGATGGATCGTCTTCTGAACCTTTCATGGGGCGGAAATGAGTATTCAGGTGAGGATATAAAAGAGGGGATTTGGCAGCCGCCTGTAGATATCTATGAAACAGGTGATTCAATTGTTTTAAAGGCTGAACTTCCGGATATTGATCAAAAAGATATTGATGTACGTATTGAAGATAATATGCTTACCATTAAAGGTGAGCGTAAGCATGAAAGTGAAGTGAAAAAGGAAAATTATCATCGGATTGAACGGTATTTTGGTTCATTCCAGCGCAGTTTCAAGTTGCCGGCTACGGTACAACAGGAAAAGGTTGAAGCTACCTGTGAAAAGGGTGTTCTTACGGTTACTCTGCCCAAGAAGGAAGAGGTTAAGCCCAAGCAGATTAATGTTGAGGTAAAATAATTTTTGTCATTAGTCTAAAACGAATAGTGCTCAATGCTGCAGAGCGCGGGTCGTTATCTTGAGGTTTCTCCCAACAGACGAACCTCGCTCTGCGGTAGAGGGATCTGAATCCCTCGCTTTTGGAATATATCAAGGATTTTCCTGTTAAGCTCTCCTATAGCCTGCGGATAATCCGGAACATTAACCCAGGGATGTACTCCGATTATTACTGAGGAATCAGACAGTTTGGCAACCTGAACGAACGGCGCAGGTTCCTTGAGTACCAATTGATTTCTATCCAGTATCTCCTTTACCGATGCAAGAGCCAGTTCAAGATCCGTGTTGTATGCAACCCCTACTGTAATATTTATCTGCCTGATCTCTCCATAGTTATGCAGGATTTCACCTGCAATTTTTCTGTTGGGTATGACAACACGCGAGAGATCGACATGGATTAGTGTTGTACTGAAAAGAGAGATATTTTCAACCATCCCCTCTTCGCCAGCGATTGAGATATATTCATTTACCTTGTATGGATGAGTGAAAATTATAGTAAGTCCTGCGGCCAAGTTTGAGAGTACACCCTGCATTGCCAGTGCAACTCCTGCACCTGCAACGCTGATTCCGGCGATCATAGGCAGAAGATCGACGCCGAGGTTCTGAAGAGATATTATGAGGAATAGCAACAGCACCAGAACTCTGGTTGTTCTTACCAGTAACTGCCTTATTGTCAGATCAAGTTCAAGGCGTGTAAGTATCCTGTCAAGCATCCGTCCTGCCCAGCGTCCTGCATAATATCCTGTTGCAAGAATCAACCCAGCTGCAATCAGTCTGGGAGCAACTTCTACTACTAGATTAAAGATCCTGTCCTGGTTTTCAAGAAGCCCAGTAATTTTTTTATTAAATGGAAAAAGGTCTTGTTCCACTTTTTATCCCTCCCGTGGAATAATTTGCTCCTGCCCTCTATATCTGAAATATAGCGTC
>CAZXTZ010000252.1:0-4334 GCA_964643645.1 uncultured Geobacteraceae bacterium
CAATGGTTCTGATACTACAATCTACTCAAATGTCGATTCAAGTAGTACATTTACAAACATCGCTCCCGGAAGGAACGCGAACGCAAGCAGTGTACAGAATGGCAATACTATTACAAATGCAATTGACAACTCCATCTCAACCCGATGGGCTGCATCATCAGGATCATTAAGAATATCATTAACAAAAGACTTATCTATCTTCAGACGGTCCAGCGGAAAATGCTTCAGGTATGAAAGGGAGGAATAGCCTGTTCCAAAATCGTCAATAGCCAGCTGTATTCCCATATTTTTCAATGAAATAAGCCGCTTCAGTGTCTGTTCCTCATCCGCGACGAGCATGCTCTCAGTAAGCTCTATTTCAAGATGTTCAGGATCAAGTCCGCTGTCATTAAGGGCTGCGGAAACCTGATCCATAAAATCAGGCTCAAGAAACTGCCGTGCGGAAATATTGACAGCGACCCTCATGGCCGGCAAGCCGCTTCTTATCCATTCCGCGTTAAAGCTGCAAGCCTTCCTAAGCACCCACTCCCCGAGTTTTATTATGAAGCCGCTCTCCTCTGCAAGGGGTATGAACCTGTCAGGCCCGATAAAGCCAAGTTCCGGATGACGCCACCGCAACAGCGCCTCCACCCCCACTACTGTATCTGTTTTCAAATCAAGCTGTGGCTGAAAATGGATATAGAAATCGCCATTTGCAAGTGATGCGGGCATACTGTTGTCAAGGGCCAGCATTTCGGCGGCAAATTCGTTCATTTTACTGGTGTAGAAACGGAATGTGTTCTTGCCGCTCTTCTTTGCGTCATACATTGCAGCTTCAGCATTTTTCAACAGTGTTTCAGGCTTGTTTCCATCCATCGGAGAAATGGCAATGCCGATGCTTCCTGTGAGGGTAATTTTTCTGCCGCCGCCAAGTATAAAAGGCTCCGTAAGAGCTGCAAGTATAAGATATGCCATTGAAACCGCTTCATGCCGGCTTTCACGGTAAGGAAGCATTAATGCGAACACATCGCCGCCAAAACGGCATAAGGTATCTTCAGTGTGAAGCTGATGCTTGAGTCTCTCTGCAGTCATTATCAGAAGGCCATCTCCAGCTTCGTGGCCCATGGTATCATTTATCAGCTTGAAGCGGTCAATTCCGAAAAACATTACAACCAGTATCTTCTGTTCCCTTACACCCTGTGAAAGAGCAACCTCAAGACGGTCTGAAAAAAGGGACCGGTTTGGCAGACCAGTCAGAATATCATGCATTACAAGGTGAGACACCTGATCAGCAAGATCTTTCCTGGCAGATACGTCAGAAATACTCCCGCGCCTTCCGATAAACATACCTGAATCATCATATATTGAAGTGCAGGCGTGGCGAACCCACCTGATTTCTCCGTTCTTGCCGATAATCCGGTATTCAACCTCCCGCTTGCCGCAAAAATCGGCAACCGTCCTGCTGCCAGAGGAATCCTCAAAAATATTTCTGTCAGCGGGGTAGACCATCCTGTCCATAATTGACGGATCAGCATAAAATTCATCGGGACTGTATCCTGTCACAAGCGTTGACGCCTGCGAAACAAACTCCATCCCACCGTCCGGACGACGCCAGAAAATAAAATCCGTTGAATGCTCAAGGATCAGACGGTATCTTTCCTCACTTCTCGCCAACGCTTCGCTACTCCTGTCTATCTCTTTAAGCATTCCGTTGAATGCGCCTGTAAGCCTTCCTATCTCACCGTTTACAGGCAGATGTATAAAGCGTTCATCTCCCTTTTTCTCAGAAATAGTGGAAAGATGTTCAGAGAGTTGTGACAGGGGCCTTGTAAGAAGACGCATCATTTGTAAAACGACAAGAACCGCAAAAACCATAGCGGCAACAGTAGCACCGGCAAACCACAACCTTGCAGTTTTAATAGGAGCGTACAGTTCAGTTAGCGGATAGCTTGATGCCACAACCCATCCGGCGCTTTTCAATGGCTGCAAGCTCGTAATTATCTCCTGAGCATTAACTCCTTTATGCCGGATAGAAATCACCTTGTTTTCAGCGAAGGCGCTTTTGATTGCCGCAAGCAGATCTGGCGCGGCTTTCTGGTATATCCTCTTGGAATCAGGATGGAAAATCACCCTGTGATTTTTGTCTATAATCCTTACAAAACCCTTTCCGTTTATTTTGGTCTGCATAAGGCCTGACAAAAATGTTGGCCTTATTATACTGAAAGTGCCGGCAAGAACCATTACCACCCGCCCCTTTGATTCAACAGGTGCGGTAAACACAATCTGCATATCATGTTCATCGTTGCAGCAGGTGCCTGGCTCGCTTATCTGCGGACGGCCTTTTGCAAAGGTTTCCTTAACTGCATTAACAACTGAAAGGCTTTGGGAAGAATCGCCATTTAAATGGGGAGTAATAGCGATAACAGTGCCTGAAGGGGTAAAAAGCACCAGATGATTGGTGAAAAACTGGGTTTTAAGACCTGTGCGGCTTTCAAGCCAGGCCTGTGCCTGGGCAGGGTTATTCAGGGCTTCCGGAGGAATGGATTTTGCGTTGTTTACAAGGGCAAGCTGGGCAACCTTGATACCTGAATCTATACTGTCAGCCAGCAGCTTAAGCATTGCGACCTGGTATTCAGTCAGATTTTTTTCCTGCTGCCTCTCAAAAAACGTCAGAGACCCCAAAGCGGTAAACAGCATAAGCACAAGCACCAGGCCGGTTACCGCCAGGGTCATCCTTGCGCGTATGGATAGGCCCATAAAGCCCACGAAGGTTTAAATACCACCCATGCAGAGATATTTAACCTCTACAAATTCTTCTATTCCATATTTAGAACCCTCACGCCCCAGGCCGGACTCCTTCACACCGCCAAAGGGGGCAATCTCTGTTGAGACAAGACCCGTATTTACACCAACCATACCGTACTCCAACCCTTCCGACACACGCCATACACGGCCAATGTCACGGGTATAGAAATAGGATGCAAGACCAAATTCGGTATCATTGGCCATTCTGATGGCCTCTTCCTCTGTCTCGAACTTGAATAACGGCGCCACAGGGCCGAAGGTTTCCTCCCGCGCCACAAGCATCTTCGGTGTTACATCACACAGAATTGTCGGCTGAAAAAATGTTCCGCCACGCTCATGACGCTTGCCTCCCAGGGCAATCCTTGCACCCTTTGAAACCGCATCGGCTATATGCTCCTCAACCTTCTGAACCGATGCCTCATCTATAAGCGGCCCCTGCTGCACATCCTCCTTAAGGCCATCCCCCACCCTCATCTTTGCAACAGCAACAGAGAGTTTTTCTGCAAAGGCGTCGTATACCCCGGACTGGACAAGCATTCTGTTTGTGCAGACGCATGTCTGTCCGGTATTACGATACTTGGATGCGACAGCGCCATCAACAGCAGCATCCAGATCAGCATCGTCAAACACTATGAACGGCGCATTACCGCCAAGTTCCATTGAAACCTTCTTCATTGTGCCTGCACACTTTGCGGTTAACTCCTTGCCTATCTCTGTTGAACCTGTAAAGGTAAGTTTACGGACTATGGGATTTGAGGTCATCTCTTCCCCGATCTCCTTTGAAGAACCTGTTATCACACTGAATACGCCGGAAGGGAGTCCCGCCCTTTCCCCAAGCTCGGCAAGGGCAAGTGCGGAATATGGGGTTGAAGTGGCAGGTTTTACAACCATTGTGCAGCCTGCGGCAAGCGCTGGGCCTGCCTTGCGGGTAATCATTGCTGAAGGGAAGTTCCAGGGGGTTATTGCGGCACATACACCGATCGGCTCTTTTATCACCACAATCCGCTTGTCAGCCGCATGGGCAGGAATTACATCACCGTAAATCCTCTTCCCCTCCTCTGCAAACCACTCAATGAAAGAAGCTGCGTAGCTGATCTCACCCTTTGATTCGGCAAGGGGCTTTCCCTGTTCAGCAGTCATTATGACAGCCAGGTCATCCTGATTTGCCATCATCAGATCAAACCAGCGCCTTAAAATCAATGAACGTTCTTTTGCTGTCCTGGCACGCCATGCAGGCAGCGCCTCGTTTGCAGCTTCTATGGCCCGCCTTGTCTCATCTGTGCCCATCTTTGGAA
This sequence comes from uncultured Geobacteraceae bacterium, assembly GCA_964643645.1. Classification (GTDB taxonomy): domain Bacteria; phylum Desulfobacterota; class Desulfuromonadia; order Geobacterales; family Pseudopelobacteraceae; genus Trichlorobacter. Next base: position 4,080 of record CAZXTZ010000252.1, read on the forward strand.
TAGTGCCAAGTACTTCATTCGTGGCCGGATTGGTAACATCTATGGTCTTACCGCTATCCGCAGCAGACCAGTTACCGGAAATGTAACAGAGTTGTTTAAGAAGCGAGGGGTCTTTAAGTGCCAGCATATTGTTGCTCCTTCATAGAGTTGATGGGAAAGGCCATGTACCAGGACCATATCCTTGACTTTCTGGAGCCGCTTGCCGGAATCGAACCGGCGACCTATTGATTACGAATCAATTGCTCTACCATCTGA
>CAZXTZ010000253.1:0-4275 GCA_964643645.1 uncultured Geobacteraceae bacterium
CCCGCCTTCAGGTGGCAATTCCGAAAAGGGCGACCACAAGGGTACGCCCCTACAAAATCCACAAACCACCGATATTCCTGCCATTGAGGCCGAAATTGACCAACTGGTCTATGCCATCTACAACCTGACGGACGATGAAATCGCCTTGGTGGAGGGGAAAGCATGAAAAACGCTACTACTGTTTTTAAACCTCTCGAATTCGAGAGGTTTAAAAACGAAGCCGGGGCTGTTTCATGCTGAAACACCGCTATGAAAGCCTCCTGAACACCCTTGCTACCATGTCCCGCGAACCGTCACCCGACGGGAGTTTTCAGGTATCAAGACTCCAGCCGTTGAAGACGCTGTTCCACGACCTGGAGGCGTACCGGACGTTTGTGGCTCTGGTACTGACGGAAGTGCAAGCAGAGGTGGAGCGATCCGCATACTCTCCACTCATAGCGCTTGAAGATAAAATCAGGCTGTTCGAGCAGGTACGACAGGCGGTGGCTGAATTTGACGGCAGTAACGTGACGCAACTGAAAGTGCTTGGCCAGCAACTGTACGATTTGCAGCCCGGTTACAGAAGGGTCTGGATACATTCCCGCAGAAGAAAGGGAAGAGATCGCCAGTTACTGCTGTTGGAACATGCTGTCAAATCACTTGTTGCGGATCGGGCCGGTTCAGGTTTTCAATTGGTCTGTCACTATCTCAGCGCTGTTAAAGGATATCGGTTCAGTTTTGCCCCAAATGCAGGGGAGAGGCTTTCAAGAATAGAATCCTTCTGGAAGGAACATCCACCCCGATTTACCGAACAACCTGTCAGGGCAATAAAACTGTTGTCATCTCTTCCCCCACTGCCGCCACACCTGGAACTGGTTCCCAAACCGCCGCCAGAGTCAGAAGCAGCGCAGGCAGCGGAAAGGATCAAACGCGGGGAACAATGTTACCAGCCGGGCGATTGGGTCATGCACGAGTCTTTTGGTCGCGGCATGGTTACCAGGGTCAAGGATGCCGGTCGCAGGGTGACAATAAAGTTCATACACCGTTCGCCGCGTGAGTTGACGACAACCGTAGCTCCCATGTGGCCGATTCCGGAACCTGACAAAGATGATATTGCGTTGCCGGTACTCTCACCTGCAGTCATTGAAGTGCTGCGACACGCCCAAAAGCCTACCGAAGGCATCCTTGATGATGACGAACTGGAAGAGCTGGATGACCAGGTTGAGGTAAAGCTGGCCAAGGCCACCTACAATCTGGGCAAAGCGAAGAAATTGTTTACCACGTTTGTCCGTATCGTTGGGTGTACCCGTTTCTACGAATCAGACGATCTCAGCAACTGCATTACCCGTCTGAAAGGAGCCAAAAACCGTGTCTGCGAAGCGTGGCTGTTCCGGAACGGCTATCCCCCGAACGAATACGACGACCGACATACCCTTGCCAGACGTTTTGCCACAGAAGCGCCAAGAGCGCTTTTGCGAAAAGCAGAGTTGCTGGAACAGAAGCTGACCCTGTTGCTTTACGGACATGTCTATACCGATGACGCCTGGGACGGTGTCGTGGCCCCTCCTGAACAACGTCTGGAGGAGGTGGCCGTCTGTCTGGCGGAGGTGGAAAATCTCTATCACCACATCAAGCATGGGCAGGAGCTTCAACCGTTGCGCTGGGAACGCAACAATGACTTTCAGCCGGGGCAGTGGGCGCTTACTCTCTCTAACCAGCCTATTATGTATTGTGAGCGCAACCTGGCCCTGACCCACTGGCTCACCCACGAAAAGCTGGTGGTAGCGGTTAACGGCGGCGAGGTGGTGCTGCGGACTCCATATCGCCGCAGCATGGAACGGATTAGCGCCGATTCCGTATTCCTGCGCCCTTTGTCCCGTTCCCCCGTGGATATGACGACCGGTTTCATGGAGCGTCGTACCTGGTTTGAATCACATAAGGAGTTTCTTAGAGGTTTGAAACCGTGTCCTTGCTGCGGTTATCCCCAACTAACAATGGATGAGGCATTCGAACAGTGTCCTCTCTGTTGCTGGGAGGATGACGGGCAGGATGACCATAATGCGGCTGAAGTGCTTGGCGGGCCAAATTGCGATCTTTCCCTGTCTGAGGCACGCAGGAATTTCGAGGTGACGTTAAGCATGTTCAGGTCGGATGACCCGGAAATTAAAAGTATCCAAGGCTGCCGTCCGGAACATCGCTCATGGAAACGTCGCCTGCTTGGGTTATACGACCGGCTGATAACCGTGGAATCCGCCTCGGCAGCCGATGGTCTCTGGGAAGAAATTGATCATTGCTGGGGAGAGTTGCGTAACGAAGAATGTGACAGCGCAGAATCAGTTATGGCCAACATTCAACCAGAACGCTGGCTTGGCCGCCGCTACCTGAAAAGCTTTGCAAGCGGCACTGCACATATGTTTGCCAGCTCCGCCACTCATTATGCCTGGCTGGCGCATCATTACGGTTGTCCTCGTGTTACCATTGACCTGCTGACACTGGAAATTGAACCTGCAGAATTCAACATCAAACGGAACCGGATATTGGCCGACATGTGCCGTAATAGCCTGCTGCGAAGCATCAGGCGTTTGAAGCCGCCTGCATTTGTGACTTCCGCGCGCCTTATCGCAGAATTTGCCATCCAGGATTATGCAGTCAATGAACACGGAAGCGAGTTTATAGGAAGATCAATAACTACCGTTATCTTGACCGATGATCGTGGAAAAGAATGGGCTGCGATGCATTGCTTTGATAGAATGTTGGCTCAGGGTGAAGGGTTTGGCGACCCGAATAGATAGGAAAACGAAAATGGCCATAAAAAAAGAAATCATCAAACTGGCTATATTTGAAGGCAAACAGATTCGCAAAACCATCCTCAACGATGCAGTGGTGGTTTGCAATTATCGATGTGGTTGAAATTTTGACAGAAAGCTCAATTCCTAGAAGATACTGGAGTGATCTTAAAAAAAGCTGGTATCTGAAAAGTTTAGTGAAGCGTACGATAAAATCGTACGGTTGAAAATGACCGCATCTGATGGAAAAAACGTGATACCGACTGCGCCAACACTGAAGGGATGCTCCGCATCATCCAATCCCCCAAGGCAGAGCCTTTCAAGCGCTGGCTGGCCAGGTTGGCTACTAACTGCTACAAGAGATTAAAAATACGGAGGAAAATCTGTGAAGATATTCATTGCAGGCGGAACAGGCTTTGTCGGGGGACATCTTTCAGAGGAGCTTCTCAAGCGCGGGCATGAACTGCTGCTGCTTTCCCATGGGCACGACGCAGCTGCAAAACAAGGTATAACAATTGTCAAGGGAGATGTGACAGAGCCTGAAGCCTACAGGCACTCCATGAAGGGGTGTGATGCGGTAATAAATCTTGTGGGTATAATCCGCGAGTTTCCGAATCGTGGTATAACATTCGAGAGGCTCCATGTTGAGGCAACTGCTGCAATGCTTGCATCCAGTCAGAAGGCGGGGGTTTTGCGTTACATCCAGATGTCGGCGCTGGGCACAAGGGTTGATGCTGTTTCCGGATACCATCGTACAAAATGGCGTGGGGAGGAGATTGTGAGAGGCAGCGGACTTGCCTGGACAATCTTTCGACCTTCGCTTATATTCGGGCCAAAGGATGCCTTTGTGAACATGCTGGCTGCAAACCTTCGTCTGGCCCCTTTAATGCCAACCATGGGAGATGGTAATTACCGCCTTCAGCCGATACATGGCAGAGATGTGGCCCGCTGTTTTGCTGACGCACTGGAAATGCCGGACACCGCAGGCCAGATATATGAACTGTGCGGAGAAGATCGCCTTACATACAGGGAACTGCTGGATACCATAGCAAATGCCATGGGAAGGGGGGAACCCTGGAAACCGGCGTTGCCTCTTGGAGTTATGAAAAAAGTAATAAAGATAATGCAGGGATTCAGCGCTTTCCCGATAACATCTGATCAGCTCCAGATGCTTCTGGAAGAGAATATATGCAACGGCAGCTGGCGCAAGACCTTTGACTTTGAACCGATACGATTCAGGGACGGAATAAGGGAATATCTGGAGGACAAGATCTCTTGAAAACAGCTCTTATTGGAATAATTGTGATGCTTCAGGCCTCTGTGCTCTTTGCTTCAACAGATCCGGCTGTCCATGAACTTGAACGGCTGGTTTCCGCAGTTGAACCACAGGATGCAAACAAAGGGATAGCAACCTACTATGCGAAAAGATTCGAGTGGCGCAGAACAACCTCAGGAGAACCTTACAATCCGTTCATGATGACAGCTGCCCATGCCACCCTGCCGTTAGGAA
>CAZXTZ010000254.1:0-4259 GCA_964643645.1 uncultured Geobacteraceae bacterium
CTGTTGTATCAACAAGACTAACAGTCACTCCTTTTGGTATTTCAATCGGCAGTTTCCCGATTCGTGACATTGTGTGACTCCTTTAGTAACTGTTACTAAAATTACCAGACAGTGCAGAGTAACTCTCCACCAATTCCAGCCTGGCGGGCACTGACATCTGTCATAATACCTTGAGATGTAGAAAGTATTGCTATCCCCAGACCATTCTTGATTGAAGGAATGGACTCTGAATTCACATAGGATCTGCTTCCGGGTTTGCTTATACGGGTGATCTCATTGATCACAGACTCTTTCTCGTCAATAAACTTCAGGTATATGCGAAGTACACCCTGGCGGTTATCGGCGATGACTTTGTAGTTCTTGATGTATCCTTCCTGCTTCAACACCTGTGCAATGTTGACCTTAACATTTGAGGAAGGAATATCTACCTTTTGTTGCTTTACCATATTAGCATTGCGAATTCTGGTAAGCATGTCGGCGATTGGATCAGTCATTGACATCGAAACGCACTCCTTGTGGTATCACAGCCTTACCAGCTGGACTTGATAACGCCTGGGATCTGTCCTGCAGACGCGTATTTTCTAAGACATATACGACACATCTGAAATTTTCTGTAGTATGCCTTGGGGCGACCGCAAACAGGACAACGATTATGCTGCCGTACCTGGAACTTCGGCGTGCGCTGCGATTTGTTGATCATTGAGACCTTTGCCACGAAATCCTCCCGTCGGATTCTTGTCTGCTTAGTTCCTGAATGGCATCCCGAAATGCTTCAGAAGTGCCTTGCCTTCTTCATCTGTACGGGCAGAAGTAACTATGGTTACGTTCAAACCCTTAATCTTGTCTATCTGGTCATAGTTAATCTCGGGAAAAATAAGTTGTTCCTTGATACCAAGGGTATAATTGCCCTGCCCGTCAAATGCCTTGCCAGAAACTCCTTTAAAATCTCTAACCCGAGCAAGCGATACATTCATAAGTCGGTCAAGAAATTCATACATCCTTTCACGGCGTAGTGTAACCATGCATCCGATAGGCATCCCTTGGCGAAGTTTAAAACTTGCTATTGATTTTTTTGCCTTTGTTATTACGGCTTTCTGACCTGTAATAGCTGACAATTCATTAACTGCTGAGTCTAGAATCTTTACATTCTGAATAGCTTCACCAAGACCCATATTAACAACAACCTTCTCAATCTTTGGAACTTCCATTATATTTTTATAATTAAACTCTGCCCGTAATTTCGGAACAATATCTTTCTGGTATATCTCTTTAAGTCTGGCCATGTTCAGGTTTCCTCCGATTATTTCTCCAGAGAGATGCCGCACTTCACACAAGTACGCTGCTTTTCACCATTCTCCAGCAACTTGATCCGGGTGCGAACCGGCTTTGCGCACTTTGTACAATAGAGCTGCACGTTGGAGAGATGGATTGAAGCTTCCTTCTCTACAATTCCACCCGGTTCATTGCTACGGGCACGCACATGTCTTTTAACCATGTTAAGACCCTCAACAATAACAGAATCTTTCTTCGGCAGAACCTTCTGTACAGTTCCGGTCTTGGTTTTTTCCTTACCAGCTATAACCATTACCGTATCGCCCTTGGCTACATGGAACTTTTGAGCTTGCATCTGTTTCTCCAGTTGACTTTTAAAGTACTTCCGGGGCAAGAGAAATGATCTTCATATACTTCTTGGCGCGAAGCTCCCGAGCAACCGGGCCGAAGATCCTAGTACCCACAGGTTCTTTTGCATTATTAATTACAACACCAGAATTGTCATCAAAGCGGATATATGAGCCATCCGGTCGTCCAAGCTCTTTTGCTGTCCTGACTATGACTGCCTTGACAACATCACCCTTCTTAACTTTTGAGTTTGGGAGGGCTTCTCGAACTGAACAGACAACAATATCACCTACACCTGCGTATTTACGTTTTGAGCCACCAAGGACTTTTATGCAAAAAAGTTTTTTTGCACCTGAGTTGTCAGCGACATCTAGTATGGTTTGCATCTGAATCATGCTGGTATCCCCTCTGGATGCTGCTAAGCAGCGCTTTCAAGAATCTGGCGCAGAGTCCAGCGTTTGTCTTTACTGAGCGGACGACACTCAGAAATGAGTACCTTATCCCCTGCCTTACAGCTATTTTGCTCGTCATGAACCTTATATCTCACGCTTCGCTTTATATACTTGTTATACAGAGGATGCTTAACAAGACGGTCAACCCTTACAACCACAGTCTTTTCCATCTTATCACTTACAACTACGCCTGTTTGCGTCCTTCTTTTTCCTTGCTCACCCATGACAGTCCTAACCTCTGCTTTCTGAAAGGATAGTATTGATCCTGGCTATGTCGCCACGGATCTGTCCAAGTTTGGCAGTATTCTCAAGGCGACCAGTATTGAGCTGGAACTTGAGATTGAAAAGCTCCTGAGTAAGCTCATCACGCTTTTTCTGGATATCCTTATCACTCATTTTTCTTATATCACTGGGCTTCATTCAAGGCCTCCCTGCTGATAAACTTTGTAGAAATAGGCAGTTTATGTGCAGCGAGTCGAAATGCCTCTCTTGCAATCTCTTCTGTAACGCCTTCCATTTCATAAAGAACCATTCCTGGTTTGACCACGCAAACCCACGAATCCGGAGACCCCTTGCCTTTTCCCATACGGGTTTCAGCAGGCTTGGAAGTAAGAGGCTTGTCTGGAAACATCCTGATCCAGATCTTACCGCCACGCTTTATATAACGTGTCATGGCAATACGTGCAGCTTCAATCTGCCTGGAATCAACCCAACCACATTCAGTGGCTTGAAGAGCAAACTCTCCAAAGGAGATTTCAATCCTGCGACAGGCTGCACCTGTCATACGCCCCTTCATTTGTTTTCTATGCTTAACCCTCTTCGGCATTAACATTTTACATGCACCTCAAAGCTTATTGGCCGGGAAGAACTTCGCCTTTGAATATGAGAACCTTGACGCCTATAATCCCGTAAGTGGTCTTTGCCTCGGCAAAACCATAATCTATGTCTGCACGAAGAGTGTGAAGTGGAACACGCCCTTCACGATACCATTCTGTACGAGACATCTCTGCACCACCAAGACGACCTGAACAGGTTATACGAATTCCCTTGGCACCAAACTTGAGAGTGGAAGTAACACTCTTCTTCATTGCGCGCCTGAAAGCTATACGGCGCTCAAGCTGAAGTGCTACATTTTCTGCAACAAGTTGAGCATCAAGTTCTGGTTTACGTACCTCATTGATATTTATGAACACTTCCTTGGCTGTTATTGAAGCCAGATCTTTCTTGATCTGCTCGACTTCAGCACCTTTTTTACCAATAATCAAACCAGGACGTGCAGCATGAATATTTATCTTGGTCTTGTTTGCGGCACGTTCTATCTCAATTTTAGATATACCCGCACTATAAAGACGCTTTTTTAGAAACTGGCGAATCTTGAGATCTTCATGAAGATTCTTGGCATAATCAGCCTCAGCATACCATTTGGAGTCCCAGGTCTTAATAACACCAAGTCTGAAACCTATCGGATTAACTTTTTGTCCCAAGACTACACCTCCGCCTATCGGGTTTTCATATCAGACAATATCACAGAAATGTGACTTGTCGGTTTACGTATCTTGCTTGCACGGCCCATCGCCCTCGGAACAAAACGCTTGAGTACCGCACCACCATCAACGAAAATGGTTTTTACAAAGAGCCTGTCAACATCGTTAACTCCCTTTTGTTCTGCATTTGCTACGGCAGACTTTAATAGCTTAAGCATGATTCCTGCAGATGAGTTCGGGAGAAATTGCAATGTATTCAAGGCATCCTGTATACCTTTTCCACGGACAAGGTCAGCCACAAGACGAGCTTTGCGCGGTGACAACCGTGCCATTGTCAATTTTGCACTGGATTCCATCAAATAACTCCTTTATTACTTCTTGACCTTGCTTTTTTTGTCAGCGGCATGGCCGTGGAAGGTCCGGGTTGGAGCAAATTCGCCCAGTTTGTGCCCAACCATGTTCTCTGTGACAAATACCGGCATGAATTTTTTACCGTTATGAACAGCAAAATTGATCCCTATAAAGTCAGGAGTAATAGTTGAACGGCGTGACCAGGTCTTGATGATTTTCTTGGAGTTTGGGCCTTCTGCCACAACCTTCTTCATCAAGTGATCGTCTACAAATGGACCTTTTTTTATCGAACGTGCCATATATAACTAGCCTCACAAACGGTTATTTAGTGCGTTTTTTGACTATGAATCGG
>CAZXTZ010000255.1:0-3134 GCA_964643645.1 uncultured Geobacteraceae bacterium
TAAATTAAACTGGATTGCAAAAACCATGAATGCAGAACCGGCTAATATCAAAACTGCTGATAACCAATTAACAAGCCCCATAAAACAAATACCAATCAAAATACTTGCAATTGCGTACTTGTATTTTTTCTTTGCTGGAGGTGCAAGCCGTTCAGCCAACAGCGATTGAGAACTACCGGATATCGTTGTGGCGGCGCCTCCAAGCCCCACAAGCGAGCCAATACCAGTGCCTGCCGACAAACCAGTGGCACTAATGCTATTCGTACCCTGTTGATAAGCCAGACTTAACCTCTGCGTGTTTTCCGAGCTACATTTTGGACAGATCATCTTGTGTTTTCTCCTAACTCCCCAAAAAATATAAATCTACATCTGAAGAGCAAATCTCAAGATTCTACTCATCTTTTATGGTTTATTACCTCATATTATGATGATTAATCAAGTGTAAACCAGCACAAACCTCATTTTAGAATGTTTCATTCAGCCCCTTGATAATTAGATACTTGTCATGGAGAGAAAGAATGAAATCAGAAAAAGAAAAACTTGGCCGCAGAATAAAGGAAATCCGTAGAGCCCGTGGTCTTTCCCAGGAGCAACTTGCCGAGTTAATTGGAATTGAGCAGAAGCATGTCAGCAGGCTGGAAGTAGGCAAGAGTTACCCTACAATTGATCGCCTTGAAAAAATTGCTCTTGCTCTGAATGTATCAATGGGAAGTTTTTTCGACTCAGAAAACCAGACATCTTTTGGAGAAAAATCAAAGCGGCTGGAACAAATGCTCAGCGAATTAGACAACGACTATCAGCTTATGATTCTTAAGTTTTCCCAAATCATGAAAGCCCTGCATGAAACCATAACACCACGATAAAACGGGGCTGTATGAACCCAAGGTAAAATAGCACCTGCGTCACACTACTTTATAAGTCCAACCTCATATCATTTTCAGACAAACCCGATAATTAAACAAGATTGAATTGTGGTTCATTCTCAAGTTCAACTGGATGTATCGGCTTAAACATCTCCATGGTGTCGCCTTATACCCAATCATGTCCACCTGATTGCCGTACCAGAACCCTAGACCGAGCCCTAGACCAGATAGTCCATTATCTGAAACATCAGCAGATTTGCATCTTTATAAATCTTGCAGTCAGTTTGCTGCATGGCACTGGCATTCTGGATATATTCACCTGTAACCAGCTCATCACTGCAATGTTCAATCATTTTTGCAACAGTCTCAGGGGTGGCTTCAAGGTGAAATTGCAGGCCGATGACATTTTTAGCAAGCTGAAACGCCTGATTTTCGCACAGTTCGCTGCTGGCAAGACGTACTGAATCTTCTGGCAGATCAAATGTTTCTCCGTGCCAGTGAAATGACATCATCTCAGCAGGAAACTGAAAGTAATCAGAATCAGTTGTGGTACCCTTAATCGGAAACCAGCCTATCTCCTTCTCTTTCCCCTGATACACCCTGCTGCCAAGCGAGCTGGCAATCAACTGTGCCCCCAGGCAGATGCCAACCACAGGCTTCCCTTCGGCAATGTGCCTTCGCACAAACTGTTTTTCTTCAACAAGCCACGGATATATCGTTTCATCGTTTACGCTCATTGGGCCGCCCATAATAATCAGAAGGTCAATATGGTCAGAGACAGGCAGTGGATCTGATAAATACAGGTGGCTGTATGTAATGTTTGCTTTGTGTTTATGTAGCCATTCAAGAATAATCCCCGGCCCTTCAAAGGCTACATGCTGTAAGATATGTACGTTCAAGGGTTTCTCCTTTCATTTTAAATAACCGGATTCAGTATGATGTGTCAGGTGTCTTTTTTTGCAGGTTCTTCATTTGAGTTTATTATTAAAAAGCCTCGTCAGTTTTCCAGAATTTTACAAAAAGCTGTTGCTGCAGGTGATAGTGTCCTGCCGTGACGTTGTGCCATGTAAAAGCTGCGTTTGATCGTTATTCCTTCAATCCGGACAACCTTCAGGCGCTGCTCCTCAAGTTCCCTAGTTACGGATAGTGAAGAAATAAAGGCCCATCCAGCGCCGCTCAATAGTGCCCGCCTCACCCCTTCACTACTGCCAAGTTGGGCTATTATGGTAAGTTTACGGCTGTCAATTCCATGCTTCAGAAATTCCTTTTCAATAGCCTGCCTGGTGCCGGAACCCTGTTCGCGCATTATTAGCGGTAACCTGGCAAGCTGTTCGATACTTATATTTTCAGCTGTCTGGTTGCCGGGGCTGGTTACGAGCATAATTTCTTCTTTACCCACCTCCTTGAACTCAAGTTGTTCCGTGCTGAATTTTCCCCCCACTACTGCCAGCTCAACCTGATCTTCGAGTAAAGAGCCAAGAATCTCGTTACTGTCCCCCTGCCTGACTTCAAGATGAACGCCGGGATAGAGCCCGGTAAAAATCCCAAGCAGATCAGGGATCAGGCAGGCGGCAGGAGTTGTGCTGGCCCCCACACGCAGCACAGCCTGTTCAAGACCCTGAAAACGCCTGACCGCATCCTTCATTACAAGGCACTGGGCAGATATACGGGCAGCATGCTCGTAAAAAAGACGTCCCACCTCCGTCATGCTGACGCTGGTGGCCGAACGGTCAAACAGGCGGGCTTCAAGTTCACTCTCAAGTGCCCGTATGTGCTGGCTGGCTGTGGATTGAGCCAGGCTGACCATATCGCCCCCCTTTGAGAAACTTTTGGTGTCAGCAACCGCAAGAAATACTTCAAGCTGTTTAAGTGTCATATATCCTCCATTGCTTATTACGATAGCGTGAAGCGTTTTTATGCTAGATTATCTATTTGCCATAAAGGCTCTCAACTTGCTATCTATAACATTCAAATTTCTGCATGTAAAAGGAGAAGGAAATGTTCAAAAAACTGGCTCTTACACTTTCGTTAACCCTGCTTTCAGCATCTGCGGCACTTGCCGTCAACATGATGGAACCAGCAACCCTGAAGGCAATGATTGACAAGAAACAACCTGTTGTCCTTGTTGATATCCAGCCTGCTGCCGATTTTGAGAAGCATCATCTGGCAGGATCCATTGAGACCAACGCATTCCCGGCCAAAAAAGATGATGAGAAAAAAAGGCTGGATAAGGCTTTGCCGGCTATTGGCAAATCAACGGCAACTGTAGTT
>CAZXTZ010000255.1:3144-4219 GCA_964643645.1 uncultured Geobacteraceae bacterium
TGTCTGCCCCAAGGGTAAGACCGGCGCAGTAAACAGCTATAACTATCTGATTACCAAAGGAGTTCCAGAAGCAAGACTTCAGGTTCTCAAAGGTGGCATATCTGACTGGCCATATAAGGAAATGTTTGTAAAGGGACGTTAGAAAACAGGGTTATGGGGCAAGAGGAAAGAAATGACAATCAGTTGATCTCAAGAATGATCCATGAGTGCAGTTCATGCGGAGAGTGCCTGAGGGGCTGCCCCTTCCTTGAAATTCATGGAACCCCTGCAGCCATAGCCGGACGTGGTAATGCCGAAAGCAACCTGCTTTCGGCATTTCAATGTTCCCTCTGTGGTCTTTGCGACGCTGTCTGCCCTGAAGCGCTGTCGCCATCTGTAATGTTTCTGGAAATGCGTCAGAAAGCGTCAGAAATGGGGCTTGTTGATTTAAAGAAGTACTCACCCTGGATTAACTACGAAAAGCTTGGCGGTTCTTTCCTCTTGCGGCGTTACATCATCCCGGATGGCTGCAAAACGGTCTTTTTTCCCGGTTGCTCCCTGCCAGGAACCAGGCCGGATGCGGTGCTGGGCCTGTACCGGATGCTGTTGAAACAGAATTCCACCATAGGCCTGGTACTGGACTGTTGCGGCAAAATATCCCACGACCTGGGACTGGCCAACCGTTTTGATACCATATTTTCTCTGCTTGCCAGCCGTCTGCAGACAGAAGGGATTACCAGCATCCTTACCGCCTGTCCCGGCTGTAGCAAGATTTTTCGGAAGTACAGTGATGCACTGGAAGTGGTCAGCGTGTACGAAGCATTGCTTGATGCCCAAGGATGGGTAACAACTCAATATTACGAATCTTTTGCTGCCACTTGCCCCTTGCCTCTTGACCCTGTAGTTATCCACGACCCATGCCCTGCCCGCTTTGACTTTGCACAACAGAAAGCTGTTCGCAGATTGGTTCAATTCTGCGGTTACAAAGTAGAAGAAGTCCCTTCAAACGGCTTCACAACCCGCTGTTGCGGCCAGGGAGGGATGGTTGAGGGGTGCGTGCCCGGTACAGTCAAACGTGAATCAAGAATTATTGCAA
>CAZXTZ010000256.1:0-1730 GCA_964643645.1 uncultured Geobacteraceae bacterium
GGCTTGGGGACGGTTTCGCGGTTCACATCAACAGGACGTGCAGTAATTTTCATGCTATATGAGTCATGCAGCATCTGACGCCCTGTCTGGCCGCGATTCAGAAAATCGAAGAATTCCTGATTAAAACTTATCCGTTGCCCCATTACGGTGGCCGGCTTGTATCCCTGGGCGGTTGCCTTTATAAAAGGAGCTGCAGGACCCTTCACAAACTTCCATACAACCCCCTGGGCCCCAAGCAGAAAATCGTTTAAATTGGCTTCCGTGGCCGCCGCCGACTCCGCAAGCACCTGCGACTGCCATTGACTCTGTAAGGAACAGGATGCTTCTCTGGTGGACATAAGGGCAAAGAAATTCAGCGTGCTGTCAACAATCTCCCAGAACACCGGATCATCTCCGACAGGTCTCATCTGGGCCTGATAAACCTTTATGGAATCCTGGGCAGCTGTAAAAGGTTTGGCGGGCACGGCAGCCGCAGCCCCCCCGCCGGGATCTGCCGGTGGCGGAGCTGGCGAGCCCATATTCTGGGAGAATATCTCCTGGGCCAGTCTGGTTGCAGCAGGTCCACTGTTTACGCCTTTTGCCATATCCTGAATGGCCTTCTTGTATGCTGCAAAACTTTTAAACTGTTCAATTTTGGCCAGTCCATCTGTCTTGTCAGTAAGATGGCTCTCCTTTTTCTTCGCCTCATCAAGCAGATTTTTTCCTTTGTCAGCCAGATCTCCAATTGTCTTGCTTAATCCCGACGCCTGCTTCAGAAGAGATTCTTTACTTGACTGCTCCAAAGCCCTGTCGTACTGGATTGCAAGCCGCAGCAGATCCGGTATGTTGGGATCATCGGCAAAAGGCTTCATTTCTGTGACAAGGCGCTGGATAAAACGGTCAGCAGGCAACTTTCCATTGCTTATCTCTGTGGCCTGCGAATGCATCTCATGGATGGATGAAAAACTGTATATACCAGCCGGAAACTCATCAGCAAACTGTTCCCACGCGGACATGTAGCGCTGGGCATAGTCTTCCTTGAACTGCTTTATACCCTTGTCCACCATGGAGGCGTTATCAGCCATCTTTTTCACACGTTCAAGAAAAGTATCAATCACCTGTTTGCCCTTCAGGGTAAAACAGGGCTCGATTATCGCAGTTCCTGCCACTGATCCGGAACTGAGCCAGAAACTGTCAATAGTTATTTTGTCAGCGCTTGATGTTGTATTTATCCAGTCCTGCAACCATGTGAAATCGTATTCCCCTGAACGTCCGGTCAATGCCCTTGAAAGCAGCATTGTCCATCTCTGTCTTTGAACATCGGCAGATGTCATATCATCTTCCCATGCAGAAAAATAGAGAAGGATTGACTGGTAACGGGCCGCCATTTCCGGATTCAGTCGCCCGTCAAGCAGGATGAGAAATGTTCCGGAGGGTGTGGGCAGTTTTTTCAGATATTCAAGACCCTTACCATCAATTCTGGCATTAAGATACTGCAGGCGGTCAAGGATGGCGAGGATATACGCCCCACGTTCAATTCCCGGAGTGTCGGCATTGAACTTCAAAACCCGGTCAACTATCTTTTTGTTAGTCTCTTTTTCAAGAAATTCATTGCATAGTTCACAGTATCTTTTTTTAAGGGTTGCAATGGTTTCAGCAGACTGATTAAAGCCCAGAAATATCAAACGCCAACGCTTGTGGCTCTCCTCCATTCTGACGATGGTCTGCCACATCCTGTCCAGGAGTACAAG
>CAZXTZ010000256.1:1740-4219 GCA_964643645.1 uncultured Geobacteraceae bacterium
TTGTAAGCGATCTGGTCGCTCCCCCGCGCGATGCTTAATGCCGGTGAGTATTGTGTTATGCCGCTGATACCTGTCATGTATTCGGTCATCCGGTAAACTTTCTCGTTTTCAAGGTCGTACTTGAGTCTGACAGGTTCTGCAAACTCGTTTGAAAAGATGTTTATGGTAGTTCTGTTGAGTATGTAAGAGGTGCTTATCATGCCTAAAATTCCGGCCATAACCGCAAGCCAGGCAACCGCACCCAGACTCCATGTTATTCGCATCCTGCGAACCGCCTGCCTGTGGGGCTTGAACAGCCAGCGGTCGGTGGGCATGACCCAGTCAAAGAAGTCAAACAGAAACATCCCCCTTCGGGTTCCGGGCAGTACATCCATAAACAGCACACCATCATGATGGGTCTCATATGGGTGCATGGCCCTGTCACTATCCATGCCAGGAAGGGCAGGGGTAGAAATGTCAGGAACAGATTGGCCTGAAACAGCCAGATTTTCTATGAAGCGGGATACCGGAGATCCGGTCTGCAGCGCGCTGCAAAAATATAGACCACGCATCAGCAATGATTCCTGATACGGGTTAAGACGGAAAAGCCCCCCCATGAAACGCTCAAGCCCCGGCTTCATCTTGCAGAACTCCTCAGGCAGAAGCATAAGGCCGGTCTTGTTACCGCTTATCTTGTCAAGCTGTAGAAGACGAAGATCCTTAAGGCGCTCCGAAATGGAAGTAAATGCAAGTTCCAGAAAATCATTGGTGGGTCTGTCAAAATCATCATTAATGACCCCCATTGGTTGCCTGAGGAAGGAATCAGGAAGTTGTTCCACGGCCTGAACCATGCCGTAGACCTGGTCGCATTTTGTCACCATTATGTAGACCGGAAATCTTGCGCCAAGAACCCGCATAAGCTCATCCACCCTGAGCCTTATAACCCGCCCCTCTTCCTCCAGCAGATCTCCGTTGTTTTCAAGCAGATGACTTGACTCAACAGATACGACCAGACCGTTAAGCGGCTCCCTTTTCCTTGAGGCCATGAGCAGGGACAAAAGGCGCTGCCATTCATCATGGTCTGAGGCTTCCAGGGCCGGATTGGCATATTTTCCTGCCGTGTCCAAAAATATTGCATGTTCGGTGAACCACCAGTCACAGTACCTTGTGCCGATTCCGGCCGGTTGCATGGCCTCCGGGAAGGGCGAAGAAAGGCGTGCGCTCCGCAGGGCAGAGCTTTTGCCGCTGCCGGAAGCCCCCATGATCATGTACCAGGGCAGCACATAAAGGGGATCCCCCTTCTTGGCAAGATATGAACCTTTAAGCAGGTTAATTGCCTCAGACCACTGGCGTTCAAGGCTGTGCAGCTGTTCGGCTGTTCTGTTGCCGGTAACGTCAACAACAGGCTGTTCCTGTTCAACCACCTGTTTTACAAAGGCGCGCTCGTTACGTCTTACGAGAATCCTCTTGATAAAATGCCAGGCAATTATGAGGCCTATTGCTGCAACTATAAGGGATGCGCCTGTCCAGAGGGGCCATTTGCGGATATATACCATCCAGATGGCGCCGCCTATAACCAGAATCACGGCCAGCAGGATAGCCATGAATTTGAGTATCTTCAGTATGATCTTCATGCTAGCGGAACTCCATCCTCAGCAGGGCGCTTGCAATTACATCAAGAGAGCGGCTGTAGGACAGATAGGTAAAAAACAGGAAGAATAACGGCAAAAGGACCAGCAGAAGTGTGAAAGAGGATATCGTTATTTTTGGAAGCCTTCTGCGGCGGTTTACAGGATTGGCTGGATATGAATCGGGGAAAAAACCCATGAGGTCATTACCTGTAGAAAGCATGGAACTGTTGCCTTTAAGGGAAGTGAGCAGCTTATGCTTGATTGACTTGAGCTCTCCTTCGGATTCGGGCGCAAAATAACGTCCCCTGAAACCCAGGGCAAGACAATGGTAGTATACAGTCTTCACCTGTTCCATTTCTTCGGTCAACCCCTGAAGGTGCTGGTAGAATTCTTCACCGGCCCTTGTTGTGTTGTAGAAATGCCGTTGCAGAAGATCCGTCATCCAGTTATCCCTGGCCGGGAGGGAAGAGCAGAGAATGGCCTCGTCAATCCAGGCACATACAGCAAAACGGGCTTCGTCATACTCAGCCGGAAGATACCCTGCATTTTCAGAAAGCTTTTCACCATCTGCAATGAATTTCTGCAGCAGTGCGCTGATCTGGCTGTAATCAGGCTGCTCCACACCGGCTGTGCCGACAATGTAGGCGGTGTAGGCCAGTGGTTTTACAAAACAGTCCACAAGCCGCATGCTACCTCCTGATAACCATAAGTTCAACCTTAAGCCCTTGAGGGGCGCCATCCCAGTGCATCGCAATACTCTGATCATCAACTATCTGCTTCCAGAGCTTGGTACCCTCGTCAAGCCGGAAAAAGCATCCACTGGACCTGCCTGGCGCTTCCTTCGGTGGCTGGGCCAGAAAACTCATCTC
>CAZXTZ010000257.1:0-4208 GCA_964643645.1 uncultured Geobacteraceae bacterium
AAGGCCCGATGTGAACATGAAACTCTGGTCGCCATTGTGTGTGATATCCGTGGTAAGGTAACCTGCGTTGAAATCGGTACGGTTATGACCTGTGAGATTAAATATATAACCTGGGCGCAGGTATGGGATGAGGCTTTCACCGTGGAATGTGGTTGCGCGGCAGAGCAGCTCCTGGGCGCGGATCTTTGCAAGTTTTTCCCCCTCTGCCGTTGTCTGGAAATGATCGCCGTATATGTACACATCCCCCTGCCCCTGTTCATACACGATGCTTTCCGACTGAAGATCAAGGGCCGGCAACCGGTAGTTGTAATCCTTCAGTATTACACGCCTCGGCATCAGTTTGCGGTTGCAGACCAGCCCCTTTACCACCTCTTCCCGGCAGGATTCATCCAGTCCGCTCACCTGGTTGTAGATGATCTCGCTGCCGGCTGACATGAAACCATGCACCCCCAGAACATCTGTAATTATAAGTTTCTCCCCGGCGGCGTCCTGCTCGAAGTAGTAGTAGATCCCCTCCCGTTCCATCAGGCGGGATATGAATGCCGCGTGACTCTCATCGTACTGGCAGACATACTCAAGCTGCGGGTATACGGAGGACAGGCGCAGCTCATAGTCCAGGGTGGTCATCATGGCATCTGCAAGGGCCGCCTCAATGATCTCCGGCACGGTTTTATTCAGGAAGATCTGGTTGTGGTGGGTAAGGGTGAGACGCCAGAGGGCAGGAGCGATGGTCGCCCGGTACTGAGTGCGCCCCTGTACCGTGTCGAGCTGCTCGAATGACTTCAGGATACCGTTGAAAAGGATATCCTCACCTTCACGATGTATGGTGAGAGTTCCCCTTGACTGAACCACCTTCTCAAGGCTGATGGCCGGATCGTCTGCCAGCAGTATTATCTCGAAATGATAAAGCTTTGAAAGCCCTTCCGAACCGCTGAAACTGACAACATCGAAGGTGCTGTCAGAAAGTGCAAGGGAGGTAAAGGAGAACTGTTTTATTGTGGTTGTCATTTGTAGATCCTCAAAACCCGATCAATTTATGCTGCTAATACACCGTATCCTCAAGAGCCCAGATAGCCTGCTGCAGCGCATTGTAGGCCTTGCGTTGTGCGTTTATCTTGGCAAATGCAGCATTTTTTGCTGTCACAAGCTTGGCTATATCTCCCTCAAGCTTGACTTTCTGAGCATTTATTGTTGCATCAAGAGGTGGAATCACCACTGGCGTAGCCAGATCTCCAATCTTTATCAATCCACCGCCGATAGTAACCGATGTCGTGCCTACAAGCTCTACTGTAAGGCCGCTTACCTTTGACCCACCGGCCGGGGCAGAGACTGAGACACCGCCGGTAACGGCATTAAGGGTTACATTGCCTGTTGCCGCCTCTATTGCAACCTTGGTAGTTCCTGAAATATTTACAGACTCCCCTGTTTCTGTAAGCGATCCAAAGGCTGAGTTAACAAGGTTAGCCCCGGCATTGTTTGAAATGTCTGCCCCTGAATTGTTTGTTATGCCTGCTGTTCCACTACAGAGAATATTGCCGGTTGCCGTCAGGTTCAGATTTGTCATTGCTGTTACTGAACAGGCGCCTGTGGTGGATTGAAAGGTCATATCCAGGAGGGACTGGGCCCCTACGGTATCCTGAAGCACGTTAAGGAATGTTGTTGGATTGGTCTTGGTGTGAGCTATCTTTATCTGTGGAGAGATAACATCAATCCCCAGCTTGTCCAGCTTTATGGTGGAAGCAAAGGTCTCCGGCTTCTTGAAGGCCAGCGGAATGAGGCATGAAAGGGCAGTGCATATAGCCATTGATGAAAGATCCACACCGCAGAGCCACCCCTTGCTGTGTTTGGGCAGCCAGGAATGGGCAGTGGCAGCCACTGCCGAGTTGGCTGCGGTGGCCAGAACCATTGTGGCAAGGGCCGCCTTAAACCCCGGACTGTCACCCCCTGCCTTGATCTCTACGTTTTCTATACCTGTAAGCTCGTTCTCCTTTGTGTAGGTGTAGACATTACCCTTATAGAATTCAAAGGTATTGCCCAGGGTTATATCCATCTTTGCCCCGGCAAAGGTCTCCACTGAAGAACCGATTGTGGTGGAACTCTCCATTCCGAGAAGAAAGTCATTCTTTGCCCCAAGAACCACTTCGGTCTGCTCGCCAACTATCAGCTTGTTCTCCCATGAAACCTCCCCCTCAAAACCACCCTTTGAGAACAGGCTGAATCCAGACTCCTCGCCTCCGCCTTCTCCTCCATCCCCACCGCCAGAACCGCCTCCACCATCAGCCTGTTTCAGCACAGAGGGCTTTCCCCATCTGGGGGGATCATTAGGCGCCCCCATCCTGAACCAGGTGTTTGACTGGGGGGTAAGCATCAGCATCCTCTCCCCACCCTGCTGATCCTCTATGTGGAACTTGTTGCCCCCTGCAGTGGTTATACGGCACTGGGTATTGTTTGCAGAAGTCACAGGGCTTTCTGTAACGGGATTCGGCACTGCACCGGCAATTATCGGACGGTCGGGGTCTCCGTCTATGTAGGTAAGAAGCACTTCTGTACCTTTATGCAGCGGAAAGTGCATACCGTAGCTGTCACCGGCGTAGGGCTGGGACATCCTGATCCATGAGGATGCCTTTCCACCGGCAGGATCATTCAGATCAAAGGGCAGCTTCACCTTATAGCGTCCATGGCTGTCAATCTCTGCGTACTTGCCACTTCCTGAAGCATCAATGTGGGCATGTATTGTGCCGTAAAAGCGGGCTCTGGGGGTAATACGCTCCGGGCGGAACTGCATTGAAGATGATATTGCGGTAAAGCTGTTACGGTAGTGTGTGGTCTGATCACGGGAGGATGGGTTCATACCAAGGCCGGAGGTAAGCATGAAGCTCTGGTCGCCATTATGGGTAACATCGGTAATCAGGTAGCTTATATTGCAATCTGTGCGGTTGTGTCCCTGAAGAGTAAAGATGTAACCGGGCCGCAGGAATGGCACAAGGCTTTCTCCGTAGTAGCTTCTGGCACGACATTTCAGTTCCTCCGCACGTATCTTCGCCAGCCTTGCCCCATCATCAGGGGTCTGGAAATGCTCACCGTATATGTACACATCCCCCTGCCCGTTCTCTGAAACGATACTCTGGGCCTCAAGATCAAGCAAAGGCTTGCGGTAGTTGTAATCTTTCAAAAGCACACGCTTTGGCATTATCTTCCTGCTGCATACCAGTGCCTTTACAACTTCATCCCTGTATGCCTCGTCAAGGCCGGAAACAGGAGAGTACGAGAGCTTGCTTCCGGCAGACATATAGCCGTGCACGCCAAGGGCATCTGTTATTATCAGCTTTTCCTGTTCTTCTCCCTGCTCGAAGTAGTAGTAAATCCCCTCCCGCTCCATCAGTCGGAATATGAAGTCTGCATGGCTTTCATCATACTGGCAGACATACTCAAGTTTTGGATATCTGGCAGAAACCCGGATCTCGTAATCCAGGCTTGTGAAGCCGCCGTCCTTTATGGCTGCCTCGACTATCTGGGGCACTGTCTTGTCAAGAAATATCTGGTTGTGGTGGGTAATGGTCATGCGCCAGACAGCTGGAGTGATTACAGCGTGGTATCTGGTGCGACCATGACTGGTATCCTGCTGGTCAAAAACTGTAAAGATTCCGTGTATCAGGATATCGCCCTGTTCACGGTTGATAGTCAATGTGGCGCGGGACTGCACAACCTTGTCGAGATCAATCTGGTCATCGTCGGAAAGAAGTGTTACCTCAAAACGGTAGAACTTCGACAGTCCCTCAGAACCGTTGAAGCTTACAAGATCAAAAGTACTTTCCGGAAGCGCAGATGATTTGAAGCTGAATCTGCTGGTTGATGAGGCCATAGATTACTCCCCTTCTAAAAACCTGAAACAGGCGTTAATGGACAGCTGCGCTTTGAATCCGTGTGAAATCGGTGCCTTTTGTATCGCTTTCCTTTATGGATGCCCCATACAGATCTGCCCCGAAGAAAAGCGAGTCCTTCAGATCGCATTTATGGAGCACCGCGTGCCTGAATGATGCCTTAAAGCAGTTGCCCCCCCTCAAGTCGCAGCTCTCCATAACCGCCTTCATGAAGTTGCTCTCCTTAAGGGATGCATTGAACAGGAAAACCCGCTCCATCTGACACCTGCTGAAATCTGAATGATCAAGCAGAGCATTATCCATCCGGATATCTTTCAGGGTTGCGCC
>CAZXTZ010000258.1:0-4203 GCA_964643645.1 uncultured Geobacteraceae bacterium
GCAGGAATCTGTTTAATGAACTGAAATCCTTCTTGCTCTATCTGTTTCTTGATATGCTTTTTATCGAGCGTGCCTGGCACCAGGGGGATCCATGGTCAGGAAACATAGGGTTTCCGGGGGGAAGACGAGATCCTTCGGACGAGACCCTTCGCCATACTGCAGAAAGGGAGACGATGGAAGAGATCGGGGTTGACCTGGCACAGGCCTCCTGTCTGGGGCGTCTGCCTGACATTGTGGGCCACAATCTGCCGGTACGGGTATCCTGTTTTGTCTATGGGGTTCATAACCTGCTGCAACCCGGGCTCTCCACCGAGGTAAGAGATGTTTTCTGGTACTCTCTTTCAGAACTTTCATCCCCTAAACGGCAGATAAATGCTTTGGTAAAATTTGGAGACAGGGTTATCGAGGCGCCTGCGATAGACCTGGGGCTTCCGGAAAAACCGGTTTTGTGGGGGATCACCTACAGGCTTGTGGAGCAGTTCAGGCAGATAATGGAGTCAGGTGAGTCAGAGAAAATACTTTAAGAGTTGTTATTGTAGAATCAGCGGGCCGGTTTTTACCTGGCCCGCTTTATATCCTTGTTTATAGTTACAGCAAGCCATCATTTCTTAACAGCTTTATAATAAGTAAGCCCATATCCCGACTAAGATCAAACTTGTGGTCTGCGTCAGTTGCCTTGAATGTGGCGCTCCAGACCAGTTGCTCAGTTGCAGTACTGTAGAGATTTACCTGCATGGTTGCTTCCATCATATCCCAGGACGACGGGAGGAAACCTTCCCCGTAAAGTACGCTACCCTGACCCTGCTGGCTTATTTTCTGATTTCCGGTCTCAATGTTTCTTATTATCATAACCGCATCAGAACCGGTTTCCCTAACAGCGGCCGCTATCTCGCTACGTTTGTAATTATCCTTGATTTTGACATGCTTATGTCCGGCGACCGCCGATATTTTGCTGTCTCCCATCTCTCCGACAACGATGTCTTCGTACATCTTACGTACATTTTCATCAAGATTGACGTTTACTACCAGTACCTTGCTGAATGGCTTGGCGGCCGTTACTGTTGAGCCTTTCCATGTTTCAAGAACCTGGACGGAAGAACATCCGGCCATTAATGCTGAAATAATTAAAAGTATTAAAAAATTAAACGGAATGAAGCGCATTTATTCCTCCTGTCGGTTCAGATCTATTTTATAAGTCTTTCTTTTGCCAGGGCATCAAGAACCTGTGAGGCCAAGTCTTTGCTGGAAGAAATCAGCTGGTCTGCATGTATCTCCTCAGTGCTTCCTTTCCAGGTGGCCTTGCCGGAAGCTGCATCAAAAAGAGTTGTCTCTATCGTGGTTTTACTGGACATTATGATTGTTACCGGTTTTGAGTCAAATGTGGCGTAGGATACCAGCTGAGGGCCGTAGTAGTCGTAGTAGTCGTCAAAATAATCATAATCAAAGGCCTTGCCCCGATCTGTCATTACATAACCGGCTTCAACATCCTTTTTGGTCTTCACATCAAGCAGGTGGGATGCAAGCAGGGCATCTGCGCCTGTCTTTTTAAGGGCCTGGCTGAAAGCCTCACGAGTCGGTTTTATTCTAAGAGTTGAAATAGTGTAGCTTGAAATGGCGTTCACCCCTCTTTTTCTCAGTTCATCTGACAAGATTTCTTCAAATACTTGTCTGGATTCAGGTTTTTCCACCATTCCCACAACAAGTATGGTTGAGTATTGCCTTGCTGGAACCTCCGCAGTTTTCTTTGACGACACGAGGGTTGTTGATACGCATCCGGATAAAAACAGGGTCATAAACAAAGCAAAAAATCTGATCTTTAGGCTGTTCAAGCGGAAACTCCTTTAAATGATTTTATTTATTGATACGGTGTTTAAATATTTAAATCCTGCTGTAGGGGCGATCCTTGTGATCGCCCGGTTTTGGCGAACGGTTTCATAACAATACCACTCTTTTGAATTAGTGCAAGAACAGGCATGCAGAATCCCCCATATTGCCAACTGGGCAATATGGGGATAAACTTTATTTACTCACCCAAACAGGAACTCCGGAGGTAATTTGTGCCGTTAATAAAATCAACTGACGCGATGCTGAATACGGCCGGGGGTGTGTTTGATCGCATGATTGCGGAGGAATCCGGAGATCCTGTTCAGCTTCTTGCTGCCCTGTTTGATTCAATAAGGCCAAAGGCTCGCCAGGAGCTTGATGAAGCTGCGGTTACCTCCTAAATTCCCGAGCATTATAACTATGCCTGCCCAGGAATTGGGATATCAAGGGCATTAAAAATCTGTCGTTGGGTTTTACTCAGCTCAGTCATAATGTGTCCGTACTTTCCCGAGTATTTCACCTTGGTCAGGGTTTCCATTTCCCTGAGCATTTCACGTACGGTGTACTGCTCAATCAGCTTTGTTGTTCTCATCTGCTTGCGCAGGGCGCTGATAAGGATCAAGGCGATGAACTGGACAAAGAGCCGTCCATCAACAGTTGATGAGGTATGCATTCTCAGTCGCTTCATATCGAGGCAGTTCTTCAGATCATCGAAGCATTTCTCCACCGCATCCTTGTCGCGATACACCTGCATGGCCTCTATCGGATCCTTGATACTGCTTGAGAGCAACGCCTGAAACCCGGCATAGCGGCTGATATGTTTGTTGACGGCCTCCGTGTTGAAGGAGACCTTCATCCCGCGTTTCGGTGTTGTCTTCACCACAAGGAACTCATCATATGCCTTCTGGTGTGCTGGTATTGGATGGCCGGATTCCATCTCCTGCCGGTACTGAAACAGCGCCTCATTGAACGTATCGACCGCACGCGCATGGTTGGCTGCATTGTAGTACAGATGCAGATAGCAGCGGCGCTTGCTCTCACCCCAGGGATACAGGCGTGAGTGAACATACAGGATTTCATCATCAAGCTTCCGGTATCCTTCAGGCCCATGAATGGTGGTATGTACCTCATCTATGGCCTGCTGCACCCAGCGGTTGTTGAGCGGTACCGAAAGGGTAAACCGGGAGCGATGGGCGACAAGGTCATCAATGTTTTTCCGGCTGTAGAAGCCCTTGTCCATTACATAATGAAGCTGGCCAGTTTCCAGTGCCCTGAAGGTAGCAATCAGGCTGTGAAGCGTCGACACATCGTTAATATTGCCCGGAGTGCGGTGATAATAGACCGGCAGGCCTGACTTCTGGCCAAACAGCATTGCCAGATTGAGTTGTGGCAGTGGTTCACCGTCACGATTATACCCGTACTTGATGTACTCGTTCTGCTCTGAGTATGAAGAGACCGAGGTTATGTCATAACAGAGATAATCGTTCTCAAGCCGCTTTTTGAGCCACTTGGCAAAGAAGGTCTGCTTCCGGTCGGCGCTGACAGTGGCAAGTAACTCGCTGATACGCTGACTACTGAGCGAAGCGGCAAGGTCAGGTATATGGCCCTTGGCCCAGGCAGAACAAAGGCTTAAAGCACCACCCTGACTGGCCAGATAGCATGACATGGCCATGAACTCTCGATAAGACTCCGGAAAGACCGACTTCATTATGGAACGGAGGCCGATACGCTCAGAAATTGCATCAAGTACCAAGGTTGGCCCCACCACCTGGGCTGAGGCGGTGACAGCAAGATCATGTACTACAGTCTGAGTGGGGGAGAGTCGCTTGGACGGAACAAGCTCACCGGTCACCGGATCGATCTTGCCGATACAGACCTGTTTATTGCGTGGCTGCTTAAGCTCCTTATCCCATACCGAGACAGCTTCGTAGACGTAGGTGACACCGGTTTTCTTGTTGAGCTGACGAACCTGATAGGCCATGATTCACCTCCCGAATACTAGTCGTAATTATAACTAGTATTCGGTATAAATCAAGGCATATATGCTACATAACTATCTGATTAGCAAACTATATAATTCAATCATAGTTATAAATCTCCGGGAATTTAAGTTACCTGGAACGCCATGCTTCAGCTTCTTGAGGATAACACAGAATACCGTCATGCCTTGGCAGCAACCATTGTGCGACTTTTTTCAGAAAGGGAACAGCGCCGCTTTTATACGGAATCCGGCCTGTTGCCTAACTCCGGATTTTTCAGTGAGCTGAGAAGCAAGCTCGCTCACAAGATACTGCCTGAACTTGTGGATCCCTCAGATTTAAAGGACTGCATACATCTTATATTCTGCCATCCTGGTGACCAGGCCTGGATGGAAAGGAT
>CAZXTZ010000259.1:0-4202 GCA_964643645.1 uncultured Geobacteraceae bacterium
TGCCGATATAAAACTCACTATCTAATTTTATCTCTCTGCTCATCTGCCCCTCCTGTCACATCCGATTATTGTGTGATCGCCGTATTTAAAGAACCTTCTTGACCACAGCGATCAGCTGTTCCGGATTAAACGGCTTTACGATCCATCCGCTGGCACCGGCTGCCTTACCTTCCTGCTTCTTGGAGTCCTGCGATTCGGTGGTCAGCATTACAATCGGGATAAACTTACATGATGGCAGTGCCCGAGCTCCCTTGATCATTCCGATACCATCAAGGTTTGGCATGTTCAGGTCGGTGATAATCATGTCAACCTTTTGCCCGGCAGAAAGTTTCTGAAGTGCATCCCTACCGTCAAAGGCTTCAACAACGTCGTAACCATTCTGTTTAAGTACAAAACTGACCATTTGGCGTACACTGGCTGAATCATCTACCGTCATTATTGTTTTAGCCATGATATGAAACTCCTGTTAAAAGAACGTCATACGAAAATATTTCATCAAACTGACCGCAATGATTTTATTAGCTCCATGCCTTCTATTTCGTGGCCGTCAACAACCGCAACCTCAGGCGCGATACTGGACAGTTCCATTGCTGCCAGAACTCCCATGTAGGTGCTTGATTGTATGTGCTCATATAAGGCTGTATTGCCCTTCCATTGTTCTATATACAAAATGGATTCATCTGAATCCGCCTCATACACACTGCAACCAAGGCAGTCTGGATTTACGCGAGTCGGCTCAAGGATATAATGGAGAAGTTCCAGTGTTTCACTGCGTTTGGCAGGCGGTGGTTTGATTTTTAATAGAAATATAATCATGTCCCGCTCCTTAATTCTATCCAGAGGCAATGAACATAATTCATAATGTGCGCCAATCTGCAGACGGCACCTACTTTTCTTAATCAGCCTGATTTAACTGGGTTTATTACGGGAACACTACTGAAGGGAACTATTGAGTACGGGAAAGGGGGACGGCATATCATCTTCGAGACGAAATATCGTCCCGATAGATGCTTAGAGCTTTATGCCAAGCTTTTTCATCCTGGAATAAAGCGTGGAGGGGTTCATGCCGAGCAGTTCTGCTGCCCCACCATGACCCTTAATCTGTCCACCGGTTGACTTAAGCACTAAATTTATATGATTGCACTCCATCTGCTCCAGCGTTAACAGAGATGCCGCAGAGGCTGCGGGGGTTCCTGGCAGCTGTATGATCAAAGAGTCTCCAGTGGACTTTATCAGGGCCTGTTCGATAATATTCTGTAGCTCCCTGACATTGCCAGGCCAATCATACTGCTGCAGGGAATCCATGGAACATTTTTGAATCTGCTGTATCTTCTTGCCCATCTTCTCTGAAAGTTTACGCACAAAGGCCCAAACCAGCATTGGAATATCTTCACGCCGACTGCGGAGCGGAGGCGTTTCAATGGGAAATACATTGAGACGGTAGAACAGATCTTCTCGGAATTTTCCGGCTTTCACCATATCTATCAGGTTGCGGTTGGTCGCAGCTATCACCCGTACGTTGACCTTGATCGGCTTGGAGCTCCCCAGGCGCTCGAATTCACCATCCTGCAGAACCCGCAGCAGCCTGGTCTGCAGATCCAGGGACAGCTCGCCGATCTCATCGAGAAAAATGGTGGAGTTATCGGCAACTTCAAAGCGCCCCTTCTGCATGGTGAGAGCACCGGTATAGGCGCCACGCTCCCTACCGAACAGCTCACCCTCTATCAATGTCGAAGGAAGGGATCCGCAGTCAACCTTCACCAGAGTCCGGTCCTTGCGCCTGCTGAGATTGTGAATGGCTCTGGCCACCAGCTCCTTGCCGGTGCCTGTTTCGCCATGAATCAGCACACTGGAGTCGGTTTTTGCCACCTGTTCAATCAGCTTGAACAGCTTCTTCATGACCGGGCTCTGACCAATGATTTCGTTGTTTAACTGCGAATGCCTGACCTCTTCCAAGAGGTACTCGTTCTCAGCCTGTAACTGTTCCTGCAGTTGTCTGATCTGATCATACGCCTTGCGCAGATTTTCCCGGTTGGCGTTATCTGTTTTCAATTCCACGGCTCTGTTCAAAACCTGATCAATAATCCGGTCAAAGACAGTAAAATCGCAGATCGGCTTAGTAATATACTCCCAGGCCCCTTTGCGAACTGTCTCGATGGCATAGGCAACGGAACCGTTTGCCGATATCACTACCAGCGGCGTTTCAGGACTCATCTTCCTGATCTCTTCAACCACGGCCAGACCGTCCACTTCAGGCATCATCAGGTCGGTAAAGACGATATCAGGGCGGTCTCTTTCAAACAGCTCAATCCCCTCCCGTCCTCCCGTTGCCTCAATAACAGCCAAGCCGGTATCCACCAGATAGGATACAATACTTTGTCGTACCCCTTCGTCGTCTTCTATGACAAGTACAGTCAGGTTACGATTCGCAATACTCATGAAACTGCTCCTGTATCAGATATGGGAAGATGGATGGTGAAACGTGCCCCTTTGCCAGGTTCTGATTCCACGGAAATAGTGCCGCCATGTTTATCAGAAATAATTGCATGGGAGACGGAAAGACCAAGACCGGTGCCGTGTCCTAGCTCTTTGGTAGTGAAGAATGGGTCAAAAACCTTCTGGCAGACTTCATCATCAATCCCCGGCCCATTATCTTCAATGGTGATTACAACATGTTCTCTTAACCTTGCGGTGCATACGGTAATAACCGGTTTTTCAATACCGGCCGCAGACATCGCCTGGGCCGCATTTTTAAGGATATTGATGATAACCATCTCTATTTCGGTTCTACTTATAAGAATCTTAGGCAGCGGCTGACTATACTCCCGCTTGACAACGATACCTTTAAAATTATATTTTTTCAGCAGTGTCGAGTCCGACGCAGCGAGATCTATCGCCTGATTCAGCACCTCGTTAATGTCGTGCAGCTGATGACATTTATCCCCCTGACGGCTGAACTGTAGCAGATTTGCAGCAATATATGCCGCCCTATCAGCCGCCTTGCTCATATTTTCCAAGTAACTGCTGATTTCCCGCTGTTCCATATAGTCACATACCTTGTTCAGGTCCAGATCGATCTCTTCTGCAATTTTCATGTTGGACTGCAGCGTTGGGGAGAATCTGCGTTTCACATTCTGGATACCCTGAATAATCGTGCTGAGCGGATTATTCACCTCATGGGCCACACCTGCGGCAATCCCGCTGACCATCAACATCTTTTCGTGCTGAATCGTGAGTTTACGATGTTGCTCGAAATCAGTGATATCGGCACCGACACCTAGTACTCCGATAACAGAGCCTTTATCATCAAACAATGGCACCTTTGTTGTCTTAAGAAAAACCCGTTGGCCGCTATCGGCAAAGGTAACCCATTCCTTGTTGCTCCAGGCCCCGCCAGCTGCCAAAGCCTTTTTGTCATTATCACGAAAGGAATCTGCCAGTTCCTTTTCCACAAAATCGTAGTCAGTCTTACCGATAATATCTTTTTCCGGGGAACCGAAAAAGCACTCGAACAACCTGTTGCAGGCAAGATAAACTCCATTCTGGTCCTTCAACCATACCAGTTCAGGGATGCTGTTCAGGAGAGTACGGAACCTGGATTCACTCAGGCGCAGCTTCTCCTCCGTCCGTTTGCGTACGGATATTTCCTGTTTCAACATGTCGACCTGAACCAAACTAAGATGGGTCTTTACCCTCGCAAGCACTTCTTCAACATGAAACGGCTTGGTAATGTAGTCAACACCACCTTCACGGAATGCCTGTACCTTCTGTTCCGGCTTATCTAAAGCACTGATGAAAATCACTGGAATATTGGAAAGCTCAGGATCCTCCTTTAACTGTCGGCAGACTTCGAAACCATCCATAACCGGCATCATGATATCCAAGAGGATCAGGTCGGGAGAAGGAAACTTCATAACTTCAAAAGCATCTGGTCCACTGTTTGCGACTACAACTTCGTAACCTGCCTGATCCAGCATACTACCCAGTACCCGCAAGTTATCAGGGATGTCATCGATAATAAGAATGGTATGTTTATTATTCACTAACGGACTCCCTTGAAACACTCTGCTTTAAGCCTCTGAATCGGCACACAACATTGACCCAGAATCAGCAAACAGATTGCACCATCCAACTTTTGAATATCAGTTAGTTACAAGTGCAGGGTGGGTCAAGCAGTACGCCGAAATGGGTCATATTTCAAT
>CAZXTZ010000260.1:0-4199 GCA_964643645.1 uncultured Geobacteraceae bacterium
CTGAATTTCTTCCCGGCTGAAGACATGATCATATCCCCTTTTGAGCTGTAATTTTCAGATGGTTATGCAGAGTAAGTGCTGACGTATAATAATCCGGAATCATTTCACCGCTAATTGCGCATTGATTCCAAGAAAGAGCAATACAATTCTGCTGAATTCATCTGGTGCTTCGTACATAAGATGATGAGTTGCATTTTTGAACTGAACCAGCCAGGCTCCGGGAATGGCTGAGGCGATGATCTTTGAGCTTTCATCCCCCACTGTGGTATCAGCCGTGCCAACCACAAGCATCACCTGGTTCTGAATGTTTTTCAGTTTTTCCAGAGGTGTTTTCCAACGGGCTGTGGCTTCAAGTTGCCTCAGAACTGTTGGCGGGACGTTCGTAACCTGCCCCTTCTTCAGGGCTGCGGCAACATTGCTGCCATCGGTTGTGGTGGCGTGGATAACCGCCTTGTTGAAGCGTTGCGGATACTCCAGCAGCAGTTTCTGGGTAATGGTGCTCCCCATTGAATATCCGAGAACATTTGTCTTTTTCACCTTAAGGGCATCAAGCAGCGCGATTACATCATCCGCAAACAGTTGATAGCTGAAGGTTGTGTCATTGGTTGTGGTATAACCCATCCCCCTGTTGTCCATAATGATAAGCTGATAGCTTTTTGACAGTGCTGCGATGATCCCGGGCTGCCAATGCTCCATTGTCCCACCCAGACCCATGATCATCACCAGCGGTTCACCGGACCCGAGCAGCTTGTAGCCGATTCCTATGCCATTGCCCTGAATCTGGTAGATGGCATCCCCCTGCCTGTCCTTCCCGATCATCTTGCCTGCCGGTTGAATCCTTTTCGCTGCCGAACTGACCAGCTGAATGCGGCATGTCCGGGCAGGGGGGATATCCTTCTCCCATGAACGGCGATAGATCAGTTCAAGATTTGCTTCTCCCGCTGAAACGACGTTGAATCTGAACGAGGTGACGCCGCCTGCCCCGACAAGCTTGCTGCTGCTCTGGTGGACAGATTCCCCCTGCTGCTTAAGCAGGGCAGGGACAGCGGGAGCCTGCCATACATAACCGGTTGTCGGATTGCCTGGCATAGAGATTACCAGAGCGTCCCCGACAGTCAACTGCTGCCGGGATCCGCATGATTTATCGTCAAGTTTCAAATCTGCAGCAATGGAGAGGTGGGGCAGCGATAGAACGGCTGCAATCAGGATAAAGCGGATAAAACTAACCATATAGATCTCCTTTTTTCTTCTGTTTTGAATCCAGACCAGCATGGCAGAAGAACAGCGTTAATCAGCGCAATGAGATAATATATTCTATGGAAACAACAAAACATAATAGAAAAGTTATTTGCTACAAACAATTAACTGAATCAGAGTCGGATCTGGAGGGGATTCTTCAGTAATATCAGCTTTGGTAATTCAGATTATATGGAGGGGATATCTTCCTGAAAGCATTTTAGAACGCCGACGCCAGCCTTAATCATCCCTCTCGAAGACCCAGGAGTTCTGGCTTAATTCTATCCTGTCGTAATCAGCTTTCATGGACAGGGTTTCATCTGCAATCATGATTGAAGTTTCGGACAGGATTCTACAATCAAGTTCCTTGCCATCCCTGCAGAATCTGCAGGTTACAATCTTTGCATCCTCTGTTCTGATTGAAAGCTCCTGGGCAACTTCACAGTTTATGCAACTATACACAGCAGTATTGAAATTGGCGGACGGCTCCTTGGTAGCAAAAAGACTGGCCAGCAACAGAATGGAATACCCCCCCAGATTAATCATCAAATGAATTATTGCACCCACGTTCTTCCTCCTCAAATCCTGGAATGTTCTGACGTGAATTCAGTCTATGAGAAATTCGCAACAGAATGTTTCCAGGAAATATTTCCGAAAGGTTTCAGGATATGTCGGAGGGGAGGCGGAACACTTCAATTTCTTCAGGGTACTGGTTGCGGTCCTGTATAACTTCATAAGGGTCATCTGCGACAGCAGAGGCAAGAAGAAGCTCAATAAAACTTCGTGTAAGGGCAAATCCATGCCTGCGGGCTGTCTGGCTGTTTACAACCCTGGCCATCATGTTGAGTGCATCACCTATGAAAAGAGGATAACCGCCGTGGCATGCGTCCAGCGGCACCTCGTAAACAGCGCCATGATGCAATGCAACACGCATATCTATCCTCTGTCTGAACGGCAGACTGTCCACCATTGCCTGCAGACGCTCCCTGAAGTTGGAATGCACCTCCCTTGCATAGGAAAGGGCAGAAACAGGCCCATCTGCCATTGCGATGAAACCATCACCGGTGGTTATAAGGATACGCACATCACCGCAGGAAACGGCTTCCTTACCGGCGGCATCAAAAACCTGCCTTACAGAGGCAATCACCTGGGCCATCATCTCTTCGGAGCAACTGGCCTGATAGATAAGTTGGGTAAACCCGCTCAGATCAAACAGGATAAGGCTGCATGTATGCTTTTGGTGTTGGTTCATCTGGCTCCCCTGACTCTGCTGTTTAGTGCGCATCCCGATCAGCAGCGTAAATTGAGAATATCTCATCAGCATTTTAGTTGCTGAATATATCCGATGCAGCGTCAATATTACAAATGCTTTGGCAGGAAGCCAGAGGCAGGTTTAAACACACAAATAGAAAAGGCCCGGTTGACCGGGCCTTTAAGTGGAGATGGAATTAATCCTTAGGCCTCACCCAGGGCCCCATTACAGACTTCTCAACTTTAACCTTCTTCAAGCCTGGATACTCATTTATGAACACCTTCAGATCCTCATCAAAGGCATCCTTGATTTCAACGTCAACCGTACCACTTGAGAGGCCGGTTACGGACTGATCAATCAGAGGTATGACGCTTCCTGCTCGAACCTCACCGTCCTGCCTTTCCCTTATGGTTGCATCAATTTTTCCTGCATACATAACAGCGCCAGGCTTTACATCAAGATAATTTCCGAGAGGAACCCCTCCGTATGCCTTTATCATGAAGCCGGTTGCAGTAAAATAGATATGATCAAGCTGGTGCTTGCCCGGCTTAAGAGGCAGACTTACAAGGTATTCCCTGTATTGCTCATCGAGTTCCTTAATCGGGTCATCAAAAGAAAAAAACATCTTGTCGCTGCCAGACTTCACCATTAATTGCGTGGCCCTGGGCTGGTAACCGGGCTTGTTCCTGTTTGCCATCTTTACAGAAAAAAGCACAATAGAGTTGTCAGCCAATGAAACATTATCCTGGCCTTTCTTCAGCGCCATGCCTGCGCCACCGCATCCGCTCAGCAGCACAACAACAGACAGCATGCAGATAAAAAACAAATTTTTCTTCATAAATACCTTCTCCTCTCAGGCGATTTTCCTGGCAGACAGCTGACCTGGTCAAGGCAGGTTCCATCTGCATGGATTCAAAACTTGAGGAGAAGATACTGCAATGTCTGGGACATATTTTTAACGGCAATGTTTCGGAAATGTTTCAGCGGGGTGGGGGTGAAGATCTCAATGTCCCTTTTTTACCCAGTTTTTGAGGATCTCGTAAAGCCGGGGCAGATCCCTTGCGGCGCAGAGCCTGATATCATGCTCCGCAGCCCTTCGGTAGATATCCATGGAAACAGGCTTCGTGACAACCACCATGCCACGGCTTTCATCGTCATTTATGAAAGAACGGATCGCATCCAGTTTGTAAATGGAATCCTGTGTCTTCAGATTAGCGCCGGACTTGCACTCCACCATATAAAACCGGTTGTCTGCAAGCATGCAGACATCAAGTTCATTGTTTACTTCTCCGCCATCGGACCGCTTAAAGAGCTTAACCCCCTGCCTGACATCCCTGATTCTGCTGTTTTCAGTTTTCAGACGATCAAGCAGGCCCTGGACAAAAAACTCCAGCCAGACACCGGAGGCAAAAATTAATCCGTTCGTGTTGAGGTTGTCGAAGCATGAACGGGTTAACCGTCCACCCTTCGACAGGCAAAAAGGCAAGCCTTAATTCGCTTTTGCTATCAAAATGGCACCTATTTAGACCAGACCTTTGAGGTTTTTAAAACCTCAAAGGTCTACAAAATGTCAACTTGAATGCAACATGGAATAAGTGAGGCGTATTGCTACTAAAAGACAGTGTTGTCCGGTTTGTTTTTGCATTTTGTCCCCCTCTGCGCAATCCGTTTTTTCTGGACAGTGAATCCGGTTTTAACTGGACAGCAAATC
>CAZXTZ010000261.1:0-4105 GCA_964643645.1 uncultured Geobacteraceae bacterium
AATATCCGGTTTTTTAAATAAATATCAAAATGTTACGGTTTCCGGATGGAAACTACTTAGTATTCCAAGTTGATCCCGGGTTTCTTTCTATTCTCAGGTTTTGGCGGCTTATTCCCAACAGTGCCTGGTTGCGATACGGTTCTGTTTGTAGTACTACTCAGCGATCTCTCCATAAAATGAGATATAACCTCGTCAGACCAGACAAAACGTAGCACTCTTCCTTGCTTGAAATAATGCTTGCCGGGTAGGAGTATTCCTTTTTCAAGCCATTCAAACAGGGTTGAACGACCGATCTTCAGCTTTTCAGCAAACTCTTCCGATGTCATCAATTCTTGCAGCATGGTGTCTCCGATCAATCTGTTTGTAATTGGAGGGATATTTCACCTCCTACAACAAGATCACGAAGGTGTCCGCGAGAGGAGCTCAAAAAAACAAAAGCCCCACAAAGACCTGTAACAACTGGCCTTGCGGGGCTTGAAATAGCGTTCAATTTTTCAGGAGTAGTGTGTGAGCACATCCAGCCTGCCGTGGCCCAACTCCTCGGCCACCTGTTTTGGTGTGGCTCCTTCTGCCAGCCTTCGCTGTGCATATGCATGCCTCGAGGCATGCATATGGGCATTGTTTGCTTTGGTCCCTCCAAGCCTTTCCCAGTTTGTTCGCTGGATATTCATGGCCTGTTTGAGGTTGAGTTCAGGGGGAATTATCCTGCCGCTGCTATTCCCAAGAGCCTCTGCGGTACTGCGGACAAGCTCAATGGCTGCGCGCTGCTCATGCGTGCGGACTTCAATGCTCCGATGTCGCCCACCTTTTGCACCTTCCACAAGTAGCCTGCCATCCAGCATCTTGCAGGTCATGAGAGACTCCTTGGCCCTCAAGCCAAAGGCATCCCGCATCGAAGCAGCGGCATGCATAGTCATCCCGATCCTGTCCCCCTGCAAGGCCCTGTCCTGCAGTACTGCCCGGATTTCTGCCACTTTTGTATGGTTCATCGCCACAGGATTCATCCTGTGGCGGTCTATTCCATATGCCGAGTTTTCTCGGGCTACGATATTTGCCTTGCCAACAGCATGGGCAAGACTGCGTATCGCGCTGAGATGGTTGGCTATGGTTCCATCCGTTATCCCCCTTGACTGCATCTCCCTGACATATGTCTCCACCATGTGGGGTTTCAACCCTCCAATCCGGTCGAGTCCATAGTTTTTGCTGCAGAACCTTGCAAAGGCAGCTGTGTGTTGCAGCTCTCCGTTGCGTGTGAGCGAACTCTTGTCCCAACGCTTGCCGATCGTCTCCAATGCCTGTGATACAAGTGATTTTACCATTTCTCTCCCCTTTCGGGCCCAGTCCATGGGGCCAAAAATTTGTTGAGTGTAGGCTTGCCACATCAGGATTGCCCTGATGCCCTATCCCTTTCGGAGGCGTACCTTCCTGAGAGAGTCGGACTAATGCCAGAATGCATGGCGTACCATGCAGACACCCTTTCGGGCATGCATTAGCGGCATACTGTCGGCCTGGGCCAGACAGCAGACATGGTGAGAGAAATGAATTTTCAGGCAGGGATGATAATCGGCGGTCGGCAGGAGGATTGTTCCTGTCGGGGAGCAGAGTTCTTAACTCACGTCAGGGGAATTACTGAGGATCGCTGTCGTATAGCAGGCGATCCAACGGCGGCGGCCCTGTCCTGAAGCAAAAAACCGCTTCAAAACAGGGCCGTCACTTTGCATAGATACCATAAGGATATGGTATCTATGGATTATTTCATCCTGTCACTTTCTTGCTTCGCATAAAAGTGACAGGATGAAGGAAAAGATAAAGTCTGCAGAAAGCTAAGGACTCCGTATCCAATTGCCTACAGAGTCGGCAGTCGGATTTTCAGAATGGCCTGCGGCAATGCTTTAACCTGAATCCGCCAAAGGATACACCTCTGCAGATTAAGAGAAAGCTTGTGCGAATCCTATCCTGAAAACCTTATGACAGGCCTTGCGAGGGCTGCACGGGTTTGCAGCATTCCGTTCGCTAAACAGATGCTTGCCCCTGTATGGTGGCCGCTAAAACAAGGGCAGGCCGCATTCCGCGCACCTGTCCTATAGTTTTGGGTTTGACCACGCCAACTGCCCGTTGACGTCTGCTTCTGATTTGAGAGCCGGGTTACCTCTGTTGAGGGATAGGCCAACTCTGTTGCCGCAAGGATTTATTGATCCTTAACGGTGAGGCAGATGGCGATAATGCCAGTTACCTTGATGATTGTTTTAACTATACATGCACACCAGCCAGATTGCAAACACTAAATATCAATTAAATTAGTGTGTTACAACTAGAAATCTGGACTCCGCTGGACCCGTCCGGACCTCTTCAACATAAAACAGGCCCTAACAGACGGGTTTGCGTCTGAAGGTTTTTTCAATGCCGGTAAAGGGAATGAGCTGCATAAGTTCAGAAAAATATCTTCAGAAGCATTCTGGCTGTTACATTTAAATTGCACCCTACTAAAGGTATGTCTTGCCCCCCGGTTCATCATCTCAGCTATGCTGCTACCTGATTATCGTCTCTATAGTTATCCGGATGGCATCGCCAGTATACTTCACCATCCAGCTTTATCTGTCTCTGCCAGTATTTCATCTGCTGAATGGCTTGTTGTTCTTTATAAAGTGCTGTGCTCAGCTGGTCTCCAAAGCTGACAAGCTCCGCAGCAACTGGAATATGCTTGTGGGTCTGCAAGAATTTCTTTCGGTCAATTAAAGATTCAACACAGACCTGAAGTAGTTCCGCCCCATCCGGCCATCTTTTCTGAAGTCTGTCTAGACTACCAGTAAGAATACGGTATGTTCTCATGTCGTGAGACACCATAAAACTGTTTTTATATTCATGATCGTTATAATAGGTTCTGGTCTTGGCAATGTCATGCAGGAGTGCTGCGACAATTGCAACCTCCCGCATATGAGTGTCTAATTCATCAATACGTCCCACAAACCTAGCGACTTCAATGCTATGCCTCAGTAAACCGCCTGGCTCCGAATGATGGTGCCGATCACTCCCCTTGCCACACAGATAGATATTTAGTAATTTTTGATCTGAGAATACTTCATAAAGAAAGAGACGAAGAGAGTTGCTACTGATACTCTCCATGATGCTGATCAATTCGGAAACATCAGAACTGTCCGCACCATCAGGCAAGGGGTAAAGTAACAGAGGATTTTCGGTGATACTCCGGAGCGGAGCTACATCGTAAAGATCTATGGCCAGCTCGTTGTTACGAGGCAGGAGCTTTGTCCTGCCTGTGATCAGTACAATTTCTTCCGATAGCTCATGAATATCACGACGCATGGTATCGGCCCAGCCATAGGCATTGATCTCTCCACCACCATCAGCCAAGACAAGATGCTTGTACTCGCAGTTATTGGAGGCGAGTTTGTTTTCAAACAGACAAACCCGTGCTGCGCCATGCACTTCAATACCGGCTGCGTGCTCAATCTGAGCGATACCTAATATACTCATTTATGTATCTCCTTCATAATTAACTTGACTACCTCTTAAGAGGTATATACCTTTTTAGAGGTTCAGTTTCAAGATTTTTTTGGGAGGTGCTGCTGAGTATGGGAAAAGGTTCTGGAAAAACCCCCGGACAACTTAAAGTTCTTTTAACCAAGGCTGTCGCGGCAGAAAGCCAGTATGCAGTGGCAAAAAAGACAGGGTTGGCGCTATCAGTAATTCAGAGGTTTCTAAAAGGGGACCGTGAACCATCAACGGCAACCCTTGAAAAACTTTCAGCCTTTTTGAACGTTCCGGTGCATGAACTGCGTGGTGAGCCGTCCCCTTGGGATGAGGTGCTGAACAGACTATCGGATGAGGCACGGGAACTTCTGCTGGAGCTCGCAAAAAAGCTATCAGATGAAAAGCAGAAGGATAAATACCTAATAATGCTGAGGCAGATTGTAGCGACTTCTCCCTCTTTGTGACAGTGTCGTTTGCGACAATATACGACGCAGGCGCAAGAAATTTGGCTTGCCATCTGTTTACCAATGCCTGCAGATACGGTATACAGTTCTAAAATTGTTATAGAACTACGGGGTGCTTTGAATGAGAACGTGCCCTGCTTTTTGACATTGTT
>CAZXTZ010000262.1:0-4100 GCA_964643645.1 uncultured Geobacteraceae bacterium
AACCCGCGACCTGCTGATTACAAGTCAGCTGCTCTACCAATTGAGCTACGCCAGCATAAATTTGTTCAAAGCGTGGAATTTGTTTCTCTAATGCATAAGGAAAACATTGTCAAGATTTTTCTGTGGAATATATTTAAAAAAACATAAACGGTACCTTCAATGCAAAGACATCGCCTGATTTAAATACAAACCTGAAACTCAATAAGTAGCAGATCATGCACAGCAGCTGGACAAAACAGGCGCCAACAATGCCCTTATTTTCCTTACTGCATTTTCCTCAATCTGTCTTACCCTTTCACGGGATATTGAAAAATGTTCTGCAATCTCCTGAAGAGTCATGGGTTCATCGGCGCTAATCCTGTTTTCGACAACATATCGTTCCTTATCACTCAAACTGGATACGGCAGCGGCAACTTGGCCCTGAAGCTTCTGCTTCTCTTGAAAATCACCTAGCAACACTTCCTGATTTGGGCGCTCATCAACCAGAGTTTCAAGAAGAGTAAGGCCTTCAGCATTATAAAGTTCTGCGTCAAGAGAGACTTCCCCCTGAAGACGCTGCTGCATCTCCTCAACCTCTGATTCAGTAACATCAAGAGATTGTGCGGTTGCTGGCAGATCATCATCACTGCCTGTCATTCTGAATATGGCTTCTTTTGCCTGCTTCAACTTAAAGAACAACTTGCGCTGCGCCTGTGTGGTACCTATTTTCACAAGACTCCATGCAGAAACTATATAGTTCTGTATATAGGCCCTGATCCACCATACAGCGTATGAAATCAGCCTGAACCCTCTGTAGGGGTTGAATTTTTTTACAGCCATCATCAGGCCTATATTGCCTTCCTGGATAAGGTCAAGCATCTTAAAGCCATAGTTACGGTATTCAGAAGCAACACGCACAACAAATCTCAGGTTGGAAGTTATCAAGGTCTGTGCTGCCTCAAGATCCTGATTATCATATAGCCGTCTGGCCAGACGCTGTTCCTCCTGCTCATCAAGTACCGGAAACTTGCGAATTTCAGACAGATACAAGGACAAGCTGTCACTTAATGCCGGAACCGCTGCGTACATAGTATTTCACTCCTTTTAGCACTCTCTGCTGTTGACTGCTAAAATATAGCAAGCATGGAATATAATTTCAAGTAGAACTCTCAAGTTCAAAAAAGACTCATTTAAATTGATTTCTCAGCTCCTACTTTCAGGTATTACAACTGTCTCAGCTTTACATTAATCACGTTATAATGTAACAGAAACATAGAATCCAGTAGCCATATCTGTCGTAACCATCCTCAAATTTTGCTGATTGCTGCGATTCAATTCTGAAAACACAGGAGGCAGGCTATGACGGATAACAATTCAAATACCGCCGGAAAATTAACTCGTCGCGAATTCATAAAATATTCCGCCGGAACAGCAGCCTGTATCTCCTTAGGTGCGTTTAGTTTCGGGTGTGGCAGCTCAAGCAACAGCACGTCTTTTCCCGTTATCATTCCGGCCACCACCTCTTCTGTGGTGGTATTCTCGGATCTTCATTTTAATCCCTATTATGACCCATCGCTTTTTCAGCAACTTGTTGCTGCGGATGCCAGTCAGTGGGAGGATATTTTCAAGAGCTCCGGGATAAAAGCTCCTTCTGGGTGGGGGCAGGACACGAACAATACTCTGCTGAAAGACACCAACTACCCTCTGCTTAATCTTGCGCTCTCAAGCATACAGCAGAACCTGGGAGCCAGCCCGCTGGTCATTTTCACCGGAGATCTTCTCGGGCATGGTTTCCCGCAGCAGTTTTATCCATATTATTATGCCAGCCAGGGAATATCGCCTGCCCCGCCGACACCAAGCGCCACAGCCATTGCAGCCATGAAGGCCTTCACCTGTAAAACCGTTGACTTTGTCTTGAGCCAGATACGGGCTTATGTCGGAAATATTCCGGTGATGTTTGCGGTTGGAAATAGCGATTCATACTCTGGCTATGGCCCTAATATTGATAGCAACCTAAGCTCGGACAACAGTTTCCTTGTGGATACCGCAGAGCTTTTTTATACAAAATTTCTGCTTGGAACCACAGATCATCAGGAGTTTTTGAACAGCTTTACAACGGCTGGATATTATTCAGCGGAGCTACCAGGAACAAATCTGGTGGTAATTGCACTTAACACCATCATCTGCACCACTCTCTTCTATCCTCAGCCTGACGCCAGCGACATTGCAACAGTCAACGCCGAGCTTGACTGGCTTGATGCAAGGCTCGCTTCAGCCAAAACAGCGGGGAAAAAGGTACTGCTCCTGATGCATGCGCCCCCCGGCGCGGATGTCAATACCACAGCCGGCAAAGCCACCATCCCGCTTAACACAACAACCGCAACAATGATGTGGTGGCCTGATTATCAGTCAAGATTCCTTAATATCCTTTCAAGCTATCCGGGGTTGGTATCCCTGACGCTTGCCGGACACACCCATATGGATGACTACCGCATCCTTACAGCTTCCGATACTCTTGGGATAACCCCGGCCATCGCTTCTTACAGCGGCAACAACCCTGCCTATAAACTCTACACTGTTTATAGCGACACATTCAGACCGACAGATTACAGATCCATCAACTATGACCTTGCCACCAAACCGGCGCAGTTTAACAGCTATTATACGTTTTCAGCGGTATATGCCCTACAGGGCTTTCTCAACACATCATTGATTCAGCTTACACCGACGCTTGTCTCTGATGCTTCAAAACAGGCCCTTTACAGAGGGTATTACTATTCGGGGCACAACTCTCCGGTATCCGCCGCCGATACTCAAACGAATCCTATTACCAACACAAACTGGCCCATTTTCTGGTGCGGAATAAAAAACATGGGACAACAGGAATATATCAGCTGTGTGAACTCTTATTAATATTGAAAAGGAGTGAGTTATGAAGAGCAACAATTCAAAAACAAATGTTAAATTATCACGCAGGGATTTTGTGAAATATTCCGCAGGAACTGTAGCAACCCTTTATATTGGTGGGTTGAATATGGGGTGCAGTGGCAGCAACGACTCCTATAACGGCTATCAACAGAACCTGCCGGTTTCAGGAACATCCTTTTTACAGTGGCCGATTTCCAATGCTGTCTACACAACAGCAGAACAACAGGTTCTTCCGGTTCCTCTGTCTGCCGGTGCGCCGCTTATTGCGCCAAAAGATCTGCTGCTCTACAAACAGTATAACTACAGCTCCTGGACTAGAGGGGGCGGTCTGACACATACCGTATGGGAAACCATGGCAACAAAGGCGCCCAATGCTGCGCTCCTTTTGTCATTTTTTACCATGACCGATGTTCATATTGCTGACAAGGAATCCCCGGCCCAGCCGCTCTATTTTGAGTGGAGCCAGCCAGCAGGCTCACCAACATTAAATTCTTCTGCCTATTCGCCGGTTGTACTCGCGACCACCCATGTGCTTGACGCAGCCATGCAGACAATCAGCGCGTTGCACAAAAAGTCTCCCTTTGACTTCGGGATAGGACTTGGTGATGCCTGCAACAACACCCAGTATAACGAGCTTAGATGGTATATTGACGTGATTGACGGCAAGGTGATTACCCCCAGTTCCGGTGCCAATCTGGGATCCGGTGTCATTGATTATCAGAAACCCTATCAGGCAGCTGGGCTTGACAACTCAATCCCTTGGTACCAGGTTCTTGGGAACCATGATCAGTTCTGGATGGGATCATGTTTTGAAGAGGAAAAATTTCAGGTGGGCCATATATCAAGCGCTATAATGACAACTGA
Organism: uncultured Geobacteraceae bacterium; assembly: GCA_964643645.1. Classification (GTDB taxonomy): domain Bacteria; phylum Desulfobacterota; class Desulfuromonadia; order Geobacterales; family Pseudopelobacteraceae; genus Trichlorobacter. The sequence continues at coordinate 3,772 of CAZXTZ010000262.1, forward strand.
CAACTCTGCCCAGCCATGTCAATCTATGGGTAAAAATGTATTCTACGAGGGTGTTATTGATGGTACGGATCCGCTGGGGGCTGTTATCCTGTCCGGCCCTGTAGGAAACTATTCCACGCCACCGACCGTTGTTGCAGACCCGAACCGCCGCTCACTTTCAACAGCTTCATCCTCAAGCTATAACTGGATCAGGGAGTTTTTCAACACAACATCATTGCCTGTGGGGCATGGCTTCAACCTGGTTGATCCTGCAATGGGTAGCGATTTTGCCTGCTACAGTTTTGTGCCAAAGTCGAATATACCTATAAAGATGATTGTTCTTGACGACA
>CAZXTZ010000263.1:0-4089 GCA_964643645.1 uncultured Geobacteraceae bacterium
TATGTTCGCCCAAACCGGGCGATCACAAGGATCGCCCCTACAGCAGGATTTAAATTTTTAAACACCGTATCAATGCTTCGTATTAAATGCAGTTTTAAGACCGTTTACAACCAGCAAAGACTCTCTGCTGAAGGCTTCCAGCGGTAACTCAATCGCTGCCTCGTCCACTGATATCGCTTTTTCAAGTTCCAATGCGGCAAGCATCAGTTTTTCAGCTCCTATGGAACCTGCAATTGATTTCATGGAATGGGCAATGGCGATGGAGGATTGCTGGTCTCCAAGCTCCAGAAGTTTAATGATTCGTGGGGCTGCATCGGAATGATTGTCCAGAAAGTAATGCAGCATTTCAGTATACAGCTTCTCGTTGTTGTTAAAACAGTCCAGTCCGATCTCAACGGATATCCCCGGCAATGATGAAGGTAGGCTGGAGTCAGGTATCGCCTCTGCTGTCTGATGTTCCTCGTTTGCTGTTATTTCTGTAATACTGGAGAACCAGTGCTGCAACAGCTTATAGAGTTCCCTTGGTCTGAAAGGTTTTGCAATATGGTCATTCATTCCCCGCTCAAGACAGAGCTTGCGGTCACTTTCAAGGGCATTGGCTGTCATGGCAATAATCGGCAGATCTTTAAACCGTGCTTCAGAACGGATAAGGCGGGTGGCCTCATAGCCATCCATAACAGGCATCTGGATATCCATCAGCACGCCGTCAAAGCATTGTTCATTGAGAAGTCTTACAGCCTCTTTTCCGTTTTCTGCCACTGTTACCAAAAGTCCGGCCTTTTGCAGCAGTTCACAGGATACCACACGGTTAAATTCGTTATCCTCAACCAGTAGCAGCCTAATCCCCTTAAGACAGACTATTTTGTCTGCGCCGGTTTCCAGCTCAGGGATCTTATCGGCTTTTCCGATACCGAAACGGGCGGTAAAGAAGAATCTGCTCCCTTTGCCAGGTTCTGAGGAAACGCCGATCTCGCCCCCCATCGGCATCTCGATGTTCTATGGCATCACCGGCACCCTCAATCTGGCCGATCTCGCCCCCCATCATCTGCACAAGTTGCCTGCAGATGGCCAGTCCCAGACCTGTGCCGCCATAACGTCGCGTACTTGATGCATCGGCCTGGCTGAAAGGGATAAACAACCTGTCCATCTGCTCCGGTGTCATACCTATGCCGCTGTCTTTTACCACGAACATAAGTTCAATCTGCCCGTTCTCCAGGGTTTTGCTTACGTGAATCTGTAGCGTAACAGTCCCTTTATCGGTAAATTTTACCGCATTACTGCAAAGATTCAGCAGGATCTGCCCAAGTCGCAGGGGATCGCCAATCAGGACAGGTGGGAGGCCAGGAACAGTCTCCTGCATGTACTCAAGCCCTTTTTCCAGAGCCTTCATTTCTACAATACCGGCTACTTTACCCAGTACTGTATCCAAAAGGAATTCACTCTGCTCAAGCTCAAGCCTGCCAGCTTCAATCTTTGAAAAATCCAGAATATCGTTAATCAGCCCCAACAGGGATTCTGCTGCAGATCCGGCTATGGTCAGGTATTCCCGCTGCTTGGGGGTAAGGTCGCTTTGCAGGGCGAGGGTTGTCATGCCGATGACCGCATTCATCGGGGTGCGGATCTCATGGCTCATGTTGGCCAAAAATTCGCTTTTGGCTCTGGTTGCGGCCTGGGCAGCATCCCTGGCCGCCTCAAGCTCCGCAGTGCGCACCCTTATCAGCTCCTCAAGATGCTCCCTGTAGCGTGAAAGCTCTTCTTCATTTTTCTTCCGTTCTGTAATGTCTTGAGCCCAGCCATCAATAATGACCCGGTTCGGATCTAGGATACATGAAAGTGATGTCCATACGATTCTTCCATCATGGAGCGAGGTTTCAACTTCATACTCGTGGAGTTTACCGGTCTGATTCAGGAGGCCTATGAATTCTTCGTGTTTCTCAGGGTGTAGCCAGCGCCGGTCTACAGAACCATACCTTTCAATGAACTGCAGAGGGGTGTCACAGCCGAACGATCTCGCAAGGGCAGGGTTCACATACTGGTAAATACCGTCAACTGTTCTGCGATAAACCCCGATCGGTGCATTTTCAACCAGTGTACGGTAGCGTTCTTCGCTTTCTCGCAACATTCCCGCAGACTGTTTTTCATTAACCCAGCGACGGTAAAGCTGTTGAGCAAACAAGATTGAAAGTATGCTGAAAAGACCGGCAAATATGAAGGTAATCACCGTTTCTCTGCGCCAGCCACTTAAGTAATCTGAAGGGGCCTGACCAACAAAAACATAGAGCGGGTAATGCTTTAGCCGGCGATAGCTGATTATTCGCTTGATATTGTCCAGCTTGACCACTGCCTGATAGGTTCCCTTTTCAGGTTGCTGCTTGAGCAGGGTTTGTAATCTGGAAGAGATAGCCTTGTGGCCAATGGCGCTGCCGATGCCATCCGGTTCAGGATAACGGGCAATAACCGCCTGTTCAGCATCCCGCAGTGAAATGGCCCCATGACTGCCGATATCAAGGCTGGCAAAGAAGCCTGCAAAATGTCTGATAGGCACAGGAGAATAGACAATGCCGCCAAATCTGCCTTTGGGGAGGTCGTATCGCCTGGCAATGGGAAGTATCCATTCCCCTGAGATACGACTTTTAACCGGCGTGCCAATAATCTGTGTAAGGCCGGAACCATTATTAAGTACACGGAAAAAATCCCGATTTGCAACCGAGACCCGCACCGTAGGGCCTATGCCTGTTCCATAGCGGACATTCCCTTCCGCATCGGTTACCCGTACTTCATACAGCTCGGTCAGTTGCTGCCTTTGGCTGGCAATATGGCGGTTCAGCCGGTCTGGGTTGATTGCGCCATCTTCAAGCTGGCGCTCAACTTCACTGCTCACAGCCGTTAACGTGGCATACACCCGATCAATAAAGCCTGATATGCCGACATCCAGCGTCTGCGCCAGGTTGCGGGTTGATGTCCCGGTCTGTTTTTCATACACGTTTTTGTTGTTAAAGATTGACCAGCCCACCAGCAGATAAATGAAGAGATTAAATACAACAATACCGATGATCAGCCGGTTCCTGAGCTGGGTTTTGGTAAGCGTTGCTTCTGTTTTGTTGAAGGCTGTATTAATCATTTTACTCGGTGATTCATCTCGAATTGGCCTGTAGTTGTTGATATATGGTACAGTTTTTATAGCCAGTCATACAGTATTCAATGGCTTGCGTTATTTTGGAACTGGTCATGTTTACGCAGTGGCATTCAGCATGGCCCAGAGTGATATAGGGGCACAATTGCCCTCCGGTCGTTGCATTATTGTCTTGTGATTTTCTCAGCTGTTCCATTTGGTTATAAACTCAACAAGCTGCTCTGCAGGAAGTGGCTTGCTAAACAAAAAGCCCTGAATGGTCGTGCAGTTGCGTGTGATTAAATGCTGTTTTTGTTCTTCGGTTTCAACTCCCTCAGCTACAATCTCCAGCTCCAGTTCCTGGGCCATGGCAATAATGGTGTTGACAACGGCAGTCTTGCTGGGTGTCTCATGCAGACGCTGGACAAAGGAGCGATCCACTTTCAGTTCTTGCACCGGAAGCTCAGAAAGATAAGACAGCGATGAATAGCCGGTGCCGAAGTCATCAAGTGACAGGTTTACTCCAAGCTCCCGCAACTCTTTCAGTTTCACACTGGCATATTCCATGTCCCTCAGCAGCATGCTCTCTGTCACTTCAAGGCATAAAAGAGAAGGATCAAATCCGCTCTCCGCAAGTACCTGTCGAACCGTCTGATGCAAATCTCCTTGCTGAAACTGAACGGCAGAGATGTTTACAGATAATCGCATCTCCGTCAGCCCGGCAGTTTTCCAGGCTGCAACCTGTCGGCAGGCCTCATGCAAAACCCATGCGCCCACAGGAACTATCAGACAGCTTTCTTCAAGGATCGGTATGAACTCGGTCGGTGATGGTGGGGGTATATCTGATGGCGTCCAGCGCAGCAGCGCTTCAACACCGATAACAGTTCCTGTAAGCATGCAGACCTGGGGCTGGTAGTGCAGGCGGAACTCATTGTGTTCCAGGGCCTTGTGCAGGCGGTTTTCCAGCATTAGCCGAT
>CAZXTZ010000264.1:0-4076 GCA_964643645.1 uncultured Geobacteraceae bacterium
TTTCTATGGGAACAGTCAGATCAAGCCCCAGTTTCAGCAGCAGTTCATAGAGGATGTCCTGTTCACTGCGGCCAGCGACAATATGCTCAGCATGATCCAGCAGGGTCTGCTCCAGATCATCCCGGTTGGGTTGCCATGCACGGATATTGGAAGAGTCGAGCTTGAAGACACGGAAACCGAGATCACCAGTAAAGAGTGGGTTTTCATCTTTGATTTTTTTGCCAGCGCGGCGGAGGCGTTCTTTGGTCAGTTCGGCAATATTGCAAGGTTTCCCGAGCTTATCGCAACAATCGGCAGCGAACTTTTGCTCTTTAACTGTAGGATCAAGAGGTTCAGGTAACTGAACCTGAATATATCGGCGATTTCCACTATCAGCAGCATTTTGAGCCAATACTGCATGCCCTGTTGTCCCCGAGCCCGCGAAGAAATCCAAAACTAAGTCGCCAGCATCTGAGGCTGTTCCAATCATGGTCATCTGCCTGATAAGTCGGACGGGCTTCGGATTTGAGAAAGGAACACCAACATCATTGAAAAGCGCTTTAACTTCTTGCGTCGCCTCCTGGTTATGGCCACAGTCCTTATGAAACCACATGGTCTCAGGAACAACGCCATCGCTAACTTCAGACAGATATCGTTTTCGCCGAGGCTTGCTTGTGCCATCTGATCCAAACCACACTTGCCCCGTTTTAATCAGCTCTAACATTTCGTCTTCAGGATGACGCCAACTAGTTCCAGCTTCTGGTGTCCAAATCACACCAGCAGGTGACGTGATTGAGTACACGCAGTTGTCACGATGCTCAATACGCAAAAGGTCGCTTGATGCCCAAGCGCCTCGCGAGTCGTTATCTGGATTTTTATAGCGTGCGATAGCTTCCTTGCTGCGTGGGAGCAAATTTCTCTTCCAAAATTCTTTGTTCTTCGCGAACACCAAGATAAAATCATGCCGTTCGGAGAAATACTTTTCATCATTTTGTGGCGCGAACTTCTTCTCCCAAATAACAGTTGCAACGAAATTCTCCTGTCCAAATATTTCGTCAAGAATCGTTCTGAGGTGGGCAACTTCTCCGTCATCCAACGACACGAACATTGCTCCATCTTCCCGCAGCAGATTCCTAGCAAGTTTTAACCTTGGATAAATCATATTTAGCCAATCAGTATGAAACCGTCCACTGGCCTCAGTGTTACTGCTGATCTTTGCACCGCCTTCCACCTGTCCGGTCAACTCCAGATAGTTCTTGATGTTGTCCTTAAAATTATCCGGGTACACGAAATCCTTACCGGTGTTGTATGGTGGGTCTATGTAAATCAGCTTTACCTTTCCGGCGTAGCTTTTCTGTAGCAGCTTCAGCACTTCAAGATTATCACCTTCTATCATCAGGTTCTGGGTAGTATCCCAGTCAACGCTTTCTTCAGGGCAAGGGCGTAGTGTGCCTGTTGACGGCGTAAGCGCCAACTGGCGCGCGCGGCGCTTGCCGTGCCAATTCAAACCGTATTTCTCTTCACGTTCCTCGACCACTGCTCCAAGCAGCTGCTTCAAGGTTTCAAAATCAATCTTCCCTTCGGTAACGGCTTCAGGAAAAAGGGTTTTGAGCTGGTCTATGTTTTCTGACACTACATCGGCGGATTGGCCGGTTAGTTTTTGCATTATTTAATACTCCCTAAAATCCAGTGTGATATTGCCAGTATACTTCTGAAGCATCTCTCCAAAGCCTGTCAAATGACTCCCACTTTAATGCAGTATTGGGCTTTAGAATATGCAGTTTGCCGAATGGCACTTTGTCAAATAAATGTTTTGTCTGCAATTTAGACAGATGTTTCAGATTCTCTCGTTTTTTGGGAACTGGATAGCGACCAGCCCAGATTATAGATTCTGACAATATATCAAGTAAACCACGTTGCTCTTTATCGATAGACAATCCTGAAGTTAATGCCAATGTATTCAGGTTATGGCTGTTCGTATCAGGTTTGTTGCCTTTTGCTACGTTAATAGCTTTATAAATCAGTTCGAGAGCCAATCCACAAAGCATCATATAAACAGGGAACGTGGCAATCTTCATGTCGAATCCCTTACCCAAGCCGAGCTCTTCAACAATTTTTTCTGACCTTACATCATACATACTTGCCCAAACAGCTCCGGCTGCTGCTCTCAAATCCGAAGACTTGTTGTACCAATAGGTTGAGACTTGCTCCCGTCTACTATAACTGTCCAAGAGATCCTCAGAACTCATAAATAATTTTCCATATCTGCAAATACTGCCTCAAGCGTCTTTATCTCCATATTCAGCTCAACCCGCCGCCCCATCTGCTTCTCCTTTGCAGCAGCATTTTTCAGGACAGCAATCTTGGACTCAAGCTCCCCACACTTCTGCAGTGCCTCCCGTCGGGCTGAGCTTTCTTCCTGAGTTGTAGCCTGCCGAATACGCGAAGGTTGATGCTCCTTAAGACATCACCGTAACGGGTCTCCAGCACTGGGCCAAATATCTTCCACAACATGCCATCCCTGCTACCCCGGAAGATTATACTGGCCGATTCCGTTATCAGGGCCAGCACACAACGGCCTTCCCCTTGTGTCCACAGGGTCAGCATCTTCACTTTTGTTACGAGGCTACATATGGGTTCACTTGCGTTACGGCCTGCTGTTTTGCCAATTGGGAACTTACGACCCTCTGTTACCAGAACGCCGCTCCCTTGATCTACCGGGGCGAATCGGACAATTCCCCGGACGGGACTTTAACCCGTTAGATATTCAGCTGTAACTGCGTACGGACACTGCCCAGTTTTTGTAGCATTTCATGCAGCCGCTCGGCAATCCCTTCATAACGCTGGTCATCCAGTATCGCCAGATCAAGCCCCAGATCAAGATCCATGGTGCCGACATGCGGATCAGCCCCGGCAGGCAGTTCTGTCTGCGGTATCAGCAGACTTGGCACCAGACCGCCCACTACGGCAAGATCATCCATATAATCACCAAGGATGGTTGCCGCCGTAAGGGTGGAGGAGCGGATCAGTTCTGTTTGTTGCGGGGTATAGTCGGCAGCGGCGTGAAAGGGCATTATAACTCCAGGGTAGCACGCAACTCGGCAGCGGCCTCTTCAGCACGCTCCGGGTGAAATTTAAGATCAAGCCAGGTCTGGATACGATGCACACAGGGTATATCCTCAACCGGCTGAACAGCATGGAACAGATCCGCATCTTTGGGGATGATCAGCCAGACATTGGCACCGGAATCGGTTTGCCTGAAACCGATCTGCTCCAGCAGTTTTTTGTCCGGCCATTCCGCAAGGTAGATGCTGACCGTACGAAAGGCGGCAAAATGGGAGTAGAGCCAGGCAGCTCCCAGCCCGGTAACAGCATGCTTGACCGACTGATCACGCAGGATGGTGCTGATCTTGCCCTGAATCTCCTCACCGGATCGGCCTGCCAGATGTCCGCGTATGATTTCATGACGGGTAAAGTCATAGCCCTGCAGCCAGGCATCCAGCATCAGATCCGCCTTGTTTAGCATCAGCCGACCCGCACTGTCGCGGGAAACGAGCTGCTGCGCCTCAAGGGATTTGACGATCCGGCTGACAAACCCTTCCCCCAGACCGGTATCCTCGGCAAGCTCCCGTTGCCTCCAACTCTTGCCGGGCTGATACAGCAGGTGCCGGGCGATCCGCGAGCTTTTGGGAGCAAAGGGGTTTTCATTGCGGCCGGGAGAGATGAACTTGTTCTTTTCCCCACGCACATACAGGCGCAGACCTGGCGCGCTGACATCGGCGTTGCCGGACAGATCCAGCCATGAAATTCCCGCCTCGGCGCATTTTGCCATGCCGCTTTCACCCATGAAAGGCGCTGCCAGCAGAAGAATATCATCAGGCTCGGACGGATAGTGCTTCAACTGCTCAATACCGGCGGCAATGGTGGCAACCAGTGATGAATTCTTGTACTCAACAACAAAGCGGAAGCTGCCCAGCTCTGCAACAAGGTCAGGCTGACAACGTGCATCCGATGCAGGCGTGGCAGGATCAAGGGCTACACTGTGCGCACTACTGCCGATGAGCTTTTCAAGCTGCTCCACAATCTGCTTCAGCGCT
>CAZXTZ010000265.1:0-4038 GCA_964643645.1 uncultured Geobacteraceae bacterium
CGATGGGAGATAAAGTTTTGTCTGAATATAACTATCAATATGCGGAACATTTTAGCCTCCAGTCTATAAGGCAATACTTTAAATATCAGCCTTTAAACGGCTGAATATAGCCATACACGTAGTAGTGAAAAAAGTTTTTCCATATCAACCGGCTTTGGAATATAGTCACTGGCCCCGGCTTTAAGACACTCTTCACGGTCTCCTTTCATCACCTTGGCTGTCAGTGCGATAACAGGCAGATTCAGGAATCGAGGGTCTTTTCTTATCCTTCGCATCGCTTCATAGCCATCCATTTCAGGCATCATTATATCCATCAGCACCAGATCAATATCAGGGAAAGCATCAAGTCGTTCAAGCGCTTCACGGCCATTTTCAGCTTCAAGTATCACGATATCCTTTTCGGAAAGTGCGCTGGAAAGGGAAAATATATTACGCATATCATCATCAACTATAAGCACTTTTTTCCCGGCCAGCATCGCCTCTTTGTCTAGGGAAGAGCGGATCATCCGCTGCTTGCCCGGTTCGAGGGATGATTCAACAAGGTGGAGAAACAGGGTTACTTCATTCAAAAGACGTTCAGGGCTTTTTGCACCTTTTATGATAATGCTTTCTGCGAAGTGATGCAGGCGCAGTTCATCTTCGTGAGTCAGTTCACGACCTGTATGGATAATGACTGGAATACTGCGGTGCGGGTCCAGTTTTTTAAGCTCTTCCAGCATCTCGAAGGCCCCCATGTCCGAGAGTCCCAGATCAAGTACAACGCAGTCAAAAGATTCGTTCTTTATCTGACTGATTGCTGCGCTGCCACTATTTGCTACAGATATTGATACGTTGCGTGCATCAAGCAGGGCAATCATTGCCTCAACCTGTGCAGAATCGTCCTCAACAATCAACAGTCGCTTTGTTGTTTTTGAAATGGCCTTTTCCAGTTCGGCGAACACCTGATCAAGTTGATCACTGCTCACAGGTTTGGTAGCATAGCCAACAGCCCCCATGCTCATGGCCTTCTGGCGCTCCTCAAGACAGGTAATGAAGTGTACAGGTATGTGGCGGGTTTTGGGATTATCCTTGAGGCTTCGCATAACTCCCCATCCGTCAATATGGGGAAGCATCACATCAAGAATAATGGCATTGGGCTGATACCGTTCAGCCATGGCAATTCCGTTTTCGCCGTCAGCAGCTATCAAAGCCGAAAAATTGCGGGCCCGGACCATCTCGGCCAGTATGCCTGCAAAGGTAAGGTCATCCTCAATAATCAAAATAGTTCTGGCATCATCCGGAAGCAGGTCACGGTCATCCGGAATTGGCGAAGGAAGTGGATCAGATGTTTTTGGCCGGGGAGTGATAGTTTCCATAACTTTTGCAGGTTTTTTTGAAGCTGCAGGAATTATGGAGGTTATTGCTTCTGACGCTTGCGCTGACTGGACAAGGGGAAGATACAGTGTAAATACACTGCCCTTTCCTTTTTCGCTTGCAAGCAGAATTTCACCGCCCATGGACCGGGCCAGTTGTCTTGATATGGAGAGTCCCAGGCCTGTTCCACCATAGTTTCTGCTGGTGCTGCCATCAGCCTGCTGGAAGGCGCTGAATATAAGAGACTGTTTTTCCTGTGGAATGCCTATACCGGTATCAGTTACTGAAAAGGCAACAGCCTCACTACCCAGTGGGTTTTCCCTGCTATCCGGCCGGTAGGTATGAAGAGTTACCGATCCCTGGCTTGTAAACTTGCAAGCGTTGGAAAGAAGATTTTTAAGAATCTGCATAGTGCGCTGGCCATCTGTAACAAAAGAATCAGGCGCTGATTTTTCTGTTGAAAATTTGACTTCAATCCCTTTTTCCGAGCCAACAGGATGGAAAAGGGCCTCAAGTTGCTCAGATATCTCATTAATTGTGAACTTTTCATAATGAAGCTCAAGGTGGCCCGATTCAATCTTTGAAAGATCAAGAATGTCATTTATAAGATTAAGGAGATCCCTTCCCGCAGTATTTATGGTCGCCGCAAACTCCACCTGTTTCGGGGTAAGGGTTCCTTCCCGGTTATCCTTCAACAGGCTTGACAGAATCATCATGCTGTTAAGCGGAGTTCGCAGCTCGTGTGACATGTTTGCCAGAAATTCAGATTTATAGGTGCTGACCCTTTCAAGCTCATCGGCCTTTTCTTTAAGCTCCTGGCTGGCTTCCTCTACGGCACGGTTTTTGGCCCGTATCTCTTCGCGCTGGTGTTCAAGCATCTCGGCCCGCTCTTCCAGTTCCTCGTTCGTCTGCTGCAGTTCTTCCTGCTGAACCTGCAACTCCTCAGCCTGGGCCTGGGTCTGCTCAAGCAATATGTTTACACGCTGCCTGGAACTGTTTACGCTAAGGGCTATTGCAACAGCCTCTCTTGATTGCTCAAGAAATGTCAGATCGTTATCGCTGAACAGCCTGAATGAACCGATTTCCAGAACTCCGACAAGAGCATTATTATGCAGCAGAGGCAGCGCCACTATACTTACAGGCTGCGCCTCGCCTATACCGGAACTGATTGGAAGATAGCCTGCAGGGGCCGGGCTCAGGCAGATAACCTTTCTTTCCCGTGCAGCCTGTCCGGCCAGTCCTTCACCCAGGGCGATACGGTCATTGAGTCGTTTTCTGCGTACAAAGGCGTAACTGGCGGTAATTTGAAGCATGGCCTGCTCTTCGTCATAGAGATAAAGTACTCCGACACCTGCCCCAAGATATTCTGCAAGAAATGAAAGAGCCTTCTCAGTAAGCTCGGACATTGTCTTGTCTCCACGCAGAATCCGGTTCAGGCTGTTCTGGCCGTTTTTAAACCAGTCCTGCAGGGTTTCCTGTTCGTGGTTATAGCGCAGCGATTCGGCCATTCTTGCAAAGGCCAGATCCAGTGTGTGCTGTGTATCACTCATTGAGGCAACAGATTTGAGTAGTGTTCCGGCTTCATCTTCAGTCAAGAGGTGGTCTTCAATCCTTAGTGGTTCCAGAACAGCCAGATTCTGGTTCAGATCTCCAGCAGCAATTGCCTCTGCAATGCGTGCCTTTTCAATTCCGCCCTCCTTAAGTTTGTCCATTGCATCAATCACAAGCTGAACAGGCTTCACAATGCTTCTGGTAATAAGGGCCATCACAGTAATTGCAAGAATTACCGAAAGGAAGAAGAATGAAAGAAGCCAAAAACGGTAATGGTCGTAATCAGAACTGCTCTTGATGAAATGCCCCTTTGCCTCAACAGCATTAAATTCAAGCAGTTGTTTGATTTTTATATCCAATTGATCAGAAAGTTTCTTTACCTGCTGGTGCTCGGCAGAAAGTTCCCCATAAGCTCTTCCTGAATTAAAGGAGGCCCTTACTTGTTCTGTAATGTCATAAAAATCCTCAATTTCTGAGACAATTGTGGTGAATAGCTTGCGTTCTTCCGGCAATAGAGGGAGCTTTTCAAACTGCCCGATCAACTTTTTAACCTTTTCCTTGCTTTCCAGCATTTTGTTGACCAGCATTTTTTGGTTTTTAGGATTATTTTCCATCATGTAGCGCAGATATGACCTGCGGTACTCCTGCAGGGCATTGTCAATGGATCCAACCATAACAAGCGATGGAATAAGGTTGTTATGCATGTCATCCAGGCGTTTCTTGGTGTCAGACATTCCCTTGAATCCCAAAAAGCCTATAAGACAGCAGAAAAAGAGGAGAGAGACAAAACCTGAAAACAGCTTGTCTCTTATTTTAAGGTTATTAAGTATATTCATGGCTGGTACACCTCGATGTAATTAACCTTAATAATACCATCCAAAACCTGTCTGTCCAGCAGGGCAAGGTACTGATTTATAAATATCCATCGGAAAAATGATCTGATCTGATTACCCCCCCCCTTGAAAGTAAATTTTACAAGGGGGGGGGAGGGGAGGTGAACGCAGAAATTGGAGGTGTCCTGATTGAGTGCTTGATAATGTTTAAACTTTAGAAGGCTAGAGTTTGAACTGACGTACAATCCCTACGGATATAAATTATTTTTATTTCATTCCAGTGTTGTCCGGTCTGTTTTTG
>CAZXTZ010000266.1:0-4034 GCA_964643645.1 uncultured Geobacteraceae bacterium
CTGTACAACTCAGACTGGTAATAATTCGGATACTGAACAGCTGCTTCAGGAGATTGAGGCTGGCGGCGTTGCGCTGATTTATCCCGGTACCGGGGATGATGCTTATCCGGATCTTGCCGGGATCAGGCGTTGTATTATCATAGACGCTACCTGGCATGAGGCCCGCAGAATCCACCAGCGTAGCCCGTATTTGCAGAAAGCCCGCCGTGTGGGGCTCAGGCCGGGTATTGCCTCACGTTACAATTTGCGTAAAAACCAGAGAGAATCCGGACTATGCACAGCCGAATGCGTGATTGAGATTCTGCGTGCGGCAGGGGATATATCAAGCGCAGACCGCCTGGAACAACTCTTTCTATCTAACATGCGTCCGGAATCGGCAATTAACAGGAGGGGTATAAACTGCCAGGAGGTTTGTATTTTGCCATTTGATGCCACATATATTGACAGTGAGGAATAACAGGTTATAATAATTCAAAATTTGTGATTTATTCTGTCTGCTCTGTCTGGAGATTCACTGATCATGACTTATTCCGTTAAATCAATGATGCGATATTTTACACCATTCCTTTTGTGGAGCATCATTCTCATTCTGTTTGCAACCCCCGCATCCGCTGACAGATCCTCATCCAAAAAGAACAGGCATAAAAAAGCAGTGGTCTCAAAACCTGTTGTAAATGCCGTTATGTTCTGGATGAATGATTGCAGCCACTGCACCAGAGTAAAGAACAAGGTTTTACCCCCGCTTTATGAAAAGTATGGCGAGCTATTGCAGATAAAAATGATTCAGGTAATTTCAGCCCATGACGAAAAAGCCCTTTACAAGATAGCAGCCTCACACAAGCTTGAAGAGGAGGAAACAGGCGTTCCATTTCTTATGGTGGGAGACAAGGTTTTGGTGGGTGATAAATCCATTGAGCGGGAATTTCCCGGAATAATTGCGAAAGCGGTTGCCTTGAAGGGGATTCCTTTCCCTGATGATCCGATATTGAAAGCCTACCTTGCAGCGCCTCGTCCTGTTGAAGCGGAACCAATGAAGTCAAAGGCAAAGGCGGAGGAATCCTTCCGGGCCGGTATGGCAATGGCCGGAGTAATCGCAGTAATAATGATATTAGCCCTTATAGCATCACTTGTTTCAATCGTTTATCCATCAGGGCATGGAAACCGCTTCCTGGCCGATTCTCCCTGGCCTGACAGGATAATTCCGCTTTTGTGTATTGTGGGCCTCGGTGTGGCCGGATACCTTACAAAGATCGAATACAGCGGAAATGCTCCATTTTGCGGAGTTGTACATGGCTGCGACAAGGTTCAGTCAAGCGAATACGCATGGATAATAAAGGATCTGCTTCCTGTGGGACTTGTGGGGCTTTTGGGATACGTTGCAATGCTTGTCGCCTGGCTATGGGGGCGCTTAAGCAGGGGTAACATCGGATCTTTAATGCCGCTTTTCCTCTGCGTTGCCGCTGCCTTCGGCACAACTTATTCCCTCTATCTTACCTTTATCGAGCTTTTTGTGCTTAAGGCTGCCTGCATCTGGTGTCTGATAAGCGCCGATCTTCTTGTTCTGATACTTCTTCTAAGCCTTCCTAAAGCCATAAAAAGCAGATACAGATCAGGTATATGGCGTTTCGGACTCTAGTTTCCCTGTAAGCGCCATTCGATGTTTTTTTGATCAGGAGCAGACATGTCCTTTCCTGAGGTAACAGGACACTACGAACGTCACCCATATCCCCATTATCCACTTCTGGCTTCTGTCAGGCGTTACGACACCTACGCAATGAACCTTACCGCACTATGGGCAAGGTTTAACGGTGATCTGCTTCCTGAACGGGAAGGACGGATTCTGCTATCCGGTTGTGGAGCATTTGCCCCTTACCCCATGTCCCTTTCCAATCCCAAAGCTGAAATTACAGGCGTTGACCTGGCCCGGCACAACTTGAAACGGGCCAGGCTCCATTGCATACTGCACCGCAGGTTTAATGTAAAACTTCTTCAGGGAGATTTTCTTGATCCGGCTGTAACCCCCGGCCCCTATCATTTCATCGAGGCGTTCGGGGTTCTCCACCATCTTGATGATCCCGCGGAAGGGATGCGGGCGCTGGAGAAGCGCCTGCTTCCTGGTGGAATACTCAGGGTCATGGTCTATGGACGCTATGCCAGGCAGGAGGCGGAGTCTGTAAGGCGTGCAATGCGTTTGCTTAAGGTGAGGGATGTTGCAGCCATAAAGCGGATGATCCGTAAGGCCGCGACGGACAGCAGGCTTAAGAGCTATGTTGACGCTGCCTGGGAGGCAAAAAATGATTCCGGCCTTGCAGATCTTTTCCTGCATCCAAATGTTAAAACCTACCGGATTGATGAATTTATGGAGATGGTGGGGCAGAGTGGCCTCAAGCCGCTGCTGTTTACACATCTTGATGCCCTGGCCGATCCTGATGAGGAAATAATCAGGCTTCGTGATCTGGATCGCAGGCGTGAGACACGGGCCAACATCATCTGCTACCTGGGGCGTGACTGCAAGGGGGCTGCGGTTAAGTCTCCAGAGTCCTCTCTTCTGCTTAATCCGGCGCTTAAGGAATCTGTTTCGCTGCTAAAACCAGGGGCGCCAATACCAATTGACAGGCTTGGGCATGAGAACCAGCCACTTGGCTGGAAACACCGCAGATTTCTGCGGAGGTTTATAAAGCCGGTGCAGGAGACCCGCTTGAGCGATGCTGAAAAAGAGCTGGCAGAAATCTTTCTGAAGGATCTGTTTCTGGTCAGATGTACTCAATAAACACCCCTGCTGTTCAGAAATGGCCCGTACTTCTTGTCAACATCCCTGGTGTGGTTCATCAGCCAATCCATTAGAAACTGTAGCATTTCATATTGAAGTGTGGCTGACCCCCGCACAAACTCTGCCTTAACCCCGTGAAGATGCCCTATTATTTCTTTATGGGCTGCACTGTGCTCTTCAATCTCGGGGTAGTCATGCAGAACAAGCAGTTTTTCTTCATTGGCAAAATGCTCCTGAGCGAAATCCATAAGTTTTTGTAGGGTTGTCTCTACGGAATAATGCCCTTCCCCTGTTTTTACAGCCTCGTGGAACTGATTGATGGTTTCGACCAGCAGGCAATGTTCTTCGTCAAATTGTCGTACTCTACAGCCAGCTCTTTAAAACCTGCTCCAGCTCTCCGTATTTTAACGGTTTGGAGAGAATATCGTTCATCCCGGATGCATGGCATCTCTCCCGTACGTTCTCAACACAATCCGCAGTAAGTGCTATAACTGGCACGGTCGGGTTGATGGTGTTTGTATCAGGTGTTCGCAATAGTCTGGTGACAGTGGCGCCATCCATATCCGGCATCTGGTAGTCCATGAATACCAGGCTGTAGTGCTCCTGGCAGAGCAATGAGAGCGCATCTTTTCCGCTTAAGGCTGTGTCGACAAAATGCCCCAGTTTATCAAGCATTACCGATACGACACGGCAATTGATAAAATCATCATCCACAACAAGTATTTTCTTTACTGGTTCCATTTCTTTTCCATTCCGTCAGAGTGCAATGCTCAGACTTTTTATCGTTTCTTTCAGAATCTCTGACATCATTGCAGGCATTGAAACTCCTTGCAGATCTGCCTGATAGCGTGTTTCTCCAAGGGCAATGGCAGCTGCTGCGTCCAACTGGAAGAAACCTGGAAAACCGGATTTCCAGTTGATGGTTATTGGATCTGTATTTATGGCAGTCTCTTTTAGCGCCATAGCCTTTTCCTGCCGGGTTTATTGCATTCCAGCATGTAGATGATGAGTAAGAAAGCAGATGTCATGCCAAACAGAAATACGGAAAAACTTTTAGTAATGTTGGGGTGTTAACTCTTTAAGTCGGTGGGCGGAAGTCGTAGGCTGCAAAGGATATGGCAGGTGGGAAATGGTTTAAGTGCCACAATTATTGCTTGTGCAATAATTGTGGCAAGCTGAAGTAGGGGCGAACTTTATGTTCGCCCAAACCGAACTTTATGTTCGCCCAAACCGAACTTTATGTTCGCCCAAACCGAACTTTATG
>CAZXTZ010000267.1:0-3985 GCA_964643645.1 uncultured Geobacteraceae bacterium
CTGTACCTGCCATCTATGGCTGCCAGGGTCTGGGGGAGCATAAGGGGTTCTTCTATGGTATGCCACATATCACCCCGGCGTGACCTGTGTATGGCTATCCTCTGTTCCATCTCATCATCAAATGCCTGTGCTGTGGCAATGTAGCAGGGCTTTTGCCCGAGACCTTTGCAGAGCTCTTCTGCAAATCTGCTTTTGCCGCTTCTTGCGCCGCCTGTGACCAGTGTTATAAAGGACATATCAGACTCCAGAAAATTTTGCTTTGATGTTAGTAGCAAGTTGTGGCGGTAAAAGTCAAAACCTTTGCCGTTGACAATCTTCCCGCGCTTTGCAAAGCTCTTCAATCAGACCATCACAGGGGAGTTCTTGATGCACCACGGCGGACTACATGAAGATGCCATATCCGGCAAGGCATACGACACACGATTGCTGCTGAGACTTTTCGGACATCTTCACCCCTACCGGTTTAAAATCACAGCACTAATTCTGATTATGCCGCTACAGACCATCTGCCGGATTTCCCAACCCCTTATCCTTAAATATGCAATTGATAGTGCCATAATTCCAGGCAACCTCGATAAACTCGTCTTTCCATCCATTTTATTCCTGGCTATTCTTGCAGCGGAATCACTACTTGTCTGGTTCGAGGTTTACGGTCTTCAGGTTGTGGGGCAGCATCTGATGGCCGATATGCGGGAGCGTCTTTTCAGTCATCTTTTAAGGCTGCCCACGGCCTGGTTCGACAGGACAGCCACTGGAAGCCTTGTAACCCGCGTAACCAGTGACGTTGAGGCCCTGGGAGAGATGTTCGCAGCCGGCATAATAACCATTGTGGCTGACATTCTGCTTCTGGGCGGAATTGTTGTTGCAATGCTATGGATGGATACAAGGCTTTCCCTTGTAACATTTTCTGTTCTGCCGCCGCTGTTTTTCTGCGCATGGCTTTTCAGGAGAAATATGAGACAGGCCTTCCGTGAAGTCAGGGCACGCCTTGGAAAGATGAACGGACATCTGGCAGAGGTGCTGGGAGGAATGGCGGTAGTGCAGTCCTTCGGGCGAGAGAATGACGAGAAGGAGCGATTCACAGCCCTTAACCTTGCACACAGAGAGGCAAATCTGCCGGTTATCACCTGGGATGCCTCCCTTTACGCCTTTGTGGAGATGTTTTCATCCGTGGCAATCGCCCTGATAATCTGGTACGGCGGAGGTCAGACCGTTGCAGGGGCAATAACCCTCGGGACCCTGGTGGCTTTTATCCAGTATATTGAAAAATTCTTCACTCCGGTACGGGATCTTTCAGCAAAATACGGTGTAATGCAGGGTGCCATGGCAGCACTGGAGCGGATATTCCTTCTGCTTGACGAGAAGGTGGAGGAGGAAAAAGGGGCAAATGCTCAAGACGAAATTACGGGCTCCGGATCAGATGCCATAATAGAATTCCGGGATGTCTCCTTTGCATACCGTCCGGGGGAGTCGGTTTTAAATAGCTTCAACCTTATAATAAGAGAGGGAGAGAGGGTTGCCATTGTGGGGGAGAGCGGCGGAGGCAAGACCACTGTAACACGCCTGCTTTCCAGGATGTACGACATAGTGGATGGCTCGATTCTGATATATGGCAGGGATATAAGGGATATTCCGATGAATGAACTCAGGGCCGGAATATCACTTGTTCCCCAGGAGGCAGCCATATTTGCTGAAAGCGTTGAGTTTAATATCTGTCTGGACGATGAAAGTGCAAGGAAGAGAGTTGTGAAGGCAGCAGAAACAGTGGGAGCCGACCGGTTTATTGAAAAACTTGCCGATGGTTATAAAACTGTACTTGCGGAACGTGGCGGAAATCTTTCAGTTGGGGAGCGCCAGCTGATCTCGTTTGCCCGTGCAGTTGCCTTTGATCCACGGATACTGCTGCTTGACGAGGCAACGGCAAGCGTTGATCACGCAAGTGAAGAGCTTATCCAGGAGGGGGTTCAGAGGCTGCTCGCAGGCCGAACAGCCCTTGTTATAGCACACAGGCTCTCAACTGTGCGTGACGCCGACAGGATTTTAGTTATGAAAAAGGGAAAAATAGTTGAAGAGGGGACACATGACAGATTACTCGCAGCGGCAGGAGAGTACGCCAGGCTGTACCGTCTGCAGTTCAGTGGTGGGGCCTGAAATTGCATGGCAGATTGTGCCTTCATGATTTCCCAACATCTGCTTAAGTGATCAGGCAAGAATAATCACGCAGCTACCCTTAAAGAGTGCTATACTTATCCGAAATTCGGCTGGCCCCCAAAAAACAGCCATAAAACAGGGAGAACCGTTATGAGCAAAGGTACTGACAGCAAGAAAGAAACGAAGAAAGCACCGGCAAAAACCCCGAAGGAAAAAAAGGCTGAAAAGAAGATCAAAAAAGCTGAAAAGAAATAATCCCTAACCGCTCTTTTTGAGTTGTGCCAGAACAAACCGCCATGACATCACAAAAACATCCTTTTCAGCAACTTACCCCGGACTTCATTATGGATGCCGTGGAGAGTCAGGGGTTTAGCTGCGACTGCCGCAACCTGACCCTTAACAGCTATGAAAACCGGGTCTATCAGGTAGGAATAGAGGACAGCAAACCACTTATTGCAAAGTTCTACCGCCCGGATCGCTGGACTGACCTTCAGATTATTGAAGAGCATGACTTAAGCCTTGAACTGGCCGGGCATGAACTGCCGGTGGTGGCCCCCTGGCAAAACAGGAATGGTGAAAGCCTCTTTCGTTATCGCAATTTCATGTTCGCAATCTACCCTCAGCAGGGTGGCCATGCACCGGAATTTGACAATCTGGACAACCTGCTGGTTCTGGGGAGGATGCTTGGACGGATGCACCGGATCGGCGCAGTCAGTCCGTTCAGGCACAGACCGGTTCTGGACAGCCTTAGTTTTGGACATGCAAGCGTTGCCCTCATAAGCAGTCAGTTTATTCCATCCGAATATCGCGAGAACTACAGCATCCTGACCGGCAAGCTGCTGGAAAAAATCGAGCAGGCACTGGCAGATGCCGGGCAGGTGCGCTTTATTCGGGTACATGGCGACTGCCACAGTGGCAATATCCTCTGGCGGGACAATGCCCCCCATTTTGTGGATTTTGATGATAGCAGAATGGCCCCGGCAATACAGGATATCTGGATGATGCTGTCCGGCGATCGTCCAAGGAAGCTGCTGCAACTTGATGCCTTGCTGGAGGGGTACAATGAGTTCAACAGCTTTGATCCGGCTGAGCTGCGCCTGATTGAACCGCTACGCAGCCTGCGGATGCTTCACTACAGCGCCTGGCTGGCAAGCCGCTGGGATGACCCTGCCTTTCCAATCGCCTTCCCCTGGTTTAACAGCATGCACTACTGGGGCGAGCATATCCTTGAACTGCGTGAGCAGCTGGCGGCGCTTGATGAACCATCCCTGGAATTACTTTAATATCCGAACGGGATCAGTTTTCTGCCGACAAAATGCACTTCTAATGGTTTTCATGAATAGACAAAAAAGGAGGCATGCTTATATAGATATTCAAGATTTAATATTTTTTGCTGTGGCTTGATAATTCTGATTAATCTGAAGATAGCAATCTGAGGAACATTTATGCAGAACAGCTTACAGAAAATACTTATAGTTGATGATGACCCGATGACCTGCAAAGTGTTCAAGATCATGCAGACCAGTCTTGGATATGATGTTCACCATGTTCCCCACGGAAATGCTGCCCACAAGGCGATGCTGGCCCAAAATTTCGACCTGGTACTCCTTGACTGGACAATGCCCGTAATGAATGGCGCTGAAACTCTCTCCCTTATACGAAACGGAGAAGCGGGTGAGCACCATGCTGATATTCCACTTATCGTAGTTACAGCCGATCTTGCGCGCTGCCCAAAAGAGAACTGCCTGGAAGCCGGCGCAACTGATTACCTTACAAAGCCCACTGATCTGAGAAAGTTGACAGAAATGATTAGCGAATTGCTGAATTGATCCTT
>CAZXTZ010000268.1:0-3966 GCA_964643645.1 uncultured Geobacteraceae bacterium
TCATGGATCTGGTGCTGGAAAATCCCCGCAACTACATCGCCCAGCCGGTGGTCTATCTCTCACGGCATATCTGTTACATGGACGGTGAGCTGGAGGCCCGCCACCTGGATCTGCGGCCGTTTGTGATCTATGGCGAGGATATTCAGGTTGTGCCTGGCGGGCTGACGCGGGTGGCCTTGCGTAAAGGCTCACTGGTGGTGAACTCTTCTCAAGGTGGTGGAAGCAAGGACACCTGGGTCCTGGCGGAATAATTTTTCTTCCCCCTTTTCAAAGGGGGATTGAGGGGGATTTGATGTTAAGCCGCATAGCTGATTCAATGTACTGGATGGCCCGATACTTGGAAAGAGCCGGCGAAACCGCCCGTCTGATGGAGATCAATCTGCTCTATCTGGTGGAGGCGGAAGAGGATATGGGGGAGGTGGACAAGTGGCGTCCGATCCTGCAGATCACCTCTTCGGAGGCGCTCTATACCGAGCAGTTCGGAGACAGCGGAATCAGCACGCCCCGCGTACTGCAGTTTGTCTGTGCCGGGCGTACAAACCCCAACTCTATCCGCAACTGTCTGCGGCTGTTCCGTGAAAATGCCCGGGTCGCCCGCGACCGGATTTCAAAGGAGATGTGGGAGGCGGTAAACGAGATCTGGATGGGGTTCAACGATCGTCTGAAAAGTCAGTTGACCGCAGAACGGGCCGGTTCCCTGTTTGTGGAGCTGCGCAATCAGGTGGCGCGATTCAACGGGCTTGTGGAATCAACCATGATGCGTGGCGAGGCCCATGCCTTTTCACAACTGGGGGGTGCTGTCGAGCAGGCGGACATGACCGCCCGAATCCTTGATGTAAAGTATCATATCATACTGCCTGACCTTTCCATGGTAGGCTCGGCTCTGGATTACTACCAGTGGGCTGCGCTGCTTAAATCCCTTTCCGGCTTCGAGGCGTTCCGACGCAGCTATCATTCCGGCTTCATGCCTGCGGATGTGGCCGAATTTGTGGTGTTAAATCCCGATTTTCCGCGGTCAATAGTTTTTCTGGTAAAACGGATGGGTGCAGCGCTTGTCATCATCGGTATGGATGGCAAGGAGGCAACCAGGGCAGGATCTGAAAATCTGGCCTCTATGGTAAACACAACTGCCCTTGAGATTTTTAACGAAGGGCTGCACGAATACCTTGAACGTCTTATTGCAGGAGTCTCCCGTCTTCATACGGCGCTGGCCGAAGACTTTTTTCAATAAAGCGGAAGCGATGGGAGATGGAACATGCGCTACCTGATTGAACATGAAACCGTGCTTGAGTATCCGGAACCGGTGAGGGAGCATCATAGCGAGCTGCGTCTGGCGCCGAGATCCGATGAGCACCAGACCGTACTCTCCTGTTCCATCCAGACCGAACCGGCTGCGGAAATGGCCAGCTACACCGATTATTACGGTAACCGGGTTGATTATTTCTGCGTTATTCACCCCCACAACCGGCTGCTGACCAGGATTAAAACCGAGGTGGAAACCATCAGGGGCAATCCCTTTGAATTTACGCCGGTTGTACCTGCTGAACAGAAGGAATGGCTGAATCTGGCGGTAAAACAGAAACCACCGTTTAACGACTATCTTCTGCACCGCAGCCAGGTAACACCTGCTGCCATGAAGGTCGCCGGGGCTTTAAGCTGTGCAATGCCGCGTTTTGATCGTGAGCAGCCAGCCATAACAGGCCTTCTGGAGCTGATGGCCTGGATACCGTCTGTGCTTGAGTACCGCAGCGGCTCAACCGGTGTGCATTCCGATCTTGTAACTGCTGTGAAGCTCGGTGCCGGCGTCTGTCAGGATTTTGCCCACCTGTTCATTACAGTTGCCCGTTCATGGGGGATCCCGGCAAGATACGTCATGGGGTATCTTGACCCCGGCATCATTGCTGAAGGTGAGGAGCTTGCCACCCATGCCTGGGCTGAGGCGCTGGTTCCGGGTGGCGGCTGGATCGGCTTTGATGCCACGCACAACCTGCTGGCCAACGACCATTATGTTGCTGTGGCCGTGGGGCGGGATTCATACGATGCAGCTCCCCAGCGGGGCAGCTTCAAGGGGGGCGGTACCGGAGGGATGCCACAGGTTAAAGTGAGCGTTCAGCAACAGCAGCAGCAACTGCAATGAAGCAGGAGATACCGATAATGTCCGCTTCACCATCCATACAGACCGAAACTTTTTTCACCATTGAGATGCCATTCTGCGAGCGGATGGAGATCAGGCGCACCGTCATAACCGGCGGTGATGGGCCTCGGGTGGCCGTTGTAGCCGGAATTCACGGCGACGAGCTTGAAGGGCTGTATGTATGTCATTGCCTTACAGTCTGGCTGCAGGAGCTGCTTCAGAAAAACCCTGCAGGATTAACCGGCAGGGTTGAGCTGTACCCGGCGGTCAACACTCTGGGGCTTGACACCCTTACCCGTGGGCTGCCGGTGTTTGATACCGACCTCAACCGGGCATTTCCCGGTTCATCCTCCGGCCCCCTGCCCAAACGTCTGGCCGATGCCGTTATGAAGGAGTTGACCGGCGCCGATCTGGTTGTTGATATCCATGCCAGCAACATTTACCTGCGTGAAATCCCCCAGGTCCGAATCAGTCATGAATTTGAAGATCTGCTGGTACCGCTTGCCCGCCGTATGAATCTGGATATGATCTGGTTGCACAGCGCATCAACTGTTCTTGAGACAACTGTGGCCCACAGTCTTAACAGTGGCGGAACCCCCTGCCTGGTGGTGGAGATGGGGGTCGGCATGCGTATTACCCCTGACTACTGCCAGCAGCTGGTAACTGGCCTGCTGGCAACCTGGCAGCAGATGGGGCTTCTTGCCCCGGGTCTGGAGCTGCCTGAAACCACCCATGCCGCCCTGATTGCTGATGACAGCAACGTGCATTTCCTGAATGCTCAGACCTCCGGAATGTTTGTAACAACCGCCTCCCACTGGACCGATGTACATAGAGGCCAGCTGCTGGGAACCATCGTAAGCCCGTTCAGCGCCGAGGTGCTCTCTGAAGTAAGGTCTCCGGTTGACGGAGTTCTCTTTACCCTGCGGGAATATCCGCTGGTCTACGAAGGCTCCCTGATGGCGCGGGTCATGGCTCGCAAAGGGGGTAGATCATGATCCGCAACCTGCTTTGCATGACCGCCCCGGTGCGGGAAGGGTTCGAGATCCCCTGCCACGAGATAGGTCCGCTTTCAAACCATCCTGCGGCAGCGCTGGTGGCCGGGCTTCACGGTGATGAGATCAACGGTATCTTTATCCTCTCCCGTCTGGCTGATTTCCTGAACAGCGTAGAAGCCGGAAAGTATCCGGAACTGAAGCTTCTTAAACGGGTGCTGATAATTCCGGCGGTCAATGTGCTGGGGGTCAACCTGCGTACCCGCACCTGGCCCTTTGACAAGACTGACATAAACCGGATGTTTCCCGGCAGCACCATCGGAGAAACCACCCAGCGGATCGCCTACGCCGTGCTTGAGGCCACCAAACGGCCTGACTACCGGATAGACATACATACCGCAAGCACCGATTTTGAGGAGATTCCACAGGTACGACTGTATGATCCCACTGCCGAAGAGCGGGAGAGCGCTGCTCTTTTCGGGCTGCCTGCAGTGATGGAACGGACACTGTCACCTGTCTTTACCACCACCCTGATGTATTCCTGGAAGGTATGGCCGGGACAGAACTTCATGCTGCGGGTCGGTCAGGGGGGCACAGTGCAGCTTGATCACTGCCAGCGGGTATTCAGATCCCTGGTTTCCTTTCTGGGCAGGGTCGGCGTATTGGAAGGGGTACAGATTGCAGCAGAGGACGAAGAGATCTGCTTCTTTGACAAGCCAAGCGGCTTCCGGGTTTTTGCTGAAAAAGCGGGCACCTTTGTCTCTGACCGACAGGTGGGGCGCTGGGTACGACAGGGGCAGGAGCTGGGCTATATCTACGACAGCTTCAGCGGCAATGTGA
>CAZXTZ010000269.1:0-3961 GCA_964643645.1 uncultured Geobacteraceae bacterium
TCAGCAGCGAAATCTGCATTGCCACGGATCAGGCTGTGGCAGAGGAGTTCTGGCAACGTCTGACCCGACGTCTCTCCGACAATTCACTCAAGCTGCTGCGGCGCTGCCTGCTGGCTGACCACCCCCAACAGGAGCTGTTGATCTATAACTACTTGTTGTTGGAGGCTGAACAGGGCATGAGGGTTGACGGGATGCTGGCTCATCCGACAGTGGTGCCGGTCTGGAAGCTGTCCCAGCAGGTGGGGCGGGAGGCGCACCGTTATCTGGGCTTTGTCAGGTTTCAGCAGCTGCAGGGCGGCCTGTACTATGCCGCCATTGCGCCGGACCACCGCATTCTGCTGCTGATCGGGGCACACTTTGCCGAGCGGTTCAGAGACCAGCAGTGGGTGATCCATGACCAGCGCCATGCTGAAGGGATTCTGTATGATGCTGAAAAGCAGGAATGGCTGCTACTGCCGATGGAGGTGTCAGCCCAACCTGATGTCACACCGGAGGAGTCACAGTTTCAAGAACTGTGGCGCAGCTACTTCAGCACCCTGGCAATACCGGAGCGCAGGAATCTAAAGTTGCAGCAGGGAAAGGTGCCGTTAAAGGTGCGTGAATGCCTGACGGAATTTACGGGGTAAGGGTAGTGGAGATGTGGGACCGCAGATCGTAACTTTGAAACAGTTGTACAACAGGCCGCCGGATCATCCATGCCAGACCCACCGGCGATGTGCAGACGCGTTGTGACAGAGCTGGGACTTCCGCCACTGGCCGTCAATCCGATTATGGTCCGCACCTGCATGGCCTGTCTGTAATACGAAAAGGATACAACTCAATGATACAACAACAACTTGAAAAACTGGGCTGGAACCGGTGGCTTGAAGCTCTCATAGCGCTTGAAGGCCGACCACTCGAGACGGTGGCGCGTGTGGCAGCGGTAGACCGTGAGCAACTGCTGCTTGTAAATGCCGCAGGGACATTTCGAGCCAGATTATCCGGCAGTTACCTGCACCATAACCGACGACCGGAAGAGCTGCCGTGCGTGGGGGATTGGGTCTGTGTAGAAAAGGGGCCGCAGGACGATGTCGGCCTGATTCACTGCCTGCTCGACCGTAGAACAAGCCTGCAGCGCAAGGCAGCGGGCAGTTGCGGTGAAGCGCAGATGATAGCAGCCAACCTGGATTACGTGATCATCGTGCAGTCCTGTCACTTTGATTTCAACCTGAACCGGTTGGAACGCTATCTGGTCATGGTGACTCAGGGCGGGGCAGAGCCGCTCATACTGCTGACCAAGACCGATCTGATCGAGCCGGATCAACTGGCCGGGCTGTGCGACCGTATCGATAACGCCGGTATTGTGGCTCCAATGCTGACCCTCAGCAATATCACCGGCGAGGGGATCGACGAGCTGAAGCACCTGCTGGTGCCGGGCAAGACCTACTGCTTTGTCGGCTCGTCAGGGGTGGGCAAAAGTACGCTCATCAACGCCCTGGACGGTGGAGAACGGTTGGCTACCCGGGCGGTCAGCTCCAGCGGCGAGGGACGACACACCACCGTCCGCCGGGAGTTGCTGCTGCTGGACAATGGCGCACTGGTGATCGACACCCCCGGCATGCGCGAGTTCGGCATCCTGGATGCGGCAGACGGTATTGCGGGAGGTTTTGGCGATATATCCGAGTATGCCGCCCAATGTCGCTACCGGGATTGCAGCCACACCAGCGAACCGGGCTGCGCCGTGCTGGCAGCCTTGGCCAACGGTGAAATCAATCAGTCGCATTACGAAAATTATCTCAAGCTGCAGGCTGAATCCGCCTTTTATCAGTTGTCACACGCAGAAAAGCGTAAAAAGGACCGGGACTTCGGCAAGTTCATCAAATTCGTAAAAAAAGATCTGGAACGGGAGTAAGAGGGATGGAAGGCATGATAATCGTACCGGCAGCCTGAGTATCCGCAATATCCGCCTTTACGAAAAACTGGGCTACCGTATCTTTATGCGTAAACAGCTCTTCCCGCAGGTGGAGTTGGTGTTTTTGGAAAAGCTCACTGGCAACCTCCCAAGTGGAACTTTTTCCAGCAGCATAAAATATCCGGGAACGAGTTCCGGTCTGCCTTATACTCTACTCGGCATCAACAACTTTCCCGTCCATGAATATCACTTTCAGATCACAATAGACAAAAACCGTTTTTGCTCCCAGCAGAAGCTGTTTTTCCGGTGGTCCCAAGATAGAGCTTACTTCAGCCAAGGTCTGGCCGAGCTGAACAGTACGCGGCTCCCGCATCCTTCTGGCTGGGTGGGTCTCTTCCTCTGAATTGAACCAGCTACTGATGTCATCAAGCAGCTGACCGGCAGTCAAACCGGCAATCCCGCCTTCATAAAGAAAGCGGACAGATGCCTGCAATGGCGTTGGCCCCCTCATGCCTGGCAAAACATAGGCGGTGACAGTATGCAGATCAAGCTGTACGTAATCTTCTCCTGAACTGACACCATAAAGATAAAGTCTTTCTCCAGCCTTCAGAACTCCGCTATGCACTCCTCCGAGAGACAGGTCACTGCCCCCGGCCTTATCCAGCTTATGATCTTGTATGAGATTCGGATTAAATATCTTGCTGGGACGGCTTGCACGAAGCCCTTCCCGACGTGGTGTCAATACGCTGCCGATACTCTTGTAATCGCCTAAAAATCCGGGCACCGTAATCCGGTAGTAGGCTGTCACCGCTGTTGACAGTTCTTCGCGACCAGCGGCAAATGACAGGGACGCTGCAAACAGCAGCAGCAGGGCAGTTATAGTTAGAATCCGGTTGTGCATCGGTGTTTCCTTTCTCTCATGTTGTCAATCGTTCTTTCAGTGCCTTGTGCCGTAACGGGTGTTGGTTTGCTTATGGCCGGCCGATGTACCCAAAATCAGAAACATTCCTGATAACAGTATGATGACTGTAGGCTGCATCATACGTCACCTTCCAGGCTTACTCTACATTTCAGTAATAACAGATTGTTAGCGAATATGCCACGAACTGGCTACAATCTCCTGAAGGCCGATGCCTTGATCACAGCCCAGACCGGCTTTCCAGGAGCCAGATCAAGTTCTGCAACAGCATCCTGTACTATTTCGGAAATCAGAGTTTCTCCATTGCAATCAAGTTCGATCCCTGTTTTAGAGCCTGATTCAAAAAACGACCGGACCGTGCAGGGGAGAAGGTTTCTGGCGCTGAGCGCGTCAGGGTGGCGTTTGAAAAGGATGATATCCTTTGATGAAAGCTCAAATATCCCGGATTCGGCTCCATTTGAAACAGAAAGCAGCAGTTCCCGCCCTCCCCACGGAAAGGCAAGCAGATCGTTTCGCACTGTAGGTTTCTCAAGCGGAATAAGGTTTATGTAACCGACACGGCTGCTCCCCATACGCTTACGCGCCAACTCTTCCGGCGTAACGACAGAGGTAAGGCGACCTTTTTCCAGCACCGCAACATGTTCTGCCATCAGCCGCATCTCAACCAGTGAGTGGGATATAAAGACAAACGGGATACCGAATCGGTCGGACACCAGCCTTAAATAAGGGATTATTCTGTATCGGAGATCATCATCCAGGGCGGAAAGAGGCTCATCCATAATCAGCAGACGGGGTGATGAGAGAATAGCGCGCCCCAGCGCCACCCGCTGGCTCTGACCGCCGGACAGCGTCTCCGGCATCTGATCCAAGAGATCGTTTATTTCCAGCACCTCAACAACCTCAGCAAGGTCAATCCTGCACTCTTTAACTGGACATCGCTTATAGCCGTAGAGCAGGTTCTTGCGTACATTCAGATGGGGAAACAGTCCATGCTGCTGAAACACCATGGCGATCCGGCGACGATGGGGCGGCAGATTAACCATGTTGCTGCAATCAAAGAGTGGTTGACCATCCAGCAGGATCTGTCCGGAATCAGGCCTGTACAGGCCTGCCAGCAGATTGACCAGGGTTGATTTACCGCTGCCGGAAGG
>CAZXTZ010000270.1:0-3936 GCA_964643645.1 uncultured Geobacteraceae bacterium
CCTCCGGTTGAGGATAGTCATCAGTCTTGATCTCGCTTACCCTTCTTGTCAGAGATAATCTTTTTCTTTGTTGTTTCAGGTATATCCTGATAGCGGTTTTCTGGCGGAACAAATGCTACGCCAACCTTTATCGGCAACATAAGCGGCTTTTTCTGTTTTCCGGTGACAGCTGGAGATGTCGGCGCTGTTTTCCCTCGCAGTTTGAGAAGCTTTTCTTCTTTCGCCTTTTCTACCATTGAGCCGGCAACAAGCATGGCCAAAAGCAGCGCCAGAGCAGCGGCAATACGTTGTCTGGCGGTTCCTAAAGCAAGTGGAAACACTGCAGAAGTCACGGCGAGGAAAGAAAGCATGAAGACTGTGTCCGGTGCGGATGATGGAAGGGCAATGGCGATAAGTATAAAAGACGCAACAATGCCCCATGTTGATGCAGCATTACGGAGTTTTCCCGGGTTCAAGGATTAATCCCCCTCAAAATGGAGAGTCAGATCATCTCTCTCCCCCGCGGCCTCTTCAAGCATTATCTTTACCTTGACATAGGTGTCGCCAAGACTGGTACGGCTTTCGTCTGCATGTAGCCAGACAATGGTCAGGGGCCCTTCCAGCTCGGCTGTCAGGGTGTCCCACAACGCATCCAGGTTTCTTCCAAAGTGTCTGGGGAGTGTAAGCTGAGCTGCAAGCTGGTCGTAAAGATCATCCAGTTTCTCAATCTTCCTGCCGTCTATCTTGCAGGTTATCTGCATGACGGCACCTCGCTGAATGTCTTGTAGTGGTCAACCGTCACCATACGGATTCCATCGTTGCTGAACAGGAGGCGTTTGGCCCCTCTCTTACCCCCTTTGTAGTCCAGGTCAGCCTCTTTCCAGCTTCGTCTGGTTGCCTCCGGCAGTCTGCCTTCACGATTTCCGAAGCGGTCGCCGCCGATGCTCTTCCCGTTCAATCCAGGAACGGACCAGATATCTTTACCTGGCCGCCAGCCTGCCTTCTGGGCTTCTCTTTTTGTGACAAACTTGGGTGGCAGGGCTTTATTGCCGGTTTTATTCAGGCTTGTAAGGATTTCGGAAAATTCTTTTTCATCTATCCTGGATTTCAGGGTTTTGTTAAGTTCCAGCGCTGCCTGATCGCAGGTGCCAGCCTGAAGTGGAGCTGCAAGCATCAGAATAAAAAGCGACAGGATAATATGCATCATTTAGAGGCCTCTTCAATTTATTTTTGGATCGCTATCGTTCAAGGATAAAGGTCACAGGACCGTCATTTACGAGCGCTACCTTCATATCTGCCTGAAATATTCCGGTTGATACTTGCAGATCCAGCTGCTTAAGAGCATTTACAAAATGTTCGTACAGTTTTTTCCCCTCATCGGCATCGGCTGCCGTATCAAAGGAAGGGCGGCGTCCCTTGTTACAGTTCCCGGCAAGGGTAAACTGGGATACAGCCAGGATTGATCCATTAACATCCCTTATAGAGAGGTTCATTTTACCTTCAGGATCATTGAAAATCCTTAACTCGGATATCTTTTTTGCGAGCCATTCTGCCTTATCAGCTGTGTCGTCCTTTTGAATACCCAAAAGGACAAGTATGCCGGTTCCGGTCTCTCCGACTATATTGCCTTCAACTGTTACAGACGAGGAGGTTACCCTCTGTATTACCGCTTTCATTCTGGCTACCCTTTTAAACCGTTATAAACCGTGGGTTTCAATTGTCTCATTTAATGCCAAGGCGTGTCAGAATCTTTCTTGCCGGGTCATAATCCTTATCGCTTACAGATTTGAAATAGTTGCCCGTTGTCATGCTTCCGGATTCTATAAACAGGGCTCTCAATTGCGGGTTGACGGTCGAAAGTGATGTATGGAGCAGTGTGTTTCTTATTATCTCACGATCTTTTGCAGGAACCCTGGGGTGTACGGC
Organism: uncultured Geobacteraceae bacterium; assembly: GCA_964643645.1. Classification (GTDB taxonomy): domain Bacteria; phylum Desulfobacterota; class Desulfuromonadia; order Geobacterales; family Pseudopelobacteraceae; genus Trichlorobacter. The sequence continues at coordinate 1,906 of CAZXTZ010000270.1, forward strand.
AAACATTGTGTGTGGAATTGTTATGGAGGCTCCTATGCGCTTGAATTTTATCTTGAACTGGGCCTCAAATATTTTGAGGGTTGATGCGCTTGTCGCGCATGCGTCTACATTTCCTATCTGAAGCTGTTGCACACATGCCAGGTGATTAGGGAAGTGCTTTATTGTTACATCCTTAGATGGTTTCAGGCCACGTTTAATAAGTTCATCAAGTGCGAGGTATGTCACTGAGCCCGACGCAGGTGGTGTACCTACACGCTTACCCTTGAGGTCGCTTATCTTTGAAATCGGAGACCCCTCTTTGACTGAAAACTGGGCAAACAGATCCTCTGATCTTGCAACAACCGGAATATAGCCCATGGATCTGCCGAATCTGACATAATCGAATGGATGTATATGTATTATATCGAAACTGTCTTCCTTCATTGTGCTTATGAATGAGTCATATGTGCTGGTGAGCCGCAGTTTTACCGGCTTTTTGACGGCGTTGGAAATCTCTGCCGAAATAGGGGCAAATATCCCTTCCAGGTTGGCAACTGGAAGAAACGGGAATATTCCCATAACATATTCGGATGAGTCCGGCGGAGCAGCGATTGATTGCAGCGGAGCCTGTAGCAGCATTGTTAAAAAAATTACTGCGATTATTCTGAAGAGCTTACGATTAGTCATGGCGGGCTATTCCTCCTTTGTTTTTCAAAAATGCCTGAATTGTTGCGGATTACAGCAAACGGGTTTTCAGGCTTCCTCTCTGTGGGAGAGCGAGATCAGGCGTATCTCATTCTCTAGATCAACAAATGCCTGAAGGATGAATGGGTCAAAATGTTCAGGGCTTGTCCGGCCATCTCCCTGGGTTATTATCTGCATAGCCTGGTCATGGGAATAGGCCGGCTTGTATACCCTTGAGCTTGTCAGCGCATCATATACGTCGGCAATGGCCATAAGGCGTCCTGAAACAGGTATCTCCTCGCCCTTCATTCCGTGATAACCGGTGCCATCCCATCGTTCATGGTGTGTGTAGGCCAGCTCTTCGGCAAAGTGGAGAAAGGCAGAGGCAGAATGATTGTGCATCCCGGCTTCAATTCTTTTTATTATTTCCCTGCCAAAAACCGTATGCTGCTTTATCACAAGAAACTCTTCGCTGGTAAGTGATCCAGGTTTTTGAAGTACAATGTCAGGCACTCCAACTTTTCCAATATCGTGAAGCGGGGCGGAGTTAAATAGCTGACGCAGGGTCTGGCTGTCAAAATAACCGTTGAAACGCTGATGATTCTTGAGGCTTTCACCTATCAGTCGCACATAGTGTTGTGTCCTGCGGATATGTTCTCCGGTTTCAATATCCCTGTACTCGGCAAGGATACCGAGTCCAAATATTGCGGCATCCTGTGTAAGAATCAGCTCTTTTGTCCTCTCGTTTACAAGTTCTTCAAGCTTATCCCTGTATGTCTTCAATTCAAGATGGTTCCTGAGCCTCGATTTTACAAGACTGGGGGTAAATGGCTTCAGGATGTAGTCAACAGCGCCAAGATCAAGCCCCCTTTGCTCATCAGCATGATCAGAAAGGCCTGTTATAAAAATCACAGGTATGGAAGCTGTATGGGGATCATCCTTAAGTCTCCGGCATACTTCATATCCATCCATGACTGGCATCATGACATCAAGAAGAATAATATCCGGGGCTGGTCTGGCGGTTGCAAGGGAGAGGGCACGCTCGCCGTTATTTGCAACCGCTATTGCATACTCATCCCGGAGAAGGTTCATAAGAACCTGGATGTTTTCGGGGGTGTCGTCAACAATGAGAACCTTCCGTCTGATCTGCTCGTCAGGCACTTGTCCCACCTCCCGCATGCTTTTCAAGGGTTGAAATCATCTGTTCAAGGATACTATGGGCACTGTCAATGTCAAATACCGAGAGTGCATGTTGCAGATCCACAAATCTGTGACGCAGTACCGGTGAATCAAGACAGTTTTCAAGTGGCGCAATTTTTTCGATTGCACCGGGAAGATCCGTATCCAGAAGTTTTGCAACCTCATGTA
>CAZXTZ010000271.1:0-3896 GCA_964643645.1 uncultured Geobacteraceae bacterium
TCACCGGAGCCGACCTTTATTGGCAATGCGCCTGATATTGTAAAGATGGTCAATCCGTGCGCCCTATCGTAATGAATCTCCGACACATCCGCAAGGATAAATGAGCCATGACTCTTTAAGGCTGCAAGCAGCTCACAGGCATTCTGGAGTCCCTCCCTGGTTCCGGCAGGATCGCTGTTAAGCTCTTCTTCTGTAAAACCTGTAACCACTGGCAGATCAAGCTTATCTCCGAAATTCAGTGGTTTGAAAGGCTCCCCTTTTTCATCAAGATAGTAAAGAAGACCAAGATTGGCCACTGCTATCGGCTGCCTTTCAATAACAGTTACCGCAACCGTTCCTGGAAAAAATCTTTGCACACGCACTGATGCAACCCACGGGTTGGTCGCAATCTGCTCCCCCACGGATTTGAGACGCAGAGAGAGCATATTCTGCCCCACCACAACCCCTGAAAGCGCAATCAGATCATCTTTCGATATCTTCTTTACCCCCCTTATATCAATCTTCTGAACAGGGAATGGCGTCGTCTTCATGAGAGCCCGGACAGAAGCCAGAAGCATTGCCGCCACAACAATCACAATCGCTCCACGACTTCCGTAGCGGATGAGGGGCAGCAGATACTTCCGGAGGTCAACCGGCTCCTTTTTTACCTTCATCCGGTTGGAAGCGACCTTACGGTCTGTGCGGCCGGAAATATGCCTCATATCCGTCATCATCTGCAGTTCTTACCTGTCTTGAGTGCTGATGAAAGCAATATTCTTTCAACAAGGCTTTCAAAATCCAGACTGGCGCCTTTTGATGCAATTTCAGGCAAGAGGGACAGGGCTGTCATTCCTGGCAGAGTATTGACCTCAAGCAGATAACAGTCCCCCGCGTCTGTCACAATAAAATCCACACGGCTGTAACAGTCACAACCAAGAGCAAGGTGAGCTCTGCAGCCCTGACGCAGGACTTTCTCATATATCTCCGATTCAAGGCGGGCAGGGAATATATGTTCAGCCATACCATCCGTATATTTTGCCTCGAAGTCGTAAAACTCGTTTTTGGGTACTATCTCTATGGCTCCTATGGGACGGTCTTCAAGTATACCCACCTGAACCTCCCTCCCTTTCACATACTTTTCAATCAGCAGCATATCATCGTATCTGAAGGCTTCTTCGAGGGCCGGATTAAATTCTTCGGCTGTTTTTACTATTGATACACCCACCGATGATCCTTCCTGAACCGGCTTGACCACCACAGGGAGGGCAAACGGAAGCGCAGAAAGCTCCGTCACCTGACCTCGATTTACAGCAATATATGGAGTTATGGTCAGCCCTGCTGCACCGAATACCTGTTTGCTGTAAAGCTTGTGCATTGCAAGTCCGCTGGCAAGAACCCCGGAACCGGTGTATGGAATCTGCATCAGTTCCAGTAACCCCTGTATGCAACCATCCTCCCCATAGCGACCGTGGAGGGCTATGAATGCAACTTCAATCCGTTCATTGCGAAGAACTTCTGCAACCTCGTGACGGACATCTATTGCAGTACTGTCATACCCCAGCTTCAAAAGTGCCTGGTGGACTGCCATTCCACTCTTCAGCGACACCTCGCGCTCTGCCGAGAGCCCCCCCATAAGCACACCAATCCGCTTGTCTTTCATGGCTCCTCCCCCACAATCTTTACCTCTTCCTCCAGCAGTACACCGCAATTATCCAGCACAGCTTCCTTAACGAGTCTTGCAAGCTCCAGGCAATCAGAGGCTGTGGCATCACCACGGTTTATAAGAAAATTGCTATGAAGCTCAGACATCTGTGCCCCCCCAACGGATTTCCCCCTCATTCCTGCCTCATCAATAAGTCGCCAGGCTGCCTTTTCGGGAGGGTTCTTGAAAAATGAGCCGGCACTTGGAAAACCTACATTATGCTTGGAACGACGAAGTTCCAGATCCCTTCTTATCTCTTCCTCTGTCTCCGCAGGATCTCTGGCCACAAGCCTGAAGGTTGCAGCAAGCAGAATGTCCTGTCTCTCAATATCCAGACGCCTGTAACCATGGCTGAAGCTGCCTGTCGGCATCTCCTGCACAGCCCCGTCTCTAAGAATGCTGAGTGAAACTGCGTGAGAAAGTATGCCTTCTCCATATGCGCCGGCATTCATCCTCAAAGCACCGCCTATTGTTCCTGGTATGCCGGATATGAAGCCAAGGCCCCCAAGGCACAGCGTTTGTCCAAATCGCACGAGTGCAAGGTTTTCTGCCCCTGACCAGGCCTTAATGTTGCCATCATCAAGCTGTTCTATGGCATTAATAGACTCAAGCGATATAACAGCACAGCGCAAACCTCCATCACGGACAAGCAGGTTATAGCCTCCCCCGACTACCATCCAGGAAAGGCCCGCATCCTTTAATGCATCAAGCAGAGAGAGAAGATCTTCAACATCCTCAGGCACTGCAAAGAGGTCAGCCGTACCACCTACCTTAAGAGAGGTATGCCGACTCATCGGTTCATTGCGAAGCAAAGTTCCCCTAAACTTCCCGGCTATGCCCTCAAATCCTCCTGTCAAAGCTTTTCCAGCAGTTCTTCGCCGGTCTGCCAGATATTTCCTGCCCCCAGGGTGATTATTATATCGCCCTCTTTTGCAACCCCTGCAAGGTGTTCAGGAAGTTCATTCCGATCCGCAACATATGTAACATCCCGCTGGCCATGCTTTCTTACCTCTTCTGCAAGCCTTTCAGCAGAAACACCATGGATAGGCTGCTCGCTGGCTGCGTATATATCGGTTAGAACCAGCACGTCAGCATCGTAGAAGCATGTTACAAACTCGCCAAAGAGTTCTTTGGTCCTGGTGTACCGGTGTGGCTGAAAGGCAACAACAAGACGACGCTCCGGAAACCCGCTCTTGGCGGCTGAAAGGGTCGCGCGGATCTCTGCCGGATGGTGTCCGTAATCATCAACAACCATTACCCCGTTCTTTTCACCCTTTACAGTAAAGCGTCTGCCAACACCTCCAAACGCTGCAAACCCCTCCTGAATCCTGTCAAACGGCACATCCAGTTCAAGGGCCACAGCGGTACAGGCCAAGGCGTTCAGCAAAAGATGTATTGAAGCCGTTCAGCTTTACGTGTGTTGCCCTGAGATCTGCCTGTGATGACAGGCCGTAGGTCATAAATCTCTTTTTAATCCTGGGAATAACCTCGGCAATGTTCCGATCCTCAAGACAGAGGATGGCAAGGCCGTAAAAAGGTATTTTGTTTATAAACTCGACAAAGGTATCCTTTATCTCTTCAATTCCGCCTTTATAGTAGTCAAGGTGGTCTGCATCTATATTTGTTACAACTGCTATTGAAGGAGAGAGCTTCAGGAAAGAGCCGTCAGATTCGTCAGCCTCTGCAACAAGAAAATCACCTTTTCCAAGTTTGGCGTTAGTTCCAAGGGTATTGAGCTTTCCACCAATCACTATGGTAGGATCAATCCCCGCGTGGGTAAGAACCGTCGCCACCATTGAGGTGGTTGTGGTCTTGCCGTGGGTGCCGGCAATGGCAATGCCATATTTCATCCGCATAAGCTCGGCCAGCATCTCTGCACGGGGGATTACAGGAACCATCCTGCGAATTGCCTCGGCAACCTCGGGATTGTCTGTCTGAACCGCAGTGGAGGTTACTACAACATCCACGTTTGCAAGATTTTCAGCAGCATGGCCGATGGATATCTCGCCGCCAAGGATACGAAGACGCTCGGTTGTGTCGCTCTCCTTCAGGTCCGAGCCGGAAACATTGTATCCAAGGTTTAAAAGAACCTCGGCAATACCGCTCATACCTATCCCGCCAATACCCACAAAATGGATCTTTTCTATTTTTCCGTACATCCCGACTCCTCTCGTTACTCTCGCCCGAAATCTACCCACCGCCAAGGCAGCCAAGA
>CAZXTZ010000272.1:0-3874 GCA_964643645.1 uncultured Geobacteraceae bacterium
GCCCGATGACAAGGCTGCCGCACCAAAGCCGGTCACTGTAAAGAAAAACGGGCCCTGGACTCTGGTTGTGGGTTCATACATTGTAGAAGAAGTTCTTGCTGGAGATATCTCCAGGGTAAAGGGGCAGGGGCTTTCTCCGGTTATCACCAGTGGAGGTCGTCGCTCAACGGTGATGTACCGTCTTGTCTATAACACCTATCCTGACACTGCATCTGCTCAACAGGCGGTTGAGATGCTTAAAAAGAAAGGTGCCAGCGCCTTTTCCGTAAAGAAAGGCACAACCCACACCGTTATCGCCGGATCATACTCCATGCAGGACAGAGCTGTGCAGGAGCAGAAAAGACTTGCTGCTACAGGTGCTGAAGTCAAACTTCAGAAAACTACGATTTCAATACCTTCCCGCAAGTTGACTGCGGGTACATTTACTGACAGGGGTGCGGCAGAAGCGGCCATTAAAAAGCTTAAAAAGGCCTCCATCGGAAATCCTGTTCTTGAATAGAAGGGGGAATTCTTGGCAGAATCAGTAAAAATAGTGATACCACCTGCGGTTTCTCCATTTGTCAAACCTGATACTCCGGTGGAACAGCGCCTTCGCGGGGCAGGGGGGATACCCTCCCTCCTGCCCCGCGAGGAGCTGATGCTGTTATTCTGCCTTAGTAAAGACAAAGATCCGCAGGTAAAAGATCTGGCCCTTTCATCCCTGGCCGGTCTCAGTACAGAGCGAATATCCTGTATTGAAGGATGGGATGATCTCCATCCGGCTGTGCTTCACGCTGTAGCCCTTTCCCATGGCGCTGACCTCAGGGTGAGGGAGTTGATTCTTCATCATCCTCTCGTTGCCGAGACCACAAAAAAGCACCTTCTTTCAATTCCGCCTGATGATTCCCCGCAAACCCCTTTAGCAGATCAACCTGTTCCTGCAACATTTGATGAGGCAGATGAAGATGGATTGCATGATGATTCTTCTGAAGGCCCCTCTCTGGCTGATTCAGAAGATCCTGATGATCCTGATGATCTCGATGAAGAGAAGGAGGGGGAGGAATTTCTCAGCAAATATCAGATTGCACAGGTTATGGGTATTGGCGAAAAAATCAAGATGGCCCTTACCGGCGACAAGGAGTGGCGCAAGATTCTGATCAAGGATTCAAACAAGCTTGTCAGCAGCGGCGTGTTGAAAAATCCCAGAATAACAGAGCCTGAAGTACTTAACGTGCTTAAGTCAGGCACAGTAAACGATGAAATAATGCGATTGATCTGTGCAAACAAGGAATGGGTGAAAAATTACCCCATTCGTAAGGCACTTGTGGAAAACCCAAAGACTCCTCTGGCCAACGCGCTGCGTTTTTTAGGCACTCTTAACGATAAGGATATTTCAGGCTACGCCAAAAGTCGTAACATATCTTCGGTATTATCAACCCAGGCCAAGAGAATGATCCTTAGCAAGCAGAACAAACGATAACTCCCGCATTCCAAGGTTAACTAAAAAATGGCTGTAATAAATCACTCGAAAAAAGAGATAAATGCAAAGATAGTATTCTTTGGGCCTTCCGGATCGGGAAAGAGTTCTCTTTTCAGGTATATTCACCAGAGGATCAAGCCCTCTCTGTGTGGTCCTCTAAAATCAATGCCAGCCGGTGGGGCAACACTTTTGTTCTTCGATTATATTCCTTTTGAACATGCGCTGATTGACGGTCACAAAGTTCGATTTCATCTTTATACCCTTTCGGGTAGCGTTGAAAATCAGGGGGCATGGAAGATGACCCTCAAGGGGGTTGATGGCCTTGCAGTTGTAATTGAATCCGGAACTGAAGAAACCCCGGAATGCAGGGATTCCATGCTTATGCTTCGTTCGGTGCTATCATCTACAGGCAGGAGTTTTGATGCTCTCTCATCGGTACTGCTTTCCACAAAAACAGATCAGGCTAAACCGGTTTCTGATGACAGATGGCTTGCCGACCTCCCTTATCTTGCCCGGATAAATAGTTCAACAGTGACTGGCGAGGGAGTTCTGAATTCAATAGTCACGCTTTCGCAGGGGATTTTCAGGCAGCTTCAGGAGGAGTACACCAGGGAGCAGAATCAGGAATCCGCAGCCTCTGAAACTGATACTGATGATTCATTCATGGGGGGGACTACAGGAATTCCCAGTCCTGACTCTTCAGACGCAGTTTGTCAGGATGTTGTTATACCTGAAATTACTATTGCAGCCCTTCCAAAGGTATTGAAAGTTCCTGTGGCGTTCGATTCTGGTGGTGTCTCCCGCAGATTTGTGTTGAGGATAGGTCTCTCAGTGGAAGAGGTTCCAGGTGGTGGAGATGTTTGATTCGTCCATTATTTACAGGCTTTGCAGGATATAGCCCGAGGTATGATGAAAGGCACCCTTTCCCGGTAATCTTCATATTCCGCCCCAAACTTTCTTAATAGCCTGTTCTCTTCAATGACTGCTCCGGCTATCATATATAAGGCAGCAAGTGCGGTAAGGGTAAGCCATCGGCTGGTCATTACTGGATTCATAAGCATGAACACTATTGAGGCCAGATACATTGGATGCCGGACAATTGAATAGCATCCGGCAGTTATAAGTGGCCTCTCTTGCTCTCTCTGTCTGCCTATTCCAAGAAAGTCGGCAGTTCCTGTCTGTCGCAGGGATGCAGCCATGAAAACCAGCAGCAATAACTGCAGTCCGTACATGATAAGGCTCCACACACCGGGCACAACGTACAGAACAGAAGTTCCCTGCCATGAAAGCATCAGCCAGATGAAAAGCATCAGGGAAAGAATATTGTACAAGAGCCTGTAACAGTTACCGAATATCCTGAAATATTTTCCGGCTTTTTCCTGTATACGGGGCAAGGCCAAAAAAGAGTGTACAGAGGCGAAGACAAGAAAACGTAAGATGAAAATTGCACTTTCAGGCATCCATACCTCATCAATGAGTAGTTTGATGTAAACCTATCATTGCTGTATTGTGCAGACAACTGTTACATGCTAATTTGTCATGCAACAAACGATTTTATCATGAAGCAGAGAGGTCTAATAAATGGCAATCATAACAATATCCCGTGAAATGGGCACCGGCGCCTATTTTGTTGCTCAGGAACTTTCAAAAAAACTCAAGTACAAACTTGTTGACGGCCCTTGTATCGGTGAAACGGCCGCAAAATATGGCCTTTCTGTTGACATGCTCCAGATGGTTGACGAGAAGCCTCCTTCATACAATACCGTTGAAGATCGTCGGAGGGCTGCCTCACTTAACACTGTAGAACGTATACTTCTCGATTTTGCAAAAAAAGGTAATGTGATTTTTTATGGCAGGGGGGCACAGGATCTTCTTGAAGGCTGCGGAAATCTTCTGCGTCTGCGTTTTGTAGCTGATTTTGAGGAAAGGGTAGAGCGCTTTTCCGAGAGGGAGTGGATTGACCCCGATCTTGCCCAGGAGCTCATAAGGCGAAGTGATCACCAGCGTGGGGGCTTTATCCATTTTTACTTCGACCGTGACTGGAGTGATCCCCTCGGTTACGATCTCACCTTTAACACATCAAGGCTTTCAATTGCCTCAATAGTTGACGCAATTGTTGCAGCCGTAAAAGACCCGCAGTTTAAGGATGCAGACAAGTGGGCCGCCAGTGTTGTTGAAAACGCCATAATGGTGAAGAAAATTGAATCAGCGCTTCTACGCTCCGAAAAACTTGAATACAGGCCTTTCCGGATTGATGTGGAGGATGGTGTTGTGAACCTTTCCGGTTACATAGGCACAGAGTGTGAGAAGAAGGCTGCTCTTCGTGTGGTTGAAGGGGTTGAAGGGGTTAAGGAGCTGAATGAAGATCTTCATGTAGTCAATTACAAGGCGTACAAGGATAAGTGCTAGGCAGCC
>CAZXTZ010000273.1:0-3860 GCA_964643645.1 uncultured Geobacteraceae bacterium
ATGGTGTTGTCCATTTAAACTCTCCTGCCTGAATCAATATCTGTAGTGATCTATATTACTTCAGTAAAATAAGCATGTAAGTAAGACATTTCAGAGTTTTGCGTAAGAATAATCCTACAAAAGAAAGGTAAAATTGCTAGTGGGGGAGGACAAGCTTGTGCTTTATTGAAAATTTTATAAGATCGGCTTCACTTTTGAAGCCCATCTTGCCATAAAGGCGCTGCTTGTAAGTACTTACAGTCTTGATATTTATTGCAAGATCCTGGGCAATTTCCTTGGGACGCTGCCCTATTGCCAGGCATTTTAAAATCTGGATCTCACGGTCGGAGAGCTTTTTCAAAATCTGGAGTTCGTCTGAAAGATCCGATGCCATTTCAGTTATATCTGCCCGGGCTGAATTTTCAGAACGAACAGTATTTAGCAGTTCGGTCAGAAGGGTACGCAGCTGGTCATTTGTTGCCGCCAATATCTGATTACGTCGAACCAGCCCCTCAACCTCATGCTTTACGCTGTCAAGAACATCAACCTCACCAAGCAGTTCTTCGACAACGGCAATCAGTTCCTCGTTCTTCCAGGGTTTTGTGACAAAGCGGTGAACCCTCCCCTCATTCAAGGCCGAAAGGAGTATGTCCGAATCAGTATAGGCGGAAAGAATCATCCGCTTTATGCCGGGCCATTTGGCCATAACCTGCCGTAGAAAATCCACACCGTTCATTCCAGGCATCCGGAAGTCTGAAATTATCAGATCTACAGGCCCCCGGGCCGTGAGCAGGTCAAGACCTTCAGCCCCTGAGATTGCAGTGCTGATCTCATAGTTAGTGTCCAGAAAACAGCGTGAGACAGCGCTGATTACACTCTGCTCGTCATCAACTATCAGAATTCGTGGTGTATTCATGTCACGGCTTTGCAGATCTCTCCGGAGAATTAACCGGTAATGGTGGCTTTGAAGGCTCCGTTTTTTTCACAGGATCATCAACCTTGCCTCCTATCCCTATCGTCCATGCCCCTTCAGGCCCTGTGAGCAGTCCGCCCTTCGTCGGGCCATCCTCGCGGTGATTCGGGGGAGTCCAGGGTTTTATTCCAGCACATCCGGAAAAAATGACTGCAAGAAGAAGCAGTGCAGCTTTTCGGATGATCAAAACTTCACCCTGACCCCAAAGGTTCCCATATTTATATTATTAACCGGCGTGGCCTGGGTTCTGTTAAGAGAGAAGAGGCGATATTGCAGATAAACTTCTGTTGCATATTTTTCAAAGGCCTGCACAACAGCCCCGCCGACCGAGTAGCCCTTATCGCCATCAGCAGCCATATCCCTTGAATTTGTATAATCAACACCGAATGCAGTGTACCCCAGACTGGTAAAGTTTGCCAGCCAGCCAAGTTTTCCGTAAAGGTTTGTTCCATCCTTTGCAACTTTTCTGTCCATAAGGGCGCCTGCAACAGTCAGGTTAAGTCCGGTGGCAGTATGGAGAAGCGAGAAAGAACCATCGTACTGGAGCCTCTCGTCATCCACTTTTGTATTTGCTACAGCAAAGGCGCCTGCTCCCTGAAATCCATAACCTTCACCTCCCCACCTGAGTGCTATGTCGGAACGCTCATTAGAAAAAACAGAGCCGGCCAGGCTGAAGCCAAAAATGTCGGGGGTATCATACCGGACGCGGGAATGGCGACCTCCGTCACCGGCGTTGAAGGCATTGGCAACTGTTGTAACGCTCAGGAGGCCGTCCTTCTCACGGAAGAAAATGCCTCCGGCAATATCTGAAACACTGGAATAAAGGACAACATCGGTCTTTGAAAGGTCAACTGTTGCAGTGCTGGCAGATGCAGTTTCCCCTTTGCCTAACGAGAGCTTCCCAAATTTTTTGCTTTCAAGATATACCTCTGCCCACCGCGCATCCAGGAAGTTACCTGGGGCCTGGTTAAGCTGCGAAACCTGGGATGATTCATCTGCTGTTATCGCAACCTCGAGCTTGGTGCCGACCGTCATGTCCTCATTTATCCTTGCAGTGCCTTCAAATCTTACCTTGGTGTTATCGGCATCGTTGTCAACATGGTAGAGCTTTGTTCTGCCTCCGTCTCCTATAACATTGACAGCCCTGTCAATGGTGCCTGATATGGAGAGTTTTATCTTGTCATTTCCTGATGTTACAACTGAAGGCAATGGGGCTTCCGGTGTAACGGCTGTGGCTGCGGTCTGAAGCTGTGCCCCGGTTGCTGCAGGTTGAGCTGCAGTCTGCGCTAGAGGGGCCTTCTGAATGCTGTTTACCTGCTGCTGAAGCTTTTGCAATATATCGGCCTGTGCCCTTATCTGGTCAGACTGCTGCTGAAGCTGCTGCTGCTGTTGCCTGATGGTGTCCTGCAACTGCTGCAACATCTTCTGATCCACTGTTATTGTCTGGGCCGATACCGTCCCTGATGAAAGAACAATAGCAGCAACTGCGGTCATTCCAGCGCATATTCCAGGTTTAAGCATATAATTCCTCCTGCTGTTAAATCTCATTTGGGTCTAAGATTTTTTGAACTGTATCATATTTACGTTGTTCTTCAAGGCAAAGAGGATATTTTTGTCATGCCTTCAAAACTTAACGAAAAAAAGTCATGATTGCTTCACTTTTCTGCAAGCTGTGGCATACTGTCAAACTGTATCCGAATTCAATCAAAACGAGGTGCAATCATGAAAGTAGCAATTCTGGGTGCTGGCCATGGCGGAATAGCAATGGCAGGGGATCTCACCCTTGCAGGCCATGAGGTCAGTCTGGCTGCAGATCCTGCCCACTCCACAAATTTAAGACTTATTATGGCCTTTGGCGGCATAATGGTTGAAGGCATAACATCTTCCGGCGCGCCGACCGGCTTTGCAAAGCCAGCCTTGATGACTACTGACCTCTCCGCAGCCATCAAGGGGGCGGAGGTTGTAATGATTGTTGTTCCGGCTTTTGCCCAGGAACCGTACATGAAAGCAATGATAGAGCAGGGGGAGGAAGGGCAGATAGTTGTATTCAATCCCGGCAAATTCGGGGCCCTGGCCTTTGCAAGGATGTTGAGAGAAGCAGGACGCAGTGATGATTTCCTTACAGGAGAGACAAGTTCTTTTATATTTGCCGCAGATTCAAAGGGGCCTGGCCATGTCAACATCAAGGCTGTCAAGGCAGACCTGCCCTTTGCTGCCATGCCTGCAACCAGAACCGCCGAGGCGCTCTGGAAGCTTACAGACCTCTATCCCCAGCTCTCCCCCAGCATGGGGGTGCTACAGACAAGCATTGACGAGCCGGGGCTTATAATCCACCCGATTTCCACCCTTATGAATATGAGCCGGATCGAGCAGATGGGGCCTTACCGCAACTCCCACTACGATATCACACCATCGGTGGGCAGGATCATGGAGGCTGTGGATGCGGAGCGTATGGAGGTGGCACGCCTGCTCTGCCGTGAGACCTATTCATTCATGGACACAATGGAGGTGCTGTACAAGGTGAAGGGGGAAAGCGCCTACGACATGATGTACCAGGTGTCAGACAATAATGTGCAAATGTCCCCGGACAGCCTTAAGCACCGCTATGTGACAGAGGATATCCCCTACGGTCTGGCTACCATAGCTTCAATCGGCACAAAAATAGGTGTTCCGACACCACGGATAAGCGCAATGGTGAATGTTGCCTGCATGGCCAACGGGGAAGACTACTGGAAAAACGGGAGGACTGTAGAGAAGCTGGGGTTGGGAGTGATGAACGCACGGCAGATGGTACGCTATGCAGTTACCGGCGAACTTGATATGACCATTGTCTGAAAGTTTTACATACAGCATTGCAGCAACTCACAACAGGCACTTTATTATTGCTCCGGTGATTAAATATGCGAAT
>CAZXTZ010000274.1:0-3856 GCA_964643645.1 uncultured Geobacteraceae bacterium
AGCTTATTCAATATCACTGGAATTTGGACAGACCGAGGCTATCAAAAACGGGGTTGCATCAGGACTTGTTGTAAGTTGTCTTTCTCTAGTTGCAGTTCAGCTTGAGCTTGAGTACGGCTTGTTAATGGAAGTCACAAGTACGCTGATACCAGAGCACCCGCTCTCGCTGCCAAGACATAGAGAAAGTCACTGCACTGCTTTCTGGCAGCATAATGCAGGATTGACACAAGTTCACACAAAAAACGCAGGATAATATCTCCATCACTTGTTCACTTAAGCGAATGACTCTGGCTGGCAAGTGAGACCTGCCCCTTATAAGTCACAGCCCCGCTGTCAAGAATGACATTCGGGGCTGTTTTCAGTTCTAGCGAACCTGCTGAACTTCTACAATCTCGGGAATCTGCTCTTTAATGGCCTTTTCAATCCCCATCTTCAGTGTCATAGTGGACATGGGGCAGGAGCCGCATGCACCCTGAAGTTTTACCTTCACAATATTATCAGCTGTTACCTCTATCAGCTCAACATCACCGCCGTCACGCTGAAGCATTGGGCGAACCTGATCCAGCACTGCCTGAACTTTTTGTAGCATCATTATTCTCCTTTGTTTTTTGTAAGCAACCACACAAACAAGATTGTGGACTCTTTTAGTCTTGTATATCTGTTTCAGAAAAAAAATGCACTAAAAAACATAGGGCATTGGTAGAGAATCATCAAAGTTGTGGCATCCTGTGATGTCTGTTATATACATCGTCTTCTGCCTGTCAGGCGGTTAAAATCAAATTCTTGTAAGGATTTTATAGTGGCATTGATAACTCTTCGTGAAATAACTCTGGCCTTTGGGGGCCCTCCCATTTTTGACGGTATAAATCTGCAGATAGAGCCGGGTGATCGGCTTTGCCTTATGGGTCGCAACGGCACAGGCAAATCTACCCTGATGAAGCTCATAAACGGCGAGTTTCCGCCCGAAGGCGGTGAGTTTATCCGCAGTCAGGGGCTTAAGGTTGCTCTTGTGTCGCAGGATATACCACAGGATATAAGCGGTATGGTTTTTGATGTTGTGGCGCAGCATCCCCATGCCGCAGCCGGAGGAGAAAAGTGGGAGCATGAGCAGCAGGTGGAACGGGTGCTGAACCGGTTGAATCTGGATGCAGAGGCCGATTTTTCAAGCCTTTCCGGAGGCACCAGGCGGAGGGTACTTCTGGCACGGGCACTGGTAAGCAATCCTGACATTCTGCTGCTGGATGAGCCGACCAATCACCTCGATATTGAGACCATACTCTGGCTGGAGGAGTTTCTTGCCCGCAATATCAGCACATGTATCTTTGTAACCCATGACCGCGCCTTTGCCCGCAGGCTGGCAAACAGGGTGGCAGAGCTGGACAGGGGGCGTATCTATGCCTTCAGCTGCGGATATGACCAGTTTGTTGAGCGCAGGGAATCTCTGCTGGAGGCAGAGATCACCCGAATGGCGCTTTTTGACAAGAAGCTGGCACAGGAGGAGGCCTGGATAAGACAGGGCATAAAGGCCCGGCGTACTCGAAATGAAGGCAGAGTGAGGGCATTGAAGGAGTTGCGTGAGGAGTACCGGCAGCGGCGAACCAGGCAGGGAGCAGCAAATATCCGTCTGCAGGAGGCCGACCGCTCAGGCCGTATTGTGGTTGAAGCGGAAGGGGTCAGCTTCAGCTACACAGACCGCCCGATTATTCGCAACTTCAGCAGCAACATCATGCGCGGCGACAAGATAGGGATCACAGGACCGAACGGATCAGGAAAATCCACACTGCTTAAACTGCTTCTGGGTGAACTTGAGCCCCAAAGCGGCAAGATCCGCCAGGGAACAAGGCTCGAGATTCTCTATATGGACCAGATGCGTGAACAGCTTGACCCCAGGAAAAGCGTTGCAGAAAATGTAGGTGAAGGGAACGACACTCTGGTTATAGGCGGCAGATCCCGTCATATAATCGGTTATCTGCAAGACTTTCTCTTTTCCCCTGAGCGCGCAAGATCACCGGTAAGCATCCTCTCAGGTGGGGAACGCAATCGCCTGCTTCTGGCAAAACTGTTCACAAAGCCGGGCAATCTTCTTGTGCTGGATGAGCCCACAAACGACCTCGACGCCGAGACTCTTGAGCTTTTGGAAGACCTTTTGGTGGAGTACAGCGGCACCCTTCTGCTGGTGAGCCATGACCGGGAGTTCCTGAACAATGTAGTAAGCTCTACCTTTGCAATAAATCCGGACGGAACAGTTAAGGAGACTGTGGGCGGTTACGAAGACTGGCTTCGGGAACAACAGGCTGATGCTGACAACTCTGCGACAGAAAAGCCTTTGCAGGAAAAGGGCAAGCCGCTGAAGGAACGACCACGCAAGCTATCCTTTAAGGAAGAACGGGAACTTTTGGCCTTGCCTGAGCGGATCACCAGCCTGGAAGCGGAACAGGAGCAGATTCATTCAAAACTGGCCGATCCTGAATTCTACAAAAATTCCGGAGCCTCTGTGGTCAACCTGAATAACCGCCTTGAAGAGATAGAAGCCGAACTGCTGGCAGCATATTCACGGTGGGAAGAGCTTGAAGCCATCTGATCAATCTATAAATTTCAGGACTTCTTCAACAGGCGCTCTCTCCGGGCGTGGTGGCATTGAATCAAGCGGGGCACCAGGGTATCCAGCTGATATGCCGAGTATAATACGCATGTTTTGGGGTATCCCGAGGAACTGTTTTATTTCTTTTGCATAATCGGTAAGAAATGCCTGCGGAACAGTCGCAACTCCTTTTGCATGGGCCGCAAGCATAAGGCTCTGAGCAAATATTCCCGCATCAAATATTGACCATTCACCCAGTTCGGCGTTCTGCAATATAAAAATTCCGGAAGGGGCGCCATAAAACCTGAAATTTGCTTTTTTTGATTTAAGAACAGATTCAGGTGCATTCAGGTCAATCCCTGCCATTACCGAACGCTTGGCCATAAGTTCACTAATCCGGCTGTTTACCGGTTCAGGCCAGGCAATGGGTGACGGAAGGTCCGGGGTAGGTTCAGCCTTTGCCTCTAAAAGGCCCAGAAGCATAGCGGTGAGCGCCTCTTTAGATTTGCCGGAAACCACCAAAACCTCCCAGGGCTGACTGTTCTTGTAGGAAGGGCTCCACTGCGCCGCCTTTACGATTTCTCTGATGAGTTCCTCTGATACAGGTTCCGGAGAAAATTTTCTGACACTGCTTCTTGTTGTTATGCATTCAATCGCATTCATTACAGGCTCCTTGGGGATATTATGTTAATCTTTAAGGTATGAAAGAATAGAGAATATGATAATGCCGACTTTCAGATAAGCAAGAGAAATGGAATGTTGTTGACATGTTTTTTACCTGCAGAAGCGGCTTTGTGGGATTTCATCAATGATTTTGCCGTGCCGTGCCAGCCTTGGCAGACCACGTACAGCATTAAGACTTTCACTGCCTTTTGCAGCCTGTATCTGTCTGATGCCTGAGAATCCGAATCCATTCCAGCGGTACGACATGATTATACGTTCCTGTATGGCGCGGTTGCGTACCAGAAAGGAATCCGCTGTGTGTAGAGCCACAAGCACAGGTACTTTCCCCCCGCAGGAAACAAATATGGCGTCAAGCAGCGGACGGCTCAGAGCTGTTCCCCTCCAGACGGCCCGGAATTTTCGGTCCAGCCTGTAAATATAGAGCCTTGGGGCTGTCTCGTTGTCAAATTCAGAGTAGATATCAAGCAGCAGCATCACCTCGCTGATGCCATCTCCGTTAATGTCAACCGGCTGAACCTTCCTGATAGGCATTGGCGGGGTGCGCAGTTCCAACCTGGCGTTCTTCAGATCACTTAACTCCAGGTAAGAAAG
>CAZXTZ010000275.1:0-3818 GCA_964643645.1 uncultured Geobacteraceae bacterium
AAAAGCGGGGCAAACCCTGCTTGTTACTCCATCCTGGCTCCCCCTAAAAAAAGGTGAAGAACGCATTGTAATTACCATTGATCCGGGGATGGCCTTTGGAACAGGGGGGCATGAGACAACCATGCTCTGCCTTGAATGCCTTGAACGGATAATCACTGGAAGGACTGATCTCTTTCATTCTGACAATAAAAATCCTGCCCAGGTTCTTGATCTTGGCACAGGCAGCGGCATTCTGGCGATTGCCGCTGCAAAACTGGGGGCATCAACTGTGGATGCAGTTGATATTGATCCCCAGGCTGTGATTGTTGCAACTGAGAACTGCCTGCTAAACAATGTTTCGGGCCAGGTACGATGCAGCGTGACCCCGATTGAAAGGCTTGATGGCAGATACGGCCTGATACTGGCCAATATTCTGGCAGAAGAGCTTGTACGCCTTGCTCCGGCAATAGTTGAAAGGCTTGAGCCTTCTGGCGAACTGGTGCTTTCAGGTATACTTGCGGAGCGGGAAAATCATGTTACAGAGGGCTTCAAACCCTATCCGCTGGAACTTGAGGAGACACTTGAAGCCGGTGAATGGCGATGCCTCCGCTATAAAAGGACAAAATGAGCTCCAGAAGACGTTTTATCATAAATTCAAGATCCATAAGGGACGGTTACGGCTCCTACGACGGTGAACTGCATCATCACATTGCACGGGTACTCAGACTGAGGCCCGGCGATGAGCTGATACTTGTTGATGAACTTGGCAGAAGACATCAGGGGGTGATTGACCAGATCACTCAGGAATGGACAGCCGTCAGAATACACTCAACCCTTGAGGCTGCAAGCTTTCCTGATGCCCTTGAGATAAAAGTGATACAAGGGCTGCCACGAGGAGAAAAGATAGAGCTTGTACTTCAGAAAGGGACTGAACTGGGTGTGAGCGACTTCGCCATATTCAGGGCAGACCGTTCTGTTCCGCGCCTGGCAGGAGAAAAACTGCAGGGGCGCCTTGACAGGTGGAAAAAGATCGTTCAGGAAGCGGCAAGGCAATCTGAGCGTTTTGATCAGCCGGATATTGCCTGGCATCCGACCGCCGCCGCCGCCGCTGCCAGCGCATCCAACGCCGAAATGAAGCTGCTTCTGTGGGAAAGAGGCACTCCATCCCCCTTAAGAGAACTTTTGGAAGGGCATGGACGTCCGGCAAGCATTGCCATTGCAATAGGCCCGGAGGGCGGTTTTGAGCCTGGCGAGGCCGAGGCCTTCTCCCTGTGGGGCTTTACACCCGTCACCCTGGGAGAACGAATTTTAAGAACTGAAACCGCCGCCCTTGCCATGACTGCAATTCTCCAGTATAAGTGGGGCGATATCTGAAGGAGGAACTAAAATGAAGTGTCCCAAGTGCGGCTACACAAGTTTTGAATCAAATGACAGTTGCGGGAAGTGCGGAAACGACTTGACAGATTTCAGGGAAGCACATGGCCTGACACCGATAGTCCTTCCGGAAAAACTGAGGACTGTCATGGCAGCCGAGCTTGCTGAAGAGGATGACGAGGAAGGCGCAACCTCCCAGGAAAGCAGCAACGACATGTTCTCCTTTGAACTTCCCAAACACGAAGAAGCAACTGCTCAGGCTGCCACAAATGATCCGTTTGACTTTTCCTCTTCACCGCAGCCTGCCCAGCCCCCTGCTGCAAGCGATGATCCATTTGCTGCCCTTCTGGAGTCCAACCAGTCACCCGCAGCCTCAGCACAGCCGAAACCGCAACCTGCTACCGGTGGCGAGTTTAACAGCTTTTCGTGGGATGACACACCTGTGCCTTCTGCACCCGGCGCGGGGCCACAGTCACCCAAGCCCAATAATCCCAGCGATGACTTCAGCAGCCTTTTCGGTGATCTGGACAGTCCCAAAAAATAGCCTTCCGGATCCGGCGTAAACCTTGAACACCTCAAAGAGCGGCCAGGCCCGCTCTTTTTGTATGGAGCATCCGTGGCGCTAAAAGTAAAAATACTCCCTGAAAATCTGGCAAACAAGATTGCGGCCGGAGAGGTGGTGGAACGGCCTGCCTCCATAGTAAAGGAACTGGTGGAAAATGCCCTTGACGCCGGGGCTTCGGAGATAAGGCTTGAAACTGTAGCCGGAGGAAGGCGCCTTGTTCGCGTTACCGACAACGGACACGGTATGTCCCGGGACGATGCCATACTGGCCCTGGAGCGACACGCAACCAGCAAAATCCGTAATGATGATGATCTCGACGGCATAGCAACCCTGGGCTTCAGGGGAGAAGCGCTGCCGGCTATCGCAGCGGTATCGCGACTACGCCTGAAGACCCGTGAAGCATCAGGGATAGAAGGCACAGAGATATACGTTGAAGGTGGCCGGATAAAGGATGCAAAATCCTGCGGAATGGCTTCCGGCACAGATATAACGGTGGAGCAGATTTTCTTTAACACACCGGCGCGCCTCAAATTTCTGAAGTCAGCAGAGACCGAAGCAGCACATCTGGGCGAGCAGATGGTTCGACTTGCCATATCAAGGCCCGATGTTGCATTCAGCTATATAAACGACGGTAAAGAGCAGTTCCGCACCTCATCAGGCACACTGCTGCAGAGGTTACAGAAACTGTTGCCCCGTGACACAGTTCTTTTCCCGGTCAGTCTTGAAGCCGGCCCCATAAGGCTTTCAGGCTATATGGCTCCTCCGGATGCGGCAAGATCCGGCTATTCTTCAATGTTCACATTCATAAACGGCCGCTTTGTAAGGGACAAGGTTGTTCAGCATGCGATAATGCAGGCATGGAGGCCTGTTCTTGAGAAAGGGCGCTATCCGGTTCTTGCCGTCTTTATTGATCTTCCTCCTTCCGATGTTGATGTAAATGTTCATCCGACTAAACATGAAGTCCGCTTCAGAAACCAGAAACAGGTACATGACACCATCCATCTTGCGCTTTCAGAAGCCCTGTCCCGCTCCCCCTGGCTGAGACCTGCACCACTCACTTCTTCTCCAGCTCCAGAACCGGATTCCAGTTATATCAATCCTCCACAATATGCCACTGATGGCAACAGAGTGCGTCAAGCGGTTGAAAATTACATGAAAGCAAACCGTTCCGACCTGTTTACAACTCCTTTGCCCAGGGTACATGAGTCGGATGCACGATACGAACAGCCTGAATTTCCTACAGCTAAAGAAGGGGGATATTTTTCGGGGCTTTCTGTGATAGGTCAGTTCAGGGCAGCCTACATATTATGCGAGGGAGAAGACGGCCTTGTTCTGATTGATCAGCATGCAGCATATGAGAGGGTAAGATTTGAACAGTTGCGTAAAAGCTTTGGCAGCGGAAAGGTTGAATCACAGGGACTTCTTGTTCCAGAGGTAATTGATCTGGCTTTTGAAGAGGCAAACACCCTTCGCACACATATCAGGCGGCTGGAAGATCTTGGTTTCGAGCTTGAAGAGTTCGGAGGGCAGACTTTCAGGCTCAACGCCGTACCTCTAGTATCAGTATCTTCAGGCCATACTGCGCTTCTCAGGGATCTCCTGTCCGAACTTGCTGCAACCGGAACCGCGCTTTCCTGCGAAACTCTTTTTGAAAACCTCCTTGCCACCATTGCATGCCACTCTGTAACCCGTGGAGCCCGCCGCCTGGATCCCAGACAGATCGAGCAGTTGCTGGCTGATATGGACAGAACCGGATTTTCTGCACACTGTCCCCACGGCAGACCGGTATCTCACACAATAACCCTGCCAGAGCTTGAAAAGTTTTTCAGAAGGACATGAAACCGAAACTGTTCATCATTGCGGGCCCCACCGCATCGGGCAAGAGCGACCTTGCCATAGA
>CAZXTZ010000276.1:0-3790 GCA_964643645.1 uncultured Geobacteraceae bacterium
CAGGTTGTCAACATTTTCACAGTTATCAGGGAATGTTGCAACTCCGATGCTTGCTCCCATCATTATCTCAGCCCCATCAACCGAGAACGGAGTGCACATATTCATTTTGACTTTCTGGGCAATTGCGCAGGCTTTTTCAGATGAGTCAGTATAGGGGGGGCATAGAACAAACTCATCACCTAAAAAACGTGCTACAAGGCATTCAGGACATGAAGAGTCCTTAAGCCTTACTGCTATTTCTCTAAGGAGATGATCGCCGAAGTCGTGGCCGAATGTGTCATTCACGAATTTCATATGGTCAATATCAATCAGAATTACGGAAACATGCTGGTTTTTGCTGTCAGCCTTCATTATCAGGGATGAAAGGTGGCTTTCAAGATAATAGCGATTGTGGAGACCTGTCAGTGTGTCATGGCTTGCTTGCCATCTGAGAGCTTCTTCATGAGCTTTTCTGGCGCTTATGTCTTCTTTTATTCCAACAAAATGGGTGGTTTTCCCCTCGTCGTTGCGGACAGGCGCAATACTGCAGAGTTCCCAGTACAGAGTGCCGTCTTTCTTTTTGTTATTAAGTTCGCCCCTCCATTCATGTCCGGATTGTATAGTACTCCAGAGTTCTGAATATACGGAAGGATTCTGTTGGCCTGATTTTAGAATGTTAGGCTTTAGTCCAAGAACTTCCTGACTTGTATATCCGGTAACTAATGAAAAATAAGGGTTTACATATTCGATAAAACCATCTGTGTCGGTAATGATCACTGAGTTGGCGCTTTGCTCCACCGCCTTTGTCAGTTTGCGAAGTTCGGAGGTCTTTCTGCGTACCTCTCTACGCAAAAGCGTTGCAAATATTGTCAGGGCAAGTGCACCACCAATGATGCCTCCGGATATCCACCAGAGCCATTTGGGCATTGAATAGCCAGCTCCTTCAATTCCCAGCCAGCGTTTTAATGATTGGTGGTAAACAGACCGGCGGTCTTTTTTCATCTCTTCAAGATGCCGGTCAAAGGCAGCAAGAATTTCGGAACTCTTGTTTTTTGGCGCAGCCACCTGGACTGAAACCGGGCTGAAGACAATCTGGGTTGGTCTTACAGTGTACTGCTTTTCGTTCAACAGAGAGAAAAAACGGTTGGCTACGCCCGCATCCACTTCGCCACTTGTTATTCTGGCAAAGATATCCTTGAAGTTTTCTGCATACACAAGGTCGCAATTTATGTTGAACTGTTTTATTAACGATATGAACTCGTTACAGTAGACATCATTTTTTACAACTGCAATCCGCTTGTCGTTAAGATCTTTGTATGTCTCAATCTTCCGGTC
The DNA here is from genome assembly GCA_964643645.1 of uncultured Geobacteraceae bacterium. GTDB lineage: Bacteria > Desulfobacterota > Desulfuromonadia > Geobacterales > Pseudopelobacteraceae > Trichlorobacter. The sequence continues at coordinate 1,315 of CAZXTZ010000276.1, forward strand.
CGGTCTCGTGTAAAGAAGCCCCCAGTTTGAAATTACAGTATGGCTGTTGTAGCTGAATCTCCTGGCCCTTTCCGGTGTGTATGCTATTGCTATGAGCAGGTCTGCTTCACCTCTATCCAGGTTTTCAAGACATTTGTCCCAGATACACGGTTGATAGTTAATTTTCCAACCCTCTCTTCTGGCTACTTCTTCCAGTATGTCCGGAAGTATTCCTGCTGTTTTTCCATCAACAGTTGTGCTTACCATCGGGTGGTTCTGCTCGTGGGCCACGCGAATTGTCGTGGCGGCGTATACTTGTTCGGGTATTATATTTATGAGGATTGTGCAGATAAAAACAGAAAAGAAAATGAGCCTTTTTTCAAGAAAAGCCTTTGAGGTGAGGGTCGATCTGATATAAATATTGAAAATTGAAATTGATGTTTTCATTTTGTTGTTTTTTATGATCTCAAGATTTAAGCAACAGCTTTGTTCTCGGATTTGATATATTTGTTTACACTATATACCAACAAATTGTGGTTTGTCTAACTGCTTGACACGTTCAAGAGAGGAAGTAATCCTGAATGTCCTATAAAGAATATCTTTTTATTGTGCTTTTTTTTGGCATTCCTGCTGTGGCAGGTGCCTGGCTGGCGCATACAAGGGGGAAGAACCCTTGGTTATGGGGGCTTATGTCCGGCCCTTTCCCTTTTTCTCTCTTTATTCTCTGGTTTCAGAAACCTTCGGATGAAGTCAGAGGTCACTTCAGAAAGTGCCATGAATGTGGTTCTACATATCCATGGAAGCTTGATCAGTGTAAATACTGCGGCGCCAAGCGTATAAAGGGCCAATGATTTGCCTTGCAAGCTTAAAGCATTCTTGACACAGGTTGTGCGATTATGTTTATATGTTAAGGCTTATTCAGATATATGAATCTGTATCAGGAAGTCACGCCTGTACTGTGTTTACAAGAGGGCTGATTCATAAATGAGATTGAAAGGGGAAGGGTATGAAGGGAATTAAATCTTTTCTGACGCTGTTTTCAGTAGCGTCGTTCCTTGTTGTTTTTCAGGCAAATGCAGCGCCTGTTGACCACAAGGATTTTATCAAGGGGCCATTCAAGGATGGTCCATCTGTAACAAAAGCATGTCTTGAGTGTCACGAGAAACAGGCAACTGATTTTATGAAAACATCACACTGGAATTTTGCCGGAACTCCTAATCATATAAAAGGGATGGAGAACGACAAGAAGTTGTATGGCAAGAAAAACATGATCAACAATTACTGTACATCCCCTTTTAACGGACCGGACGGCGTTACCCACGAATCATGCTTCAAGTGCCACCCAGGGTATGGCTGGACCCGCTCCAAGTTTGATCTTACAGACAAGACCAAGGTTGACTGTCTTGTATGTCACGCCCAGAAGGGTGGCTATGAGCGTGCTTCAGTAGGCGCCAACATTGATGAGGTTATGATCAAACGGGGCGCAATGAATCTTGAGACAGCAGCCCAGAGCGTTACGAATCCGACCAACCAGAACTGCGGTTATTGCCACTTCAATGGCGGTGGCGGTGACGGGGTTAAAAACGCAGCCCTTGACACCAGTCTTTTGACTGCTGACAAGAAGCAGGATGTCCATATGGCCAAAAAAGAGAAGGGTGGCCTTGGAATGAACTGTGTTGACTGCCACAAGGCCAAGGAACACAAGATTGCCGGTGCTTCTTCACAACTGCCTCATTACGATGCCCGTGTAAATTGTGAAGACTGCCACAGTGGCGCAAAGGCTCCTCACAAGAAGTCAAAAAATGCTGCAATACTTGCAAAGCATATTGATGGCGTTGCCTGCCAGACCTGTCATATCCCTGTCTTTAACAAGAAAAATCCTACAAAAATGGCCTGGTACTGGTCTGATGTAGGCCGTAAAGACCTGGATGAGGATGCTGAAGATGAATATGGCAAGGAGAAGTTTGCCAAGAAGAAGGGAACATTCAAGTGGGGCAAAAATGTAGTTCCTGTTTATCAGTGGTACAATGGTAAAATTACCAAGTACATGCTTGGAGACAAGATAGCTGATCCTTCAAAACCGGTTGTATTTACACGCCCTGACGGTGATATAAATGACAAAAAGGCAAAGATATTCCCTTACAAGTTCTATCAGGGGTCAATGCCTATGGATCTCAAGTTCAGATATATCAATACATTCCAGCAGTATGACTCTCTCTGGGTTGATTACAACTGGGAAAAGGCCCTTGTTCAGGGGGCAAAGTGTAATGACTACTGTCTGCCATACAGCGGCAAATACCAGTTTGTCAAAACCGAGGCATATGTCAGTGTTGCCCATGAAGTATCTCCAAAAGAAGATGCGCTTCAGTGTGGCGAGTGCCATATGGGGGGCACCCGGATGAACTGGACAGCCCTCGGTTATAAAGGTGATCCGATGCAGTTTGGCGGTCGCAATGCAGGAGGCGCTGCTAAATCAGTAAAGTATGGTAAAAAGAAG
>CAZXTZ010000277.1:0-3789 GCA_964643645.1 uncultured Geobacteraceae bacterium
TGTCCCGCTTAAAGATGGCATCAATACTCTTTATAACTATTGCAGTTGATGTCCTGTGACCTGTGCTGACAACAAGGACAGCGCCCACCACTTCATATGGGAGATGCTTCACATGTGTTTCAACCATCATTTTTTCAATTGTGACCTGACGAATAACATAGAAGATATTGCCAGCCACTATGCCATCTTTTTTACCGACATCAAGATACACAGCATCCCCGGCAGCCACCGCATCGTTGCCGGAATAGGTTTCCACTATCATACCTTTTACAGGAGCAGTTGCGCTCTTGAGGGTGATTTCCCTCCGTTTTATCTCACGATAGGGTGTAAGCAGATCACCAGGCTCAATTTCCTTGAAGGATCGGCTGATTATGGCCCTTGAACTCTCCTTGCCAACCCGGGAAAGCTGCAATGTGCCCAGAGGATAGTAAACTGTGCCTAAAATCTCACTGGTAACCGGATGACTCACAGTGGATGCCTTGCGTACGATATTATATTTCTGGCCTTCAGCACCGCCGTTTTGGATGCCTATGTCAGTAAATGCAATATCGTCCTCACCAAGTATTATCCTGCTGTGTTGACCGGCAATAATCTTGCCTCTTGGAACAAGCGGTTTTTCGTAAAGCCGTCCTTCATTGCCACGGGCCTTGAAGACTTTTTCCTCTGTAACTTCAACAGGAACGGCGACTACATCCGATGCCTTGGGGGCTGCCGCCGCAGAGTCGTCAACAATCTGCATCTTTCCATCAACAAAACGCACCTTCTGACCAGGATAAATCAGGTTAGGGTTTGTAATTTCTGGGTTTTTTGACCAAAGGGCGGGCCAGTAATTAGGATCCTTCAGAAACCTGTCCGAGATTCCCCATAGGGTGTCACCCTTCTTTATTACATATTCAGTCGGTTCCTCTGCCGCCAGAAGCAGAGCAGGAAAAGACAGCAACAGGCAGAGAAGAGAAATTACCGAGCGCAGACGAGTATTCATGGGCACCTCTTTCTTTTCGGCCTGACCGGCCGGATTATCAGATTACATAAGACGCTCGCGAGCCTTTATTGTGGCAGGACTCGCCGGGTAACTGCGGATAATACGCTCAAATGACGCCTTTGCCTTATCAGGCTGCTTAATGGCGGAATAGCTGTATCCTGACTTGAGAAGGGCATCCGGAGATTTGGCATGCCTGGGCCATCCATCCACAACCTTCTGAAACGCAACCAGTGCCTTCTGGTACTGGTTCATACTGTAGTAGCACTCTCCAATCCAGTACCATGCATTAGGGGAGTATTCACTGGCAGGGCTTTCCTTTATAAAACGTTCAAAGGCCTCTATTGCAGCGGCGAACTGATTTGTGCTGTAAAGGCCGAAAGCTTTTACATATTGAGACGGCGGGCCTGTCTCCTTCCCGCGCACCGGTTCCGGATTAACAAGTTCAACTTTAGAAGGTGCAACAACGTCCATTAAGGCCAGACGGGTCTGGAGTTTCCTAGTTAAATCCGTAAGCCCCCTGATTTTATCCTGCATTTCCTGCATTGTGGCAGCCCTTGAGGGTTCTTTCTCCTCAATGGATGAAAGCCTGGTTGCCAAGTCGTTATATCGCACCTCAGCTGTTCCTGTCAGCTGAAAAAGATGCTCAACCTTTGCGTCTGTCTCGGCCTGGCGCTTTACCATCACATCATTAGCCATACAGCCAGCAAGCAGAAACGCTAAAACAGCAAAAAAACCTGCAAATTTAATGTATCTCATAAAGTTTCACCATTAAATACCCGTTTGTTTAGTTGTAATTAAAGCGAGAAAGCGACGTTTGTCAAGTGAAACTCAGGAATAACCCAAAGCAATTGCATGGAATCCTGCTGTATGGTAGCATTCTTTCCCCAAATCATTAAAATACAGGTGGAGTTGTGTCATTTGAAAAAACCTGAACTGCTGGCTCCTGCCGGCAACATTGAAAAACTCAAAATTGCCGTCAGGTACGGCGCGGATGCTGTTTATCTGGGTGGCGAATCCTTTGGCCTAAGGAGTATGGCCGATAACTTTACCATTGATGCAATGCATGGCGCTCTGGAATTTTGCCACGCAAACGGTGTAAAAGCCTACCTTACGCTGAACAGCTATCCCGCTGACAGCCTGCTGCCCTCCTTGAATAATTATATTGAGCAGATAAGAGACCTGCCATTTGATGCCTATATAGTTGCCGACCCCGGAGTGATAAGGATGGCCAGAAGGATGGTCCCGGATATGGAGCTGCATCTCTCTACACAGGCGAACTGCATAAACCATGAAGCCGCCGCTTTCTGGAAGGATCAGGGGATAGCCAGAATAAATCTGGCAAGAGAGATGACCCTTGAAGATATAAAAAGAACTACTTCAAACGTAGATATCCCATGCGAAGTATTCATACATGGCGCTCTCTGCGTGGCCTATTCCGGGCGCTGCCTCATATCCAGCGCACTTACAGGCAGAAGCGCAAACATGGGATCATGTACTCAGCCATGCCGATGGAAATACAACCTTGTGGAAGAGACAAGGCCCGGAGAATTCATGCCGGTTGAGGAGGATGAAAACGGAACACTGATATTCAACTCCAGGGATCTGTGCCTTCTTGAATACCTGCCTGAACTGGTTTCAGCCGGTGTCGCCGCGATGAAAATAGAAGGAAGAATGAAGGGAATCCACTACCTTGCCGGAGTCTTAAGGGTTTACAGGACTGCCATAGACACCTGCTGCAAGGATCCTGACGCATACACTCCTGACCCGTCATGGATGGAGGAACTGACCACCGTAAGCCACAGGGGTTACACCACAGGATTTCTGCTTGGCGATCCTAAAGACGTGGGGCAATCCTACGGCAATTCATACCAGCGCAGCCATCAGCTTGTGGGGGTGGTAGAAAAGACCATGCCTGATGGTAAAGCACTCATTACGGTGCGGAACCGTTTTTTTTCCGGGGACACCCTTGAAATAACCGGCCCTGATATGAAGACGACCTCTTTTAAGTGTGGTCCCATCAACGTATTGAACTCTGAAGGAGAACCGGAAGATTGCAATGTTGTTCATCCCAACCAGAGAATAATCATTACAGTTCCTCAACCGGCTGAAGAGATGTACCTGCTTCGCACAGCCAGTACCGGTCCGGAGTGATTAATGCCTCACCTCTATCAGAACCTTAACAGGCCAGAGGGCCACTGGGTGCGGGACCTGCTGCTGCTCTTGCTGCTGTTTGGAACCATATTCCTGGCTGGTCTCGGAAAAGCCCCTCTGATTGACCCCGATGAAGGGCGTTACGCCGAGATCCCCAGAGAGATGATGGCTGCAGGAGATTTCATCACCCCTACCCTTAATTATGTCAAATACTTTGAAAAGCCACCGATGCTTTACTGGACCAATGCAGCGTCCATGGCTATTCTGGGAAAGAACGAGTTTGCTGCCAGGCTCCCCTCTGCCCTTGCCGGCCTTTTTACCCTCATCATAGTCTATCTGGCAGCCCGAAAATTCTACAACCGAAGAACAGGCCTCATCTCCTCCGTTATTCTGGGAACCTCTGCTGGCTTTATAATGCAGTCCAGAATAATTATCACAGATATGCTGCTGACTCTTTTCCTCTCAATGGCGCTCTTCAGCTTCATGATGGCAGTGAGACGCTCAACTTCTTCAAAAAGGCTCTGGTTCGGCTTTTTTTTCGCAGCCTCGGCCCTTGCCATGCTGACAAAGGGCCTCATAGGGATACTTATTCCCGGAATGATCATATTCTGGTATCTGCTGATATCAAAACAGTGGAAACTACTTTTAAAGATTCC
>CAZXTZ010000278.1:0-3788 GCA_964643645.1 uncultured Geobacteraceae bacterium
AAGACCGACCCACGCTATATGTCGCAGCGTGAATTCTGCCTCAACACCCCGGGCCTGAAGGACGATCCTCTGTTCAAACTGGTTGCAATGATCTTTGAAGTTGCTCCTGGCGTTCTTACAGAGCAGGGCAAGGCAAAGAACCCATGGCCAAACGTTGACGCACAGTCCGGCGTCATCCAGTGGTACTATGGCCTGCGTGAGTGGGATTTCTACACCGTTCTGTTCGGTGTAGGCCGCGCACTTGGCTGCATGGCTAACATCACCTGGGACCGTGGCCTTGGCTACGCTATCGAGCGTCCGAAGTCAGTTACCACCGCAATGCTGGAGAAGTGGGCTGCTGCTGGTGGCCGTAGCTAGTAACCACCTGCCACACCTGAAGCACAACGGGGGATGCAATCTGCATCCCCCGTTTTTTGTGGAACATGGCAACGGCTTGACACCATACAAACAGATGGCATAATATTGGTCTAAAATGACATACAGAAGGTGGTAACCAATGAAAGCAACTTTTGCCATTGATGACAGCATATTGCAAGACGCTCGTGACTTTGTAAAGACAAACCGCTTGAAGTCACTCAGCGCGTTTGTCGAACAGTCCATTAGCAAGGAACTTGCGCGGATGAGGCAGGAAAAGATCAGAAACGCATTACTTTCCGCAGGCAATGATCCGATGTTTATGGCTGATGTAATTGATATTAATCAAGCTTTTGAACATACCGACCTGAATACAGCGTCATGAGCCACAAGTGGTCTCTGTATATGGCAGATCTCAACCCGGTGATCGGCTCAGAACAGCATGGCAGACGTCCTGTTCTGGTAATCAGTGACGAGACAACAAACTGCGTTATGCCGGTAGTAACCATTCTTCCCTTAACATCACTGAAAAAGGGACGCAAGATCTACCCCAATGAGGCTCTATTGAAAAATGGGGTTGCCGGTCTGGATTCCGACTCAATTGTACTTGCTCACCAGATACGAACCATCTCAAAACAGCGGCTGACACTCTGTATTGGAGATATTTCAGATACAAAGCTGCAATCAAACATTAATGATGCCTTACGGGTTCATCTCAATCTGTAACGATGTAAACGCCTTTGCTGTTCAACTACCGATTCAGGTTTACCCTCAATACCTCAGCACCGCCTGGAAATACACCGTTGGCTTGTAACCATTTGCATTGTCTGATGTGGGCAGTTCCCCCATCCTCCATGCCACTGTACTCTTCACTGATATGAGTTCGTTGAAAAAGTAGCCCACACCAAAGCCTGCTCCATATATCTTGCGGACATTTCTGCTGGTTCCTGGCAATGGTTTGGCGTCTATCTGGCCGTAACCGTAGTCAAACAGGCCGGAAATCTGCAGGTTTCCGACAGGCCCAAGGGGTTGCAGATACCTGACTTCGCCTGTGGCTATAAGTCCGATATCGGAGCTTGCTTCACCAACAGGGTATGCCCTTACTGCATACGGCCCACCAAGTGATATCTGCTCGGCGCTGTCAATGTTGCTGTTTGCCCACTGGCCATTCATGGCGCCGTAGAGTGAAAGGTTGCCTATTAGGTTCTGGGTGCGGCTAAAATAGCCCGAAACCTTCTGATAGCCCCCCTGAAGATGCAGGCCGGAGCTGCTCTGGTCACTGGCCATTGCGGTTGTGTCGTCAAAACGGAGTTCTCCGCCGGTGTATGTTACGCCAATACCGCTTGTGCCCCCTATGCTGTCTGAATACACAGCGTTCAGCCCTGCCTGGCCGCTGGCCGTGTGCCGTTTGTTGCGGATTGAAGCCACATTTATCCGGTCATCAAGTATGCGCCCCTCTCCGGCTATGCTGGCGTTAACATACAGGTTGGTTCTGCGGACAAGGGGCTGTTGGAGTGTAAGGCTTATGTCATGGGCATCGCCGTTTGCATCCAGGGCTTTAAAGCTGCGTCCAAGCTCATATCTTACATAAGAGTAATCAACCCCGGCCTTTGTGCCGTAACCATTCAAGGGCAGCCACCAGCCAGACCTTACTGATTGGGTATCTCCGCTGGTGCTGCTCTGGAACCTGAGGTTGAACTGGTCTCCAAGCCGTAAGGGGGAGTAGAGTTCAAGCCCTGCCCCGGCACGGTAGTAGCCTGTTGAGTAGTTGCCGTGGTTGTCGCTGTCTATTGAAACGCTGAACGGCTTGCCCTCTTTAATCTCAATGCCCGCCTTTGTGCCGCCTCTCTCCTGCCCCGGCTCAAGAAGCACCCGCGCATTTATGGCAGGAAGTTCGTTAAGCAGCAGCACAGCATTTACAAGATCATCAAGCTTCACAGGTACTCCTGCCTGAATCCGCTTGATATAGTCATCTAGCAACCTGCGCGGAACCCTTGTCCCGGCGGGGGATGTATCAAGCCTCATCTCCTCCAGCTTTCCTTCAGCAATATCCACTGCAACGGGCGCGCCCGGCTTTATCGCCTGGGGCGGTATTGTTGCGTTTACAAATGGATACCCTTTGTTTCTGTATGCCCGGGTAATCTTTTCAACCGCCTTTTCAAGCTCTGCAAGGGTTAATTCCTTCCCCTTGTAAGGTTCCATGATGCGATTAAGCTCATCTGTAGAAATGAGGGTATTGCCTCTGAATACAAAGTCACTCACCAGCACCCTTATCCCCCCGGAATCGGGAAGAGCAGGCTTTTTTGCAGTCGAATCAACAACAGGCTCCTTGTCAGGTGGGCGGATTGCGGGCTGTGGAGCAGATTCCCTGAGCAACCTTCCTGAATCGGGGATATCAATAGCTATGGCTGATGAAGCCACCACTGTGCAGAGCATGAAAGCAGTAATAGAGGTATGACTGATCATCTCTTCACCCCACCGTTCATAATCATAACAAAGCGATTTTCCAAATCAGACCCACTGCCAGCAAGAGTTACGGAAGCATCACCCCGGCCTGTGAGGGCTGACGGGGGCTGTGCCCCTGTCCGGTTGGTCTGCTGCCCTGCCTGATAGAATGGATAGCTGCTTACAAGGGGGGAAAGATTGTCATTAAGCAGATCAGACTGCCTTGTATAATAACTATCAACAGCTGAAATTATTACAGGTACTGGAGTTGGAGTATCGGTTGGTGTTGGTGTTGGTGTTGGTGTTGGTGGCGCGGGAGGAGCAGGGGGTGCAGCGGCAATGGTAAGAGCGCCGTTGGTGTAACTTATGTGCCAGTTCTGATAATCCTGCTGGGTTTGAGAAATGAATGGGGTCAAGACATAGCTACCGGCGTTTATCGCCCCCTGGCTGGTTCCGGTATAGCTCAAGCCACCCGCAAGCGTTGCGCCAGGAACAGAATAAGTCACTCCATTGCCGCCGCTGAAAGCCAGGCCATCGTAAGTTTTGCTAGCGTTGTTGGCGGTAACAGCAAGATTGTTTTGAAAGCTGCGCAATACCGGGTAGCTGTTGCCTTCGTAGATACGCCAGGTATTGGTAAAATCCCAGCCAGTGAAGCTGGCCTGCTGCTTCATCTGAGCCGTGGTCAGACCGGTACCGCCTGCGCTTGCGGCCTGGCCGCTGGTGGTGGTGTTCCAATAGCTGTTGGTGACGGTGTCTGCATTATAACCGATCAGGCCGCCGACATTGCTAGTACCGCTCACGCTGCCGGTGGCGTAGCTGTTGCTTATCGAACCGGATCCATCACTATTCCCCACTAAGCCGCCGACGGCCGCGTTGCCGGTGACGCTACCGGTGGAATAGCTGTTGGTGACGCTGCCACGATTACCTCCGATCAGGCCGCCGACGGCCTCGTTGCCGGTGACGCTACCAGTACTATAGCTGTCGGTAAT
>CAZXTZ010000279.1:0-3785 GCA_964643645.1 uncultured Geobacteraceae bacterium
GTTCTCATGGCGGGCACGGTTATCCGCAGATCCTCTTCTTTCTCATCAAGAATGCCGTCGGCAGGGGGGACAGAGCGCCATTCCCCGCCGTCAATGGATATTGAGAGCCCGGTTATTATGGAGAGTCTGTCAGATATACGGGCGGTCAGGGTGGCAGTTGCCGGGTTGAACTGCATCTCCCGTATCTCCGGTCTGCCATTGTTTACGATAAATGAGTGGGAGACCTTCGAGGCGACAAGGGGCGCATCGTAGTTTGACGGTGCATCGCTGGCGGTCAGGCGCATAAGGTAGCGACCGTCCGGCAGCTTGCCAACCGGAAGGTTGAACTTCATTTCGGCAAGGGGCAGCGGGCCGCTTATCTCCTGCCAGGATGATGAAGATTCCTCTTTTACATAAACACGGAACTCAAGACTGTCGGAGTTAGGGTCGGAAGCCTCCCAGGTGACAGCCCTCTGCGCCCCCTCCTTTGCCAGCTGCCTGTCCCCAACTGTGAGCTTTGATATTAACGGGCGCTGGTTCTTCTCGGCATATCGCCAGGTAAAGCCGTACATTTCAGCCTTTCCCGCCAGATCAATCCTTATCTGGGCAAAGCTGTACGCCTTTGTCCCCTTGGAGAGGGAGGCCCCGTTTCTCCTCTCAACCCATGGCGTCCATGTGCTGTCAGGTTTTGGCGAATGGCCGTTGCGGGTGTAGACCCTTACCCCTGAACCACGCCAGGAGAGGGCTCCCCACCTTGCGGGACGTCCGGGGGAGAACTCCTTGCTCTTGAATGAGCCGCTGCGGCCGTTTTTGTCTGCACGAAGGAACAGCACAGCCTCGTGCCCGGAGGCGAGAAAGGCCCTGGGAAAACCTTCGCGCATCAGAACAGATGTGGCGTTTACATACTCAAACTCCTGCACTGTCCACAGCTCCCGCTCCTCCCCGGACTTTGCCCGAACCATGTAGACCCTGCCGCGTGGCCCGGTTGCAAGGTATATCCTGCCGTCGGCGTCAACCCTGGCGTCGAGGATATGCTCCCCATTCAGGTTTGCAAGCTGGTCAAGACGGTAATCCTTGCCCAGAAGGTAAACCGCTCCGGAGGCGTAGTTGGATGATATGGAGCGCATCTGGTCAGGGGGGGCTGGCATCTTCTCGTCAATGCCGAAACCTTTGGGGAGGTCTGAGAGCTTCTTGAAGTATTTCTTGTAGCTCTCCTCGCTCTTCTCGTCAGCCGGAGAGCGAAGTCTGTTGAGCGCCACCACATAACCGTCTTTGTGCTCCAGAATCCGCTGTATGCTGTGTTCCTCAAAATGCCTTATGGTGTCGGCCCGTTCCTTCCCCTTTATCTCGTACAGGTTGCCGCTGTCGCCGCCGCCGGCCAGCAGGCGTCCCTTTGACCAGCAGAGCGAACGGATGTTTGTGTCTTTAAGCTGCGCCCAGACCTCATAATGTCCGTTATCAAGGTTTATCCTGTAGATCTGCCCCAAGGGCCCGGTGGCTGCATAGAGAAAGCCATCTCCCCCCTCCGCCAGATCCCATACCCCACGGACAGGCAGTTTGCAGAGCAGGACTGATTCAGAAGGCTTTGACGAACGGATTATCCCCACAACACCTGTTCCGGAAAAACCGATAACCGCCCTCTCTTTGGATATTAAACGTATAACAGTAACAGAAGAGGTTGAGTCTCTTCCCTCTTTTGCAAGGCCATCAATCTTGATATTCGAGAAGGTACCGTCCTTTTCCAGTCTCACCACAAACGGGGGGGAACCTCCGGCGGCAAGTATGGTGCCCGATTTTTCATATCCGCCGCTCCAGAATGACAGATCTTCCCTGTAAAGCTTCTTGTCAGTCCTTATGCCGGGTGCCATCCTTCCCTGTTCTGAAAACATCACCCCTTCGTATGTGCCGGAGCCGGAATCGCCAAGGTTTTTCTCAGTCCATTCCTTTGTGGCTGTTGCGTGGGCAACTGGTGGATGGAGCCAGAGGGCGGCCATTGAGGCTGCGATTAAGAGCCAGCGAAGATAGGGATTTGAAATGGAATTGGTATCAGTCATGTTTTATAACCTTTATGGATGCCTCTCCGCTGCCGGTCAGGTTCCAGGGGGAGCGGGCCATGGCACGTGTAATGCGGGAGTGTGGGTAGTGACGGTTTTTTATTGTGGCGGGGTAGAGTATTACAAGGTCATCGCTCCTTGCAATGCCTGAAAGCCAGTCTGCAATATCCTGAACCGATGCGGGCGGATTCTCGGAGGGGCGGACTGATGTGCCGGGATGCACTGACACGGTGAATATCGGCTCCTCGTACCCTTCCGGTATGGTTACAGGTATGCGTATTTCCTTTGCTTCTCCAAACGGGCCGCTCATCCTCACCAGAAGATTCACGGTTTCACCGGCCCTTGCCCTGGTTCTGGCAAAGGCGGTTTCCACTATTGTGCCAACCCTGGCCTCGGTCAGTTCCGCCATCTTTACTGATATGGAAGATATGGCTCCTGTCTCCTTGAGTGGCATCAAAAGGGCGCTCATCAAAGAGTCAACCGGATTACTCGCTGAATTTGATTCAGATTTAAGGATATCGGCATTTATCCGCTGGTTGATTACAACCGGGCTTTCAAGGGGCTTGATGGTTACCGACAGGGTCAGGTCAATGTCTGTGCCGCCGGTGCGATTAGGGGTATTGGAGCTTGCTAGATGCCGTACCACACGGGTTATGATGGTCGGGGCAAGCTTTGTGAAGTTCAGCATCTCCAGCCGGTAGATGCGGCTTCTGCCAGAGGCGGAGATGAACTCCACAATCAGCGGCGACATGGGTGCCTTTCCGCCAAGCCTCCCCACAATGGCTGATTTGCCGTCCCATACTACGCTCCCTATCTCTTCAAGGGTTGAGGCCTCCTTGTGAGTCAGGTCAACCTTGGGGATTACGGCAATCACAGAGGCGAGATGGATAGGGAACTCAACCGAGTTTGCGCTGAAAAGGTTTTCATGGCCAAAGGCAAGCAGAAGGTTGTCTTTTACGTATGTTACCGTGCCTGCCGCCCCCATTGTGAAATCCCCCCTCACAAAAGGGATGGATATCATGCTGCCTGGCTTTACCGGCTTTCCTTTATATGGCTTTTCATCAGGGATTTTGACAGAGCATGACTCATCCTCAAACATGCGGGATATGGGGACAGCCATGACATACTGGGTCGTCATGTTCTTCTCCGCATGGGATATGGCGCCGGCAAGCCTGCCATCAAAGTAGACCGGGCTGCCGCTGAAGCCGGGGCCTATCCGGAGGCTGTCGTCAACAACCCTGAGCATCATGTAGCGGTTGCCTGCCACCGGCCCGTCAACCTCACCATGAAACTCAACCGCAAACGATTCAGGCTCTGTTCCCCTGAAAACAGAATACGCCTTGCCCCGCATATCCGGTTTCAGTTCTGAAAGAGTGATGAACTCTTCTGAACCGGCAATAAGCGGTGTGGCCGGGAGAAGCAGCAGTAAAAGAAGTGTAAATATGCGGATGTAAAAAACTCTCATCTGTGCTGATGCCTTCCTGCGGAGATTTCTTGTCAGAGAATTGCCCGGATTGCCAAAAGAGTCAATCAGGCTCATATATGAACTCCAGTCACGCCTCACCCACAATTTTTATGCGGGAAATCAGATCACGGAAGAAGTCTGGAGACCAGACCGCCAATGCCTGCTGGTTTTTAACAAAAGGTGATACGTCCCGGTGTCGGCGTCAGCAGCGAAAAATCCAGATCCTCTGAAAACCGCTCAATAGCAATATTATGCATAGTAAGTCCACAAGGAAGTCACTTACTATG
>CAZXTZ010000280.1:0-3744 GCA_964643645.1 uncultured Geobacteraceae bacterium
TTAAGAACCTCTTCACCTGTATGGCCGAAAGGGGTATGCCCCAGGTCGTGTGCAAGGGCCAGTGCCTCGGTCAGGTCTTCGTTCAGACGCATACGCCGGGCAATTGCCTTGCCTATCTGGGCAACCTCCAGTGAATGCGTAAGTCGTGTACGGTAATAGTCACCTTCATGGTTCAGAAACACCTGGGTCTTATATTCAAGACGGCGAAAGGCAGCGCAATGGATAATTCTGTCCCTGTCCCGCTCGAAAACAGGGCGTGGCCCCACAGGCTCCTCATGGAACCGGCGTCCTTTTGAAAGGGAGCTTTTGCAGGCATACAAAGCAAGATCAGGTCGTTCTGTATAATCAAACATGGCTCTACTCCGATCTGCAGACAAGAAATCCTGCAAAAATTACTACCTGTAACAGCGCTGGGCAAGCATTTTTCTGAAAGTATGCTAATATAATTTCCATGACAAACGAAGAACTGCACAACATTATCTCTATTGACCGTTCAAAACTGCCCCCTGATGGCAGACCTGACTACAACCGTCTTATATTTTCAGACTCTCCATACCTGCTTCAGCACGCAAGAAATCCGGTTGACTGGCGGGAATGGGGAGATGGGGCAAAACAGGAGGCAAAAAGCCGTAATCTGCCGCTTTTTGTTTCAATCGGTTATTCAACATGCCACTGGTGCCATGTTATGGCCCACGAATCCTTTGAAGATGAAGATGTTGCCGACATCCTCAACCACGCCTTTATTCCGGTAAAGGTTGACAGGGAAGAGAGGCCGGATCTTGACGAATTCTGCATGTCAGCATGCCAGACCTTTACCGGAAGCGGCGGATGGCCCCTTAACTGCTTTCTTGAACCTGATGGCACACCGTTTTATGCCCTTACCTATCTGCCCAGGGAACCACGAAACGGAATGCCCGGATTTATGGAGCTTCTGGAAAATCTGGCCTATGTATGGAGACAGAAACCTGATGCCGTTGGACGCAATGCAAAAGCCCTTATGGATGCACTGCAAAAAAACGGAGAGCATGGATCAAATAAGAACAAAAGCGGTAATTTGAAACTTGTTGACAGAAGTGCGGTCAATACACTTGCAAAAATATACGACCGAACAGATAAAGGCTTTGGAAACGCCCCCAAATTTCCAATGCCGGTTTACCTCCTTTTCCTGCTTGGCAGAGACAACCCTGAAGAACAACTTATGGCCCTTGAATCACTAAAAGCTATGAGAAGGGGGGGCATCTGGGATCAGGCTGGCGGAGGGATACACAGATACAGCACCGATCGTCGCTGGTTTGCTCCGCATTTTGAAAAAATGCTCTACGATCAGGCCCTTGTCTCATATTCAGCCCTTGAGGCATTCTCCATAACAAAAGACAGCTTCTTCCTCGAAATGGCCAACAATATCATTGATTTTTGTATTGAATCACTCCAGTCACCCGTAGGAGGCTTCTACTGCGGGCTTGACGCAGATTCTGAAGGGGAGGAGGGGCTCTGCTACTTATGGAAACTTTCTGAACTGGAACAGATTCTTGGTAAAAATGCAGCCATGTTAGCTGATTATTATGGAGTTAAACCTGAAGGTAATTTTGAAGATAACGGAGAAAACATACTATATCAGGCAGTTAGTATTGAAGAACTGGCCAGAAGCCATGGCCTTGGGGTGGAAGATGCCGAAACACGGCTGGCCGAGTCAAATAAAAGGCTGCTTGAGATAAGAAACAAAAGAATTCAGCCACTGCTTGATCTTAAGATTCTTTGCGGATGGAACGGACTAATGGTGGCAGCCCTGGCAAGAGGATCGGCCATAACAGGCAATAAACTCTGGTCTGACAAGGCCTTAGCCTGCAATGAGTTCATCATGCGAACAATGATTCGCAAGGATGGCCGTCTTGCAAGGAGCTACATGCAGGCAACATCAAAGACATCCGGTTTTATTGAAGATTATTCATACCTGACCTGGGGGTTGCTGGAGCTTTTCAAGGCCACCGGATCTGCCGTATATCTTGCAGAGGCTGAAAGATTTACCAGGGAAACCCTCAGGCTGTTTCAACTGCCGGATAACCGCCTGCTCTTTTCCGGCAAAGATGCAGAGCAGATGCCGCTGCCACTTGCCAATATACATGATGGCGTAATCCCGTCCGGAGTTTCGGTTTTTCTAAGAAATATGGTGATGCTGGCAAAAGAAACCGGAGAAGAAGAATGGCTGAAAACTGCTGAAAAAACTGCTCTTGTTTATGAAGACAGCATAATCAGAAACCCTGTTTCATCTCTTTTTCTTGTCAAGACCTGCATGAGCTTTATAAAGTAGACTGACTGAAGCAGATGAAAAAGGCCGAGGCGCCATCTGGCAGGGGCGAATCCTGTATTCGCCCGCCTCTCTCCGATCCTGACGAAATGGGCGATCACAAGGATCGCCCCTACCGGAATCCGGAATACAGCGGACAGTTGCCAGGTAACATGCTGATATTAAATTATATATACTTTGACACACAATCTGCTAAATCAAAAGTATCCTTGCAGAAGAGAAAAAATATATGAATCTGACTGACAAACTCTTTTCACTTATCCCGCTTACGCAGATAGAGGAATCTGCGCAACAGCAGATATTCGACGTGCTTGGCCTTGACTGCCTTAAAAAGCTGGTGATAATGCCCGACGTTCATACAGGATACGACCTCTGCATTGGCGGTGTGGCGCTGCTTGATGCCATGATATCCCCTTCTTTTGTCGGTTACGACATAGGTTGCGGAATGTGTCACCTTGACACCGGAATCTCGGTTGACCTGTTTTTTCCTGGCGGACGCAAAGAGATGGATATGGTTATGCGGCTTATCATGCAATCTGTTCCCACCGGCTTTTCATCCCTTTCAGCGCCTGTTGACAACATGGTTTATGAATCTGGACACCTGCCTGAAGATGTGCGGGAACGGGTCAGGGAAAAATCCAGACAGCAACTTGGCACACTTGGAGGCGGCAATCATTTCATTGAGATAGGCGAGAACAGGGCAGGCAACCTATGCATAACAATCCACTCGGGCAGCAGAAATGTTGGGCATACCCTTGGGGCTTATTACATGAAGCTTGGCAGAATGTTCCCCATTGATTCGGATTATGGGCGGATGTACCTGAAGGATCTTGATTTTTCGCTGCAATGGGCGCTGGAAAACCGGAAGAAAATGCTCCTTGTCATCATGGAATGCCTGGGAATCGGACGTCAGCAGTCTGAAAAAATGCTTGATGGCATGATAAACGAAAACCACAACCACGCAGTTATTACAGATGAAGGGGTTCTCCACCGCAAGGGGGCAACACCGGCAGATCTGGACCAGCCAGGCATAATACCTGCCAACATGCGGGACGGTGTCTACATCACACGGGGTCTGGGTAACACGAAATACCTCTCCTCTGCATCACATGGCTGCGGACGACGTATGGGGAGGAACCAGGCAAAAAAACAGCTGGATCTGGAAAAATTCCGTAACCAGATGAAGGATGTTGTGGCCATAGCAGACAAATCAACCCTGGATGAAGCCCCTGACGCCTACAAGAGCATAGAAGAGGTGCTTGCGGCTCAGGAAGGGGTGGTAATTGATGTTGTTGACTTTGTAAGGCCAATTATAAATATTAAGGCAAACGGGGATTAGACCTCGAATTGTGTATATTTAATTGCCCCGGTGATTAAATATGCGAATCGTAGGGGCGAACTTTATGTTCGCCCAAACTTTATGTTCGCCCAAACCGGGC
>CAZXTZ010000281.1:0-3735 GCA_964643645.1 uncultured Geobacteraceae bacterium
CATTGCCGCCACCCTGATGCTCCCTACCCTGGTGTCCATGCTGTTCTTTCAGCAGGATATGCTCAAATCCCAACACGCCGATGCCATCAAGACACTCAATACCGAGGCAAAGGATTCCAGCGAGCGTCTTTCCTCCTGGTTTGACAGCCATATCGGGGCGATCAGAGCGATTGCCGAACGTGGTCAGGATGGGCCGATGCAGCCCTCACCCTTTTTGCAGAAGGAGCTGGCCAGAATTTGCGGCATCTTCCCTGATTTTCTTAATGTCTATCTAGCTGACAGCAGGGCCACCACCATCGCCT
The DNA here is from genome assembly GCA_964643645.1 of uncultured Geobacteraceae bacterium. Taxonomy (GTDB): domain Bacteria; phylum Desulfobacterota; class Desulfuromonadia; order Geobacterales; family Pseudopelobacteraceae; genus Trichlorobacter. The sequence goes on from CAZXTZ010000281.1 coordinate 303, forward strand.
TTTCTCCCCCCGTGAACGAAAAGGGTGAATCAACCCTGGGGCTTAACTTCAGTGACCGCCCCTATTTCAAGCGGTTACAGCAGACAGGGCAGCCGGTGATATCGGATGTGTTCATGGGCAGGGGCGGCGTCTTTGTGCCGATCTTCACCATCTCCGTCCCGACCATCAGCAATGGCAGACTGGCCGGCTTTGGTCATGGCGCGGTCAATCTTGAGAAGATGCAGCTGTATTTTGCCAGAATCGCTGATCGTCATGACCTGCAGTACACCATTGTTGACAGCGCAGGCAAGATTGTCATGAGCACTGTAGCGGACAGAAAACCGCTGCAGCAGATGGTTGATCTTAAAAAGGGGGCCACCATCAAGCAGGTTGACAGTGCTCTGCTGCGGATACCTGGTGTGCACAAGAACATCAGCATTATGAATGCCTGGAAGGGAGCAAGCTACTATACCGCACAGCCCCTGGCCAACACCGGCTGGACCCTGTTTGTGGAGTACCCCTTGGCGCCGCTGCAGAAAATCGCCTATACCGCAACCACCCAGCGGCTCTACTTTATTGCACTGCTGTTTGTCTTTTCCATCCTGCTGGCCTGGTGGTTAAGCCGCCGTATTGCCGCAACACCCCAACTACTGGCCAGTATCAGCAGGTCTTTACCGGAAAAAGTTGCCAGGCATGAAAACATCATCTGGCCTGAAAGCGATATAGCTGAATTTAACCTGCTTGCAAGCAACCTGAAGGAATCTGCTGAAGCATTGGCTGTGAAAATGGCAACGGCTGAAGAGAACAACCTGCTGCTTGAAAAGCTAGTGGCCGAGCGGACAGCCCACCTGTATACCCTGGTCAACACCATGCCGGACATCGTCTGGCTCAAAGATCAGGAAGGCGTGTACCTGTCGTGCAATCTGCGTTTTGAACAGTTCTTTGGTGCACCGGAATCAGAGATTGTCGGCAAGACCGACTATGACTTTGTTGACCGGGAACTGGCTGACTTCTTCCGTGAGAACGACCGCAAGGCCATGGAGGCAGGCGGCCCCAGCAGAAACGAAGAGCTGATTCCCTTTGCCAGTGACGGCCATCAGGAATATCTGGAAACAGTCAAGGCCCCCATGTTTGCACCGGATGGTAGCCTGATAGGTGTGCTTGGCATTGCCCGTGACATAACCGAACGGAAAAGGGCCGAAGAGGAGGTGCAACGTGCCAAAGAAGCAGCCGAAGCAGCCAACCGTGCCAAGAGCGAGTTTCTTGCCAACATGAGTCATGAAATCCGCACGCCCATGAACGGCGTGATGGGTATGGCTCAACTGCTCCACTTTACCGATCTGACTCCGGAACAGGAAGAATATCTCTGCAGTATCGAAGTATCAGCCGACAACCTGCTGCAGATCATCAACGACATTCTGGATCTGTCAAAAATCGAGTCCGGTAAAATTGAGCTGGAATATGCTAATTTTTCGCTGCGCAAGGCCATTGAAGAGGTGATCACCACCCAGATATCGCGTATCTACAGCAAACAACTGACCCTGCAGAAAGATATACCTGTTGATCTGCCTGAGGTGGTGCGGGGCGACCAGCTGCGGATCAAACAGATGCTGCTGAACCTGTTGGGAAATGCGATCAAATTTACCGAGCAGGGCTCCATCACCATTGCGGTCAGGCTGCTTGAGCAGGATATGCACAGGGTACTGATCCGGCTGACCGTCAGTGATACCGGCATCGGCATGCCGTCAGAAGCACTGCAGAAAATCTTTAAGCCGTTTGAACAGGCCGACACCAGCACCACCCGCCGCTTTGGTGGCACCGGGCTGGGGCTGACCATCTGCCGCAAGCTGGCCGAACTGATGGGAGGGGCTATTTCCGTTGAAAGTACCCCAGGCGTTGGCAGCAGCTTCCATCTGGAGATACCGTTTGAACTGAGCGCTGCTGCAGTACAACGTCAGGCACAGACAGCAACCCTGCCGGAAAAGCCTGCCCGGTCACTCACTATTCTTATTGCAGAGGACCACCCGACAAACCTGCGCATACTTGAACTGCTGCTGCGGAAAATAGGCCATAGTGCCATCTGCACCAACAACGGCAAAGAGGCGGTTGAACGGTGGCGCAAGGGTGGTGTTGATCTGATCCTGATGGATATCCAGATGCCGGTTATGAACGGTGTTGAGGCACTTGAAGTGATCCGTGCCGAGGAGCAGGCCAGCGGCGGTCATCTTCCGGTTATCGCCCTGACCGCCGATGCACTGAAGGGGACTGAAGAGAAGCTGTTGAAAGCCGGGTTTGACGGCTACCTGACCAAACCGGTCAAGACAACGGATCTGACAGATGAGTTGACGAGGGTGACGGCTGCCTGAGTTACAGACGGCTGAACCTGAAACCGGCACACCGGTTCAGACAATAGCTACCGCCTTCAGCAAGGCCTGTTCAACCTGCTTCATGAACACGGTAGGGATTGTCCCAAACGGCTCTTCAGTTTGCTGCGATCAAGGGTGGTAATCTGATAACACACTAAATTCCGTTTTCTGTGGTGCCCCCCATACCATCAGAATCCTCCCATCTGCGGTGTTGCACCTTATCTGAACCCCACCCGGAAAACCGCTTCAGCCACGGCTCTATACTCGGCAACCCGGATCTCAGAGACCAGCGCCTGTCCTTACAACACACACAAGAAGAGGCTCGTGCCATAGCAGCGCTGTTGCCTGGCTCAACCCTTCTGCTGGGTCCTGCAGCAACCCGTTCCGCCCTGCACATCCGGGCCACAGGTCCAGGCCTATAGGGGCCACATAGCTTGTGGGCATCGGGAGCGGGGTACCCCCTAAAAACTATTTGAGCCGATAATAGCCTGTCTTGGAAGGGCCGACAAACTCAATCATTCCAAGATGTTTTAATTCTGCAATGTCACGCTTGGCAGTTACCGGAGCAACGTGGTATTGTTCCATAATATCTGCCAAATTTGTTTTTTTACCCGATCCAAGCTGTTCCAAGAACCATTTCTGCCGCTTATTTACAGGCTCATTTACAGGCTCATTTACAGGCTCATTAGTATCATTTCCGGTTTCTGGATGCGGCCGGAAGACAATTCTGACAGCAGACCCAAACTCCTGCCACTCCGGTTCTGGATATCCATCAGCATTACAGGCTTCCCTGATCCGCTGGTATCCGCTGCCCCATTCCTCCATCATTTTCAGTATCCGCATTATCCGGGCAATCATCCGGTTTCTTATCTTACTGACACCGGTTTTGAGCTCTTCGATGGTTAGTCCGAACGGGAGCGGTCCCGGATTCTGAATCTCAAGCCTGTCGTCATAAATGGCTACCATGATGCGCATACCGGTTTGGAAATAGGCGGCATGGGCAATTGCATTCACCAGAACTTCACGCACCGCCACTTCTGGATACTCCGAAACTTCGTGACGATACATGCCTTTAATCCGTGCGGATG
>CAZXTZ010000282.1:0-3698 GCA_964643645.1 uncultured Geobacteraceae bacterium
CAGATGGCAGATACTATCCAGGAATACAGCCAGTCGCTGGAACAGAAGGTTGATGAACGCACGCAGGAACTGCAGCGCGCAAAAGAGCTGGCCGAGGTTGCCACCCGGGCAAAGAGCGAGTTTGTAGCCAACATGAGCCATGAAATCCGCACCCCCATGAACGCCATCATCGGCATGTCACACCTTGCCCTGCAGACCAATCTTGATAAAAAACAGAGCAACTACATTAAAAATGTCCACACCGCTGGCGAAAATCTGCTGAGAATCATCAATGATATCCTTGATTTCTCAAAGATTGAGGCTGGCAAGCTGGTTATCGAGCAGGTTCCGTTCCGGCTTGAGGATGTTATGGATCATCTTGCAAACCTGGTCAGGATAAAAACCGAAGATCGGGGGCTGGAACTGTTGTTTGCAACTGCGCCAGACCTGCCGACAGCCCTGATTGGCGACCCCCTGCGACTGGGGCAGGTGTTGGTCAATCTGGCCAACAACGCTGTCAAATTTACTGACCAGGGGGAGATCCTTGTAGGTGTGGAAAAGGTATCATCAACTGACAACGAGGTTGAGCTGCAGTTCCGGGTAAGGGACAGCGGGATAGGGATGACAAAGGAGCAGATAGGCAGGCTGTTCCAGAGCTTCAGCCAGGCTGACAGCTCCACTACCCGCAAATACGGCGGCACAGGCCTGGGGTTGGCCATCTCCAAAAATCTGGTTGAGTTGATGGGGGGGAATATCTGGCTGGAAAGTGAGCCGGGCAAAGGTTCCACCTTCTACTTTAATGTCCGTTTCGGCCTGCAGTCTGAGCATCAGCCATACACAAGGACTGTTTCTGAGAAACCAGAGGAAAGCCATACCGAGGCCATGGCCGCCCTTTCGGGCTTGAGGGTGCTCCTTGTCGAAGATAACGAGATGAATCAGGAACTTGCAGTTGAACTGCTGGAACAGGCAGGAATATCAGTGGTTGTTGCCAACAACGGTCAGGAGGCACTTGCGATCCTTGCCTTGGATGACCGCTTTAACGCCATACTTATGGATTGCCAGATGCCGGTGATGGATGGCTACACAGCCACCAGGGAGATCAGGAAGAATCCTGACTTGCAGGTGTTGCCGATTATCGCCATGACAGCCAACGCAATGACCGGTGACCGTGAGAAGGTGATTGAAGCGGGAATGAACGACCATATAGCAAAGCCGCTTGATGTAGGCGGGATGTTCCGTATCCTGCTTAAATGGTTAAGGCCGGAGTTATACGCAAAAACCGGAGATTGCATCCTGACGGAAACCGCCGGAGCAGATGCCGCAGCATCCTTTCCGGATCTACAGGGTATTGAAGTGGCTGCAGGGATGGCAACAAGCATGAACAACCCGAAGCTGTACACCCGTCTGCTTCTAAGGTTCCGTGACAGCGCCGCAGATTTTGCCGGACAGTTTAGCGCAGCACAGGCAGATGCTGCTGACCAGGCTGCAGCGGAACGGTGCGCCCACACATTGAAAGGTTCAGCGGCCAATATTGGCGCAAAAACGGTTCAGGTGGCTGCGGGAGCCCTTGAAAAGGCCTGTAGTGAGGGGGCATCAGCGGAAATCATCCGCGAGCTGCTGGAAAAAACCTTGCAGGAACTTGTTCCGGTACTGAAAGGACTGGAACAGATTGAGGGATATGACACAAAATCGGAGAAAGCGGTTGCACCTGGAAACCCTTTACGGGTGATGGAGCTGAAAGCACAGTTGAAGGGGATGTTGAAGGCCAATAATGCCAAGGCCGGAGTAGTGGCAACCGAACTGATTGAACTGCTTGATGGAACGCCGCAGGCGGAAGCCATGCGTCAGGTTGCTGCGGCCACTGCCGATTATGATTTTGAGGTGGCCCTGGAAGTGCTGGAACGGATGGCAGAGGAATCGCCATAAGCCTGCTTTGCCAGAGTAGTACCCTGTAAACCTTCATACCTTAGCAACAAAAGTCCCCTCCCCCCTGGCGGGGGAGGGTTAGGGTGGGGGGGAATTATCCATGCAAATTAACCTGTTGCAGCTTCACCCGCCCCCCAACCCCCTCACGTCAATGGAGGGGGAGCTTGCTGGATAATAGATGTTCCAGGGTAGTAGTACCCCAAATAAACTGGAATTGGAGAAATCAATAATGATAACGGCAGGCGATAACAACCAGGGCAGAGCCTTCAACCGTATAAACCAGACGGTTTGTCTCATCTATACGGCGCGACCAGAAACCTGCAAGGTTCTCTCGCAACGGTTCAGGTTTGCCTATCCCTTCAAACGGGGCACGCACGGCATCCTGAATCAGCAGATTGAGCCTTTTCAGTGTTTTCCTGTCCTGGGTTTGCCAGTATTGGTAGTCTTCCCAGGCAGATGCTGTCCAGGACAGTCTGTCAGGCATCGTGCAAATCTCCGTCTACCAGTTCGCCGGCATGAAACTGCCGGATGGATCTGGCAAGATGGGCGGCATTGGCAGGTGACTTAAGAAGATGTACCGTCTCCATGAGGCTGTTGAAGGTGTCAAGAGACATGAGAACCGCGTCAGCAGCGGAACGGCGGGAAATAATAGTGTAATCGGCATCCGTTACCGTTTGATCAACAATGCTTTTTAAATGATTACGCGCTTCTGAAAAATTCACAACACGCATGACTCACCTCATGTTCAGTTAGTTGTACAACAATAGCGCCGTACCCTGGAGGGATCAAGAAATATCTTGATCCGGTTATCGCAGACTACAATTTTGATGCAGCACTAAAGCGGATGACAGATGAAGTTTCAGTATCTGATGCGGAGGACCACCATGCATAACAATGACGATTTTAATCTGTTCACAGACAAACTGTTTGAAAATCCGGCAACGGTACTGGTTGTGGATGATGCTCCGGATAATCTCGCCCTGATAAGCAGCCTGCTGATGGACAGCTATGAAGTAAAGGTTGCAAACAGCGGTGAAAAGGCCCTGCGGATCGCCCTGTCAGATCCGCCGCCGGATCTTATACTGCTGGACATTATGATGCCGGTAATGGACGGTTATGAGGTATGCAGGCGGTTGCAGGCCAATCCGCTCACAGGGGATATTCCGATTATCTTTCTGACTGCAAAAACGGATACCGAGGACGAGGCCAGCGGCCTGTATCTGGGAGCGGTGGATTTTATAGCCAAACCGGTGAACCCCTCCATTCTCCTGGCCAGAGTGCGCAACCATCTGGAACTGAAAAATGCACGGGACACCTTGAAAGGGCGCAACAACATACTCGAAGAGGCAGTAAGGGAGCGCACCCTTGAAGTTGCTGCTGCCAGGGACGTTACCATTCACGCCATGGCCTCCCTTGCTGAAACCCGTGATGACGATACCGGCAACCATATTCGACGCACACAATGCTATGTAAGGCTTCTGGCGGAAAAGCTGCGCTGCCATCCGCACTTTATGGATGAGCTTGATAACGACACCTCCATTGAGCTGCTGTTCAAGTCAGCGCCTCTCCATGACATCGGAAAGGTTGGTATTCCTGACAGGATTCTGCTTAAACCGGGTCGCCTTGAACCGGATGAGATGGAATATATGAAGCGTCACACCCAAATAGGCCGTGACGCCATACTAAAGGCAGAGAGGAACCTGAAGCTTGAGGTGCCGTTTCTGAAGCTGGTCAAGGATATTGCCTATTCACACCATGAAAAATGGGATGGCAGCGGATACCCCGAAGGGCTG
>CAZXTZ010000283.1:0-3689 GCA_964643645.1 uncultured Geobacteraceae bacterium
CTTCCGCGAACTGTCGCTTATGGTGGCAAAGGCATCACGGAGGGAGCTACCATCATGGAAAGCGGTGGTGGGATCACGGGTATTTGCCCATGAATCGGGCCTCCATGCCGATGGTGTTTTGAAAGATCCGCATAACTACGAGGGGTTTGACCCGGCAGAGGTGGGGCTTTCTCGCCAGATAGTGGTGGGGAAGCATTCAGGGGCAAGCGGCGTGGTGGAGCGTTACCGCAACCTTGGAATTGTTGTTTCAAGGGATGACGCAACCATGTTGCTGCCGGCTGTGCGGCATGAGTCACTGCGTCGCAAGCGTGATCTGAAGGATAGTGAACTGCTGGATATGTATCTGAACGGAGCAGGGCTGCTGAAGGCGGCATAAAGGGGGATACCATGTGCACAGAAGGAACCATGATAGGGATTGATGAGGCTGCAGCATATCTGGAAACAACTGAAACCCGCATACTGATGATGCTTAAGAAAAACGAGCTGGCAGGCAGTCAGGATGAGAGCGGCATCTGGCAGATAGACAAGGCATCGCTGCAGCTCTGTGGCAAACCGAAACCATCTGACTTCAGAAAGACAGGGTGTGGCGGCGGGTGTGGCAGTGGTGGCTGCGGGGGTCATTAGCAGGAGGTTTTTATGCTCATCGTCAAGGCATTTGATCTGAAGTTCAAATATCGCAAGTTTACGGAAACCCGTGAAGAGCCGAAGTTCAGTGGGCTGCCTGATCCGGCGCCGTTTAACAGGGACGACCTGTACGAAGTGCTGCCGATGATGGGGGCGGTAATGGAACGCCTGGGTACGGTGGACGGCAGAGTGCTGCACCTGCTGGAAGATCTGCTGAATGAAATGCCGCGCTTTATCAACAGCCGTGAAGAGGCGTATGATTTCCTGTATCATGTGGCAGAAGAGAATATGCCGTAGTTGAGAGAGAAAATGCTGCATATCATTCAAAATGACCCGGTCGTGCAGTTCACTCACAGCCTTTATCTGTGCCTGTAACTCCGGCAGAATAGCTGCTGGAATAGGCACAGTGCGATCCTTCTTCCCCTTGCCATGTATGGTAAGGATACCTGCATCGAAGTTAAAATCCCGAACACGCAGTTGCAAACACTCAAACTGTCTGAGACCGCAACCGAACAGTAATTTCACCACCAGATCAAATGGATAAGAAAGCTGGTCAAGTATGGCGTCGATCTCCTCGCGGGAAAGAACAGCAGGAACATACAGCGACTTCTTGGCCCGTGGAACATCTCGCAACTCGCCGAACTCTCGTTTCAGGCCATGACGATAGAGAAAGAGTAGCGAGTTAAATGCCTGATTCTGGGTTGACGCTGCCACCTTACAGGTAACTGCCAGATGCGTCAGATACGCTTTAACATCGCTGCTACTCAATTCTGCTGGCGATTTATTCTTCAGAAACCTTGAAACTTCCGCGACCAGTTGGCGTATGTTTTTAGCGTTTTGCGGGAATAATGCCGTACCTTTATTTCAGCAGCCATAGTTTCAACAACTGCATCCCACTCCGGTGAATTAGATTTTTCTGCGTAGCCTGCAGGAGAAAAATGTGTTTTTTTCTGCGATGATCTGATGTGTGATAAAGGCTCCACTACAGTATCGACATGAAGTTTTGAACCTGCACTCCCAGCCATCATGCACTGAAGCTCGAAATACAGAAAAATCGCATGATTTGCCTGCTGTTGCTGAAACTCGGATTGCCGCTTTGATCGTAATTTTTTCCCAAACTGATGAATCTGCTCAGCTTTAGATGCTGGCAGTTGGTACTTCGCAACAAAATCAAGAAAGTAGCGCAGCCATTTCAGATAGTCGTTGAAATGATTCTCAGATATACCCTTCTCACGAAGGATTAGTTCATACTGTTCAAGGAGCGTTTCCGGAACTGCAAGCATAGAAGTATTCCTCCATATCAGTAGTAATAACAATAACACAGCGTCATTCCGAGGGGAACTATGAGCGCTTAAAATATTGAATGTGTAACTTTACACGCGATAAACCTGTGCTATAAATTTTAAAGATCCCACCACTAACTGGAGCTTACCAATGAAAACCAGGCTAAAATTGAATCCCGGACAAAAAGGAACCAAAGCCTTGGTTGATATTTACGGCGACACATTGGTCTGCGTCCGCTACCGCTACGACGAAGAAACCCGTACGCGGATAAAAACGGCAGAAATCATCGTAGAGAAAACGGATTGGACGCCACCATCGAAATTTGCAGATGATACACTCGTGCCAGTCGAAATTGCATATACGGAGGATATGCTTAAGAGTCTTGCAAAGTCGGCAGGTGGTCGCTGGAACCCGGAAAAACGAGTTTGGTTTATTGTATACGGAAGAGTAAAAGGGACTGAACTTGAAAAGCATATAGTATTAGATGCCAACCTGGCGGATGTGATAACAGCGAAATCAGACCAAAGCATATAGCTGTATATGCCGATGCAGCATATACATGTAGATGCCAGCATATACATGTATAAACCGGTATATACTATTAGATGCTTGGCTTTTCTGGTCAATAACGAGTTAGCTAAAGGAAGAAAACTAGATGCTGACGAGAATAAAATACGATCAACTTTTGGAAAGATTGGCGGGAACGGCTACTTGGCTTTCTGAACGAGCACAAATTCAGACTGCGGGTACTCGGTTTGACGAGGTATACACCAACGTCCAGGAGATTGTCAGAAGGTTTAGCGCTGGAGAGGTTGAAGAACTTATCGCTGAGAAGGGAAACGAGGAGATTTGGCTTTCTTTGACGGAGAGTGATGCATTTACAAGAATCCACTCCGCACTAAAGAACTTTGATAGTGCTAAGTTACCTCGGAAGGCATTAAAGGATATGCTGGGGGGTCCTCTACTGCCAAGGGAGGAAACGCCAAACACTGCCCATAGTCGAAATATCCTTTTTGAGCTTGAGCTGGCAGCACGTTTCCATGAGGCTGATATTGATGTGATTGGCTTCGATGATGTGCAGATTTATCTGCATGGTAGTCAAATTGGCATACAATGCAAGAGGCCGTACTCTGAAAAGGGCGTAAAATCAAACCTAAGGTTGGCAAAGGAGCAAATCCGAAAAAAGCACGGTTTATTGAAACAAGGAATGATAGCCTTCGCAATAGATAAGATTTATGAAACAGACCGAAACATTCTTGTCGTTAATAACCAATTTGATATTCCGTCTCATGTAACAAGGTACACCAATGACTTCATTGGAAAGAACAAAACTGACTGGCGTTACCTCCTTAACACAAAGATCATAGCTATACTCATTTGCATGAGGTACATCTGCCACATAAAGGACATCAATCTCCTTACGACTGGATTTCAATTTGAAATATTTGACCGTGGGATGTCGGCCCAGGACAGGGTGTTGCTGCAACAGATAAGGTCACGATTTGCCTCAAAGTATCAGTCACCTATCATCACACAGGTATAGCTAACACTCGGGTGCTGCTGTTTTCGCTTCGCTACACAGCAGACCCTCAAGCCGTTGGAAAATCAGGAGTACAGCTTGAAAAAGAATGAAGAGTGGATAGCCGTCAAGAAAAAGTATAGACTCTCCGACGCGCACATCCAAATGGCAAGAGAACTCGGGATGAACCCCAGGAAACTGGGGAGCCTTGCCAACCACAAACATGAACAGTGGAAATCGCCGCTACCTGATTTCATTGAGG
>CAZXTZ010000284.1:0-3683 GCA_964643645.1 uncultured Geobacteraceae bacterium
ACTGTTACTCCTGCTGTCTCCTTTGTCTCCAGATCAGGCACAGGCAAAACGACCCTGCTGGAGAAGGTTATTTGTGAACTGAAAGCCAGGGGGTGGCGATTGGGAGTTATAAAACACGATGCCCACAAGTTCGATATTGACCATCCTGGCAAAGACAGCTATCGCCTTACTGCTGCCGGGGCCGACACAATGCTTGTCTCTTCTCCGGAAAAACTTGCTGTTGTAAAGAAACATAATGCTTCACCAGCTATAGAAGATTTGATATCAACCTATTTTACCGATGTAGATATTGTTATCACCGAGGGTTTCAAGAGAGGCGGCCTTCCCAAGATTGAGGTGCATCGTGCGGAAAGAAGCAACTCACTGCTATGCCGTGGCCAGGAGTACGACTCAACCCTTGTTGCAGTAGTAAGCGATGAACCGCTTGAGATTGACGTTCCGCTGCTTGACCTGAACAATCCCAGGCAGGTGGCCGATTTTCTGGAGGAGAGGTTTATTGCAGGAAATAATAAGGGAAAGGTGGCAAAGCAATGAAAAAAATCTCAATACTCACTCTTGTTTTGCTGGCGATGTTTGCCTTTGGTGGCCAACAACTCCAGGCTTCATCCCCGCCTGTCGAGGGGCAGCCCCTCCCTGATTTTCAGCTGCCTGTTCCCAGGGATGCTGCTGACAAGGCTTATCTTGGGCTCTCCGGCGGACTTTTGTCCTTTGGAGGAGGACACTTCAAGGTGCCACAGCTTAAGACTCAGGCCGTTATCCTGCAGATTTTCAGCATGTACTGTCCCCACTGCCAAAGGGATGCCCCTAATATGAATACCCTGTACGGTATTATTGAAAACAGCCGGAAGGCCCGTGGGAAAGTCAGGATAATCGGCGTAGGTGCAGGCAATAACCCGTATGAGGTTGGGATATTCAAGAAAAAGTACCAGGTTCAGTTCCCTCTTTTTTCAGATGCTGATTTCCTTATACACAAAAAAATGGGGGAAGTCCGGACGCCTTATTTCGTTGTTGTAAGAATACTGCCCGATGGCAGTAACAGGGTGGTGTATTCAAAACTTGGCAGTTTTGGCGATCCATCACGTTTTCTTGATTCAGTGATGACAATGACAGGTATTTGAAAGGGGTAAGGGGATGAAAAGATATACAAAACTGTTGCTATGCCTGATTTCTGCTGCTCTGATCCTTGTCCTGTCAACCAGTTCGCCAATGGCGCTTTCAGATGCCTACAAGGACAATATTTATGAAACCGGCACTCTGAAACCTGTTGACAGCGTGTTGAAGGTAAAAACAGGAGATAAATCACCTGACTTCACTCTGAAATCCATATCAGGAAAGCAGGTAAGCCTTTCAGATTACCGGGGCAGGAAAAATGTTGTGATCTCCTTCATTCCTGCGGCCTGGACACCAGTCTGTTCTGACCAGTGGCCAGGCTACAACATTGTGCAGGAGCTTTTTGATGAACACGATGCTGTTCTGCTCGGAATTTCTGTGGACAGCCTGCCCACACTGTTTTCATGGACAAACCAGATGGGCAGGCTCTGGTTTCCGGTGCTTGCAGATTTTTATCCACATGGAGAGACTGCTTCAAAATTCGGCCTTCTCCGTTCAGACGGCATGGCCGAGCGAGCCATTGTGGTTATAGACAAGCAGGGCATTATCCGCTACATAGATGTTCACAACATCAATGAACGTCCGCCACTTGACTCCATAATAAGGGAACTGGAGAAGCTTGGCGGAAAGAAATGACCGTACCTCTGTTGATATCTGCTTGATTTCAGCCGTATTTAAGGGTATTAATTTACCCCCTTAAGGCGGAATCGGAACTGATGGCATAGCCCCCGAGCTGACAAAGTCTTCGGGGGTTTTGTTTTAACCTGAACCGGAGTGATGATGGATCTTCTTAATGTAGAAAAACCGGCACGATATATGGGCGGCGAGATGGGCTCAGTCATAAAGCCGGAAGCATCTTTCCGGATTGCTCTGGCATTTCCGGATGTTTATGAAGTCGGGATGAGCCACCTGGGCCTCCGGATTCTCTATAACATCATAAACCGTATGGATGGAGTGGCTGCAGAGCGGGTATATGCACCGTGGCCCGACATGGCCGATCAGATGCAGGACTCAGCCATACCACTATCTACTCTTGAGACCTCCACACCACTGGCCTCAACCGATATTATCGGCTTTACCCTCCAGTATGAGCTTTCCTGCAGCAATATTCTCGCAATGCTCAAGCTTTCCGGCATACCCCTTCAATCTGCTGACAGGGACGCTTCATGGCCCCTTGTGATAGGCGGAGGGCCGGGGGCCTTCAACCCCGAACCTCTGGCGCTTTTTTTTGACGCATTCCTTGTTGGAGACGGCGAAGAAGCTGTGTTGGAAATAGCCGCTATCGTGAAGGGATGGAAGCAGAAACCCGATAAGAACAAGGAAGAGCTGCTTGATCTTCTTTCTGGCGTTGAGGGAATATACATTCCGTCCCGTTTTGCTGACAGCTACAAAGATGACGGGACAATTGAGGCCATAACACCACTGAGACCAGATGCTCCTGGCGTCAGACGCCGCTTTCTTGCAGATCTTGAAACTGCTCCTTATCCTGAAGAGCAGGTAATTCCTTTTATGAAGACCATTCATGACCGGGTCGCAATTGAAGTTGCCAGAGGATGCACACGTGGATGCCGCTTCTGTCAGGCCGGTTACATCTATCGCCCTCTTCGGGAACGCTCACAGGAAAAAATTCACTACCTTGCGGGCAAGGCCCTTGCCGCAAGCGGTTACGATGAAATCTCGCTTCTTTCACTTTCAACCGGCGACCACTCCTGCATAGCCTCTCTCCTGCACCAGCTGATGAATGACTATGCAGACAACAGGGTTGCGGTTTCCCTTCCGTCGCTTAGGGTGGGAACCCTTACACAAGAGCTTATAGACCAGATAAAGAGGGTAAGGAAAACTGGATTTACCCTTGCCCCCGAAGCTGGAAGCGAAAGACTTCGCAAGGTAATAAACAAGGGGATAGCAGCTGAAGATCTTCTGGAGAGCGCCCTTCAGGCTTATTCTGCCGGATGGAGGCTAATAAAACTGTACTTCATGATGGGCCTGCCGACAGAGGAGAGGGATGACCTTCTGGCCATTGCCGCCCTAGCCCGTCAGGTAAAGGATCAGGCGAAAAAATCAGGGGGTCAGGGAGAGGTGAATGTGGCCGTAAGCACCTTTGTGCCAAAACCGCACACACCTTTCCAGTGGGAAAGGCAGATATCTCTAAGGGAAATTCGGGATAATATCCGGTTAATGAAGGACGAACTCAAACGCCGCAAGTTGAATTTCAAATATCAGGAGCCGGAACTTTCATTCCTTGAGGGTGTTATTGCCCGTGGCGACAGGAGGCTCGGGCCTGTAATCCAGCGGGCCGTTGAGCTTGGATGCCGCTTTGATGGCTGGCGGGAGCACTTTTCCCTTGATCTCTGGCTAAAGGCTTTTGATGATTGCAATGTTGATCCTGAATGGTATCTGAGAGAACGTAATATTGATGAGATCCTCCCCTGGTCCCATATAGATTCAGGTGTTTCAAGTGAATTTTTGCTGAAGGAACGAGAATTTGCCAGAGAGGCACTGGCAACTGAAGATTGCCGCGAAGGAGCTTGCAGCGCGTGCGGTGTGTGCGATTTCAACCGGATAAAGAATCG
>CAZXTZ010000285.1:0-3666 GCA_964643645.1 uncultured Geobacteraceae bacterium
TCAATAATGCTGCCCGACTCCCCGCAACCAAAACACTTAAACCTGTTGTTGTGTGTCTTGAAACTTGCCGTTTTCTCTATATGGAAGGGGCATACTGCATAACCCCGACGGTTGAAGCTGATTCCGTAATATTCCAGAGCGTCCTTTATATTCAGATTGTCCATGATCTGCTGTGCTTCATTCATTTTTGCCACCCAACAGCCGTATTATTTCCTTTCCGGTTTCACGCTTCGCACAGAACACAAACTCAATATTATGTTTATACTGCCAACTCGAGAGAACCCTGTAGATCTGTTCACCTACAATCTGGCCATACTTGGGCTCCCATAGTATAATGTCGGAGAGCTCTTTTATCGGCTTATTGTCAATAGTATTCTGTTCGATCAGGATATACATTTTGGCTCCATCCATGTTGTCAAGCCGTTCAAGCTCCCGCTTAAATCGCTTATGCCCTGATGTAGCGTTCTGTGCTATTTCCGCAATGTTCTGCTTCCTGTCTATGATCACAAGCGGATTTGACAGCTCGCAATAATCGCCTACATACATTTTTGATGTAAAGTATTTGATTTCTTCCTTATCAAATGTCTCCACTATTTTCCGAATCGCTCGGCTCTTTTCGCGAGAATCAATTTGAATCTGCATATCCTTCTCCTTTAGAATGGGATGTCATCGTCATTGATTTCTTTAAACCCTTCCGGAATATTATTACTTGTTCCGGTTGCGTCGTTCTTGCTTCCACAAAAATCAAACTGATTGACATTGACCTCCCAAACATACCGATTTTCACCGTCTTTATTTTGATATTTGCGATTCTGCATTTCCCCGGTGATCACTATTTCCTTGCCCTTACAGAAAAACTTATTGATTGCCTCAGCTCTCTTGCCGAAAATCTTACAGTTAAAGAAATCTGCCTCCTCCCCAAAAAATCTGTTTGTCGCTACCGTAAAGTTGCAAACTGAAACTTCACCGTCCTTGCCCTGTATTGTCTTCAGTTCCGGATCCTTCGCAAACCTGCCATGAATGAAAATCTTATTCATTTTCGCTCCCTTCGTATATCTGTACGCCTTTTAATACTTTTGTTTGTTTGCAATAGTCACATTTGCCGCATCTTCTGGGCTCGATAATACCCTTCTTGATGTCAACAAACCTGTCAATATATGCCTCCACAAGCTTACCTGCCACATCAAGCTGTTGCTGCGAGATCCTCCATATCTCTAAATTCGGGACCTTCTCCTTTGTCGCTGCAGCAATAAAGAACGGGAGGTTATTCCCTTCAATAGCCTGGTAAACGAATCCCTGTATGTCATATCCCCACGCCTGAATAAAAGGGACTTTCCCAGCGGCATCTTTCCATACCGGTTCGAAGTCTTTCATGATCTTGAGGTCAACTATGGCCTTTCCCGGATGATAGCTGTCAATCTTGATCTTCCAAGGCACTCCGAAGAGCTCACCGGTCATAATCTTTTGCTGCTCACCGGTCATATATTGCATGAAAAAATCATCACGCTCTAATCTGGCTATTATTTCCTCTGCCTGCTTAAAGTTGGATTTAAGTTCTCCGCTCTTTGTAAATAATTCCGGATTCTGTGCTTGGAATACATCAAGTGTCCCTTCAAAATGTGCATCAACATATGATCCGACAAGGAGAGCAGGTGTTTTTTCCTGCTCATACTCGCCTTTGACTTCTGCCAGTGCAGCTGCTTCACAGCTCATAAACGATTTGAATTGAGATGCCCCGAAATACTCCATCTGGTTTTCTAGACAAAAGTAATTTTCTTTTGTGACCATTACAGATACCTCACTTCCAACTCATTATCATTTGTGGTTCTGGTTGCAATGAACTGCAGGCCTTTCTCCTTGCATTTTTTGTAGAGCTTATTTCTGTTTGTATCAGATAACTTTTCTGCTCCGTCAATCAGGATTAACTGCAGATTATTGGGCTTGGCCAAGGCCACATCAACACACAGATTTAATTTTTCTCCTTCGGACAAATTTGATATAGGCAATCCATTTATTAGAGGCACACCATCTTCCACGGCAAACCCGTCAATAGGAATCCTTGAAGTCCTTAAGATGCCTCCGGGCAGGCTTCTTGCCAATTCGATTTTTCTTGTGTATTCTTCGGATTCTGCGATAAGCAATTCCACATCATTTTGCAATTCCTTCATACGCTTGTATTCATTTAGATGCTTTTTCATTTCAGCTGCAGTATCGACTTCTTCTTGCAGCTCTGAACAATCCACAGTTTCTTTGGCCATATACTCATCGGCTATGTGCATATCCTTATCGAGTTTTGCTTTGCGCTCATTGTACTGACTATCAGCCAATGCAATCTTGTCTTTAAGCTTTCCATCAAGGCCTGACAATTTATCTTCAGCGGCCTTTATTTCAGCTTTTAAACGCTCAATCGTACTTGTGAGCCCATCCCTTTCTGCAGCGATAGATTTCTCCTCAGAAGCAATCTGAAGATCTTTGTCGGCCTGTAATCCACGAATCTTATTCTCGTAGTTATCTTTGAAAACTTTCGCTCTTTCAATTCTGTTGTTTTCTTCTCTGAGTTTTTCGAGCTTCTGATATGATGCGCCCAAATCGAACTTCTCCCATTTTTCTGCATCATATTTTGCTGGAATGTCCGCAGCGATTTCTTCAATAAAAGCCTTCTTGTTTCGGACGTCTCTGTTGACGTCTTGTCTGTTCTGAAAATATGTTCCGTTTTCAGATTGGATATCGTTAAGAACCTGCAGTATATTTTGTTCGTAATTTATCCCTTCAGGGATTTCACCAAACTGATCCTTTATCCAATTGAGATCCCACTCAAATTCTATGAGGTCAAGTATGATCCTATTTTGCTCCTGCTTTGACATCTGCGTAAACGCCACAGGATCCAGCTGCAGAGGCGTGAAGAGCTGCTTTATGACACTTTCAGGGCTTGCGACTTCGCGGCCACCGTCTTTAATAGACTTATAGTCGGCCTTGTTTGTCCTCTTCTTTCTGCCAATATAAAAATCTGCATCGGTTTCTATGATAATTTCTCCCTCTGATTCACCCTGCCTGATGATATAGTCACGTTCAGAATCATTCGTAAGGGCATATCTTATGGCATCAAGGAAAGATGTTTTCCCTGTCCCGTTATCTCCAGTGATCTCAACGTTTTTGCCGTCCAGAGTGGCCTCTGTTATCCCGAACAGATTTTTTATTTTAATCTTCGTTGCTTTCATTCAGCACATCTCCTTCCTTTTCAGCCTTTTCCTTTTCTTCCGTGGCCTTGGTAGCGCATTCCAAGCACAAATACCTTCCGTGCTTGCTCTTTGCCTTTTCTGCCATTTGTGTAGCGGTAAACGTTTTGTATGATTCGATAACCTTGCCGCAGTCAATACAGATATGCTCCTCTGTTTTTGGCGGGTATGGTCTCACTCTCAATGCGTCAACGGTCTCACCGAAAGCACTGACTTCCTGAGAAAACAGTGCGATCTTCTGTCCCGACCAGTCTTCTACATAGGGAGATCCGACCAACTTTGTAATTGTTTTTGCATTTGTGGCATTGCAGATCATCGGCTTGGTTCCAGGTTCCTTAAACCGTATAAGCAAGCCCCTCTCTTTTTTCCCGGATGTCCCGGCGAACTCCTCTTCTCCGGAAGAGTCAATTGTTAAAACCAGATCCTCACC
>CAZXTZ010000286.1:0-2320 GCA_964643645.1 uncultured Geobacteraceae bacterium
GTACATTTTTTACTGTCTCGCGATACTTGGCGTTTTCTTCTTTCTTCAGCATATTCATGAAGGCGGAGTTATAGACCCTGTGCATACCAAGGGTACGAACAAAATACCCCTCCATCATCCAGAATGCCTCTGCCAGCAGAAGGGTTCCAGGGGTCTCGGCGGCAACGCGGTCAACCACCTCACGCCAGAATTCAACCGGAAAAACTGCGTCAAATTCATCCCTTCCCATTGCGTGCTCTGCCCGTGACGGGATCCCCCCGCCCAGTCCCCTCTGGGGAAACCAGAGTCTCTGGTAATGTTTCTTGGCAAGTGTCATTGCCGCATCAAAACGGATTATGGGGGTAAGGCGGGCAACATGCAGAATGGTCTGCATAACCGCCTCACGAACCTCCGGGATCAGGTAATTCAGCTGGGCCGTATCGTTCCAGGGGATGCTGGTCCCGTCATTTCCGTGGTAGATGTAGCGTGTCCTGCCATCCCTGCGGTCAATCATCCGGAAGGAAACAGCAGCATCATGCTTGCTCCAGTATCCATCTTCTAGCTGGACTGTAACTGCCGGATCCTGTGAGAGATCCTCGCCGTTATACTGATAGGTAGGAAACTGCGGATAGTCTGTCTGGATGAACCAGTCAGGATGTTCGACAACCCAGCGGGAATATATACCGGTATGGTTCGGCACCATATCGCTTGCAAGCCTGATACCCCGTTTCCAGGCCCTCTCCTTCAGGTTCCGGAAGGCAGGCTCCCCGCCAAGATCTTCAGCTATTGTGTAGTCGAACAGCGAATATGCCGACGCATGGGCATCAGAATTTCCGCACAGCTCCTTAATCCTCCTTGAGGCTTCCGAGCGTTCCCAAAGACCGATTAACCAAAGGCCGGTGAACCCCCTTGACGCCATCTTATCAAGCTCTGCATCAGGTATCTGGTCAAGCCTTGAAATCGGGTGTCCATAGTTTTTAGAGAGCTGATCCAGCCAGACATGTGTCATCTTTGCCATCAGAACAACATTGGACATCCAGTCTGCATCGGCGGAAAATGCCTCATACTCAGGCTGGTCATAACCTGCCAGATGGGCTGGATCAATCCTGGTTGCTTCGGCATCCGGGGATCCCTGTTCAGATCCGCCACCGCCAAAATGCAGGACATGGGTGGGGCCGGAGCCGCCGTCGCTCCAGAGGCGAGACTCTTCCTCAAGAATATCAAAGGCTGTAAGTACTTCCTCAAAAAGGAATGTGGGCAAAAGAGCACCCCACATATCCTTTATGTAACCAAGCTGTCCGGCAAGGGAGTCCGGAGAGTCCAGAAGCGGGGCCCGCAACGCCTCCAAAAGAGTTATCTCGAACCCTGGGAGCGCCGGACCTTTGGCAAGAGAACGCTCGACTGCTTTGGTTATGACGGGATAGGGGGATGAAGAGGCCAGAGAAGAGTCATCAAATAGAATACGCAAGCTGTCAATGGCACGATTTTCCGATGCAAGACGAAGAAGCAGCATCTCGCGAAGTATTATGTGCCTTTGATCACTGGCCTGGATTTTCTGAAGTGGCTCGGAAGGAGGGAAGTACTCAGCAAAAGCTTTATAGGCCTCGGCTGCGGGAACTCCATCCGGTTCAATACCTGAACGGGAAAGGGCATCAGAAAGAAGTGGAACGCTTGTTGACTCATCAAGTGTATCAACAAGATAACGATATATCTTGAGAAGAGTCGAGTAGAGGTTCAGATTTGCAGCTGTTACGGAATAACGGGCAAGCTCCGGGTTTGCCTGAACTGCGGCAGCAAGCCTACGATAATAGATGACAGATGGATAGCGTCGCAACCTGAAGGGCGCCCAGATCTTTTCAAAATCAAGGAGAGCTCTTGCGTTCTCCGACAGCTGAAGATCACAGGGAAAATATGGGTGAGATTTATTGACCATGGCGTTGAACCCGGACTTTCTCTGTAGTGTTGCGTTCAGCTGGAGCTTTTGAGGCCCAGCTGTGAATGTAATCTGTCAATTTGCCTTCTTTTTTGGAGCAGGCTTGGCCTTGGCTGTGGTTTTTGAAGCTGTTGCCTTTTTGCTTTTTGTTTTCTTGCTGCCCTTCTTTGATTTCCTGGAGCTTTTGCCCTTACTGCTCTTCCATGTGCCTGCTTTTTGCGGGGCAGGGCTGAAGTTGTCGCTTATGTTGTTAAGAAGCACCGTGGTCTCTACAAGGTTGGGATCTGCCTGTTTTGCCTTTTCCAGGGTATCCCGAGCCTCAGAGAGCCTTCCTGTCTTCATGTAAACCCGTCCCAGTGCCTGAAGCGCCCTTGCATGGTCCGGCTTTATTTCAATGGCCTTGTTATA
>CAZXTZ010000286.1:2330-3656 GCA_964643645.1 uncultured Geobacteraceae bacterium
AGTTTATAATGGCTGTTGGGGTCATCGGGTGAAACCTCGGCCGCCTCCTTGAGAACAACCAGAAGCTCATCAAACTGCTTTGCCTTCACATAAATGGCAACGAGCTGATCCCTGGATTTTGAATCATCCTTCTGAATTGCAAGGGCTTTTTTGTAATACTCTATGGCTTTATCTCTCTGATCCTTTGACCGATAAACTCCCGCCAGTTCACGATTCGCCTCAAGATTGTCGGGGGCAAGCCTCAATACTGCCTTATATGACTCTTCAGCAAGGGCGTACTCCTTGCTTTCTTCAAATATCCTTGCCAGCTTCAGGTGGATGTCTGCACTTTCAGGCTTGAGCCTAAGGAACTCAACGTACTGCTCCACAGCCTCCTTTACATTTCCCCTCTCCATCCTTATTTCCGCAAGCCTTAAGCGGGCATCCGCAAGGTCAGGCCTCTTTTCAATTGCACGCTTGTAGGAAACCACTGCCTCATCAACCTGTTTGCGGCGTTCATAGAGTTGGCCAAGATTATAGTATACGGTCGGATCGGTACTGTTCCTGTAATTTGCCTCCCGGTATGCGGTTATGGCCTCACCGTCGCGTCCGGCCTTAAAATAGAGAGCGCCTAGACGTTCAAATACAACAATGGAATCCGGTTTTTTTCTCAATTCATCCTTATAAGCTTCTGCAGCCTTATCCACCTCGCCTTTGGCGGCAAGCTGGTCGCCAAGTACTATTCCCTCGGCCAGCGGCGGAAGCTCTGCAAGAAGAGAGACCTTCTTGCCCCCCATCAGCTTCTCGTACTCTGCCTGTTTTACATCGCCCTTCTTTTCATAGATTTCCGCAAGCATCAGGTGGATAGTGCTGTTTCTGGGATTGGCCACCGAAATCTTCTTCAGTATTTCAATGGCTTTATCCTGTTCATTCTGCTGGATATAGATCTTTGCCAGGCCGATCGCCGCAGGCTCGAAAGAAGAATCCATAACCAGGGCCTTACGGTACTCGTCCCTTGCCTGTTCAGTCTGTCCCTGAACGAGGTAAATCTCAGCCATTCCCACCATTACAGAAGGGTCTGTCGGTGACTCATTGTATGCTGCCTTAAGATAATAGGTAGCAAGAGGGATAAGACGTTTTTCAA
The DNA here is from genome assembly GCA_964643645.1 of uncultured Geobacteraceae bacterium. Classification (GTDB taxonomy): domain Bacteria; phylum Desulfobacterota; class Desulfuromonadia; order Geobacterales; family Pseudopelobacteraceae; genus Trichlorobacter. The sequence goes on from CAZXTZ010000286.1 coordinate 3,454, forward strand.
GCATTACCTTGCCAAGCGCCTTGTTGAAGGCCGTACATGGGGCGCCTGTAACACCCTTTGTCAGCTCCACCGACGCATCGTCAACAAGTCCCTTTTGAAGATAGATCATCCCCAGACTGCCGCTGGCCACAGAAAAACCTGGTTCCGCCTGCAGCGCCCTCCGGTAGAAACCGATTGCGCCCTCTATGTTTCCGGCCCGTTCT
>CAZXTZ010000287.1:0-3647 GCA_964643645.1 uncultured Geobacteraceae bacterium
CGCCTCCTGGCGCAAAGACCTGAAACTAAAAAACCCCCACCCCTACCCGCTGCAGTTGCGGATTGTCCTGAATCAAAACCGCCTGACCACCTCATTGTACGGCCCGCTTGAAAAGCCGTTCACGGCAGAGCTGAACGTCAGCCGAACCAGGCTGGTTCCGGACACGGTTGTGGTCACCGGCACTGCCCATGCCACGCAACAACAGGGGGCCAGCGGTTTTTCCACCGAGACCAGGCGGATTATCAAGGAAAACGGACAAACCAGGAATGAGCTGATCTCCCAGGACATCTATCCGGCACCCAGCCGGGTTTTGACAGGGGCCAGACCATGAGAAGCAGGTTGTTCTTGATCTGTCTATTCCTCTGCCTATTGGTACTGCCTGCTTCCGGCGCAACCTTCAGCCAGCCAGACCAGACCGCCCTGCTTGCATACGCCAGAGCGGTCATGGTCAGCCGCCTGGAAAAGAGTTCAGCGCCCGGCCCACCGATAATCACCGTTGGAAAGCAGCGGGCCTGCTTTGTCACCTTCTTTGTCAAGCGGCAGGTGGTGGCCTGTTTTGGCAGTTTTACCCCGCGCCACACCACCCTGTTTGATGAAATCAGCGACAACATCCGGCTGGCCCTGAAGAATGACCTTCGCGCAAACCGCCTAACGCCGGAACTGGCCCGTACCGCCAGTATCCAGATCACCTTTCCCGATCAGCCGCAACCGATCAGCGATTGGCGTCTGGTTGATCCGCAGCATGAAGGCCTGCTGGTGGAAGGGCCGGATGGCCGCGGCGTGGCCATAGTGCCGGGTGAGGCCCGTACCGCCCACTATGCCTGGCGCTCTGCCCTGCAACGGCTGGGATTGAACGAGCGCAGCAGCGGGGTCAGGTTGTATCGGTTCAAGGCGGAATGGATCAGGGATGGACAATAAGACCGGCAAAAGGAGCAACCGTATGGCCTCTTTGGCACCTCAGCTTAATACTTGCAAAATAATATCTGTAATTCCATAATGCGACACATTATGGAATCTACGCCGCGATATTTTATACCACCCGATGACCACTACTTCCTGCTCGGTCCACGGGGCACCGGAAAAACCTGGCTGACTCAACGCCGCTATCCTGATGCCTTGCGCGTTGATCTGCTTGATCCCGAAATCCTGCGTACCCTGTCGGCACGGCCTGAACGACTACGTGAGCTGCTTGCAGCACGGCAAGATGTACGCCAGGTAGTGATTGATGAAGTACAGAAGCTGCCGGAGCTTCTGGAAGTTGCTCATCTACTTATTGAAGAAAAACTTAACGTGCAGTTTGTTTTCACCGGTTCAAGCGCACGCAAGCTGCGTCGCGCAGGGGTAAACCTGCTGGGAGGCAGGGCTGCCCATAAATCGCTTCACCCATTCATGGCTTCAGAGCTTGGGTTGCGCTTCAATCTTGAAGACTCCCTGCGTCTCGGCATGCTTCCTCTTGTGCTGGCTGCAAAAGATCCTGCAGAGATACTGCGAGCCTATAATGGCCTGTATCTGCGTGAAGAGGTACAGTTTGAAGGCTTGGTTCGCTCAATTGGTAACTTTTCCCGTTTTTTGGAAGCGATCAGTTTTTCGCACGGCGCAGTACTAAACCTGGCCAGTGTTGCCCGGGAATGTCAGGTAAATCGTAAAACGGTGGAAGGTTTTCTTGATATTTTAGAAGATCTGCTGCTTGCATTTCGTGTGCCGGTCTTCACCAGGCGAGCGCAGCGGGAATTGGCCGTACATCCAAAATTTTATTTTTTTGATGCCGGTGTCTTTCGCGCCAACCGTCCGGCTGGTTCGCTGGACGCTCCTGCAGAAATTGACGGGGCGGCACTTGAAGGGCTGGTCGGCCAGCACCTGAATGCATGGTGCGATTATTCCCAAGGCAATCATCGTCTGTATTACTGGCAGACCCGTACAAAAGTCGAGATTGATTTTGTGGTATATGGAGAGACATACTTTCATGCAGTGGAAGTAAAAAACAGCGGCAAGGTTAGACCGGAAGACCTGCGAGGGCTCAAGAAATTTGGCCAGGACTTTCCCGAGAGCAGCCGGTGGTTTGTCTATCGCGGCAAGGATCGCCTTTTGATTGATGGTATTTTGTGCATCCCCTGCGAGGAGTTCCTTTTAAAGCTTAAGCCAAACGTCTTTCCAACGTAGGCTATCTCTTAAAACGTTTGAGTTAAATATCATATCCCCGGAACTCCCAGATACGTTAAAAAATCCTCAATTTCTTTCTTGCCCATCTCTTGCGGATGCGTTTTATTATGGTAAAGTATGTATCGCTTTGCCCAATCAAGGTACGCATCCTCAGTCCGGCGGCTGTAATGTTTTAAACGGATACGGTCGCGTACTTGATCCAGAAGTTTTGGTTTTGCAGGCTGACTTTCCATGTCGTATTCCTTATAAATTTAGGTCGTTTTTGTTTTATTATTAGGCTAACAACAACAGCATGTTAAAAGATCAGAAATCTATTTAACAGCTATTTTTATCGTTTTTTATAAAATTTTAGGGTGTCTAATAAACGTTAGAAGTCACTAGAAAAAGAGTCAAAAAGAAGTAATATATGGACGGTCAGCGCATCAACCAGCGTGGAGTGGGAATTTCGGGTTGTTGGAGTATTGCGCGGCGGCGGTAAAATTCAGAATATTTCCTGCGTTGCTGCTTTAACATGCGTTAAGTTGACAATGCAGCTGGAGTGGTATTTCTCGGCGGAGTCAGGAAATCTGAAGTTAAACCTTATACATAAAGGCTCCCTTTTAATATTTACGGAATTCTTGGAGCCATAACAAGGAGGCAACATGGCGGTTGTACATTTAATTCGGAAAAGTACTAGGAAAAACCTGAAGTTGAACCCATCAGAGACTTGCTGTGAGTGCGCGTTCTTTTCGGATTCCACAGGAGTCAAATACTTCCAAATCGAGTCTTCGGGCTCGGCCTCTCGAAAGACAGAGAGTAAGCAAAGCCAGGTTTTGCAATTTGATATGGAACAATTGTCTGAACTAAGCAATTTTATTAATGACGGCATGAAATAAGTCAGATTTCAAAAAACAAGCAATAAAACCTAAATTAAAGAAAGGTAAAATCAAGTGAAATACTTACATTTATCCATATTAGTTGTATTTTTTATCATTTTTGCCGGATGCAATCAAAAAGAAATCCAACTACCGCAAAAAATTCAAAAGAGAGTGTATACCGTATCTAGCGTTCGATATATGAGCAAATATGAAAGTGATAATGCTGCAAGAGAATGTGAGGCAAAATGCATATATAAGGCCAATCCTGAAAGTATTGACAACTATTTAAGTCAAAACTGGAGAGTAATCTCATCTTCTCCAAAAGATTTTTTTGTAGACTCATATTGCACTTGTGTGGGGACTGAATACGTCATTGAGAAGTAACTTCAACTTAAGCAACTCTTGTATTCAGTGTTGCTGTTTGTTAGAAGTCACAAGAAATAGAATCAAATAGGAACCCCATGAACTGGAAGTTCATGGGGTTCCGCAGTTATGGTTCAGTTACAAGCCGCGTGTAAATTAGAAACAAACTGCAATAGAGTGCTGTTGTCATAAAAGAGAGACAAACTTCTAACGGCTCAATCAACTCGGACTTGCTTACAGCGTGCTGAATTTTAGCAATGTCAGGGC
>CAZXTZ010000288.1:0-3645 GCA_964643645.1 uncultured Geobacteraceae bacterium
TGTTCTGGTTGTTGATGACAGCCCTGGAAATATTGATATCCTGAACGCCGCACTTTCTGAAGAGTATAACGTGATAATAGCAACCAGCGGCGAAAAGGCGCTTGGGATTGCTGAGATGAACCCTCCGGATCTGATCCTTCTGGACATTATGATGCCTGGAATGGATGGTTACGAGGTATGCCTGCGGCTGAAACATAGCGAAACCACCAGCAGTATTCCGGTGATATTCATAACATCCCTGAATGAGACAGAAAAAGAAGAGCAGGGTTTTGAGGTTGGCTGCGTTGACTACCTTACAAAGCCGATAGTGCCTGGCGTTGCCCTTGCCAGGGTAAAAACCCACATAGCCATCAGGCATTCACAAAAGGAACTTGAAGAGTGGAACAACAACCTGAAGGGGAGGGTAAAGGCGCTGTCGTCCCTTGTAACCGGGAAGGTTCAGGAACTGGCATCTGTTGAAGTTATGGCAAGGAAGACAAACTCTTTATTGCAATAGTTGAAACAGCTTCTTTGCTCTTTAAAATAGCCGCGTTATCCTTCCTCCACCTCAAACCCCGTAATGGTTCTGCTCTCTCTGCTGAATTCCACCCCTATCAAGTGGATCGGCTGACCCAGGCTCTTGTATTTGTCTGCATAACTCTTTGCCTTAAGCTGCTCCATCGCCTTGCCTTCCGGCTCCATCTCCACCACTTTGAACTCAAACAGCCAGATATGATTGTTAAACAGCACAGTCATATCTATCCGCCCCCGGCTGGTGGGGTCTTCCAGGCGGATATCCAGCCCCAGTGAGGCAAAGTAGCTGTAGAAGATGCTGGCATAGTACCCTTCATACCCGGCAAGCTGGTTCTTTCTGTACCAGTCATGGGGTATGGAGGCAAAGAAGGAATGAAACAGATCCCGCAGGGCAGGCAGGTCGTTGGCCATGAGGATGTCGTACAGGCGGCTGATGTTACGGGAGGGAACCATCGGGTCCTTTGACAGGGCGGTGAGCAGTGAGTCGTTCAGGCTGGCCTGCACCTCAAGATTGGGGTACTTGAGGGTAAGCTCCATCCTCCCCGGCAGGTAACGGACAGAATCAACAGTAAGGTAGCCTGTCTGGAAAAGCAGCGCCTCGCTGGGGATATTGCCCACATCAAAGGTTGAAAGCAGTGTCTCCGGCGCCATTGTCCTGCCCAGATCCGGCGTGAACTGCTGACGTTCCGAAAGCAGCTTGATCAGAAAGGTGGGGGTGCCGGTCTCAAACCACCAGGGGCGGAACTGTCTGTTTTTGAACAGCAGCAGCAGGTCAAAGGGGTTGTAGACCGGTTCTCCTGTCCAGTTGTACCCGTTGTACCACCTGCGTATCTCCTCACGGTCAAGACCTTCAAGTTCAGGGGCAAATACAGTGTCAACATCGGCATCGGTGTAGCCGCAGATGGAGCTGAAGGCTGCATTAATGGTTATGTCTTCAAGATTGTTAAGCCCTGAGAACAGACTTACCTTTGAGAACTTGCTGACCCCGGTGAGAAAGGCAAACTTTATGTGGGCATCTGCATCCTTTATTACCGAATAAAAATCCTTCAGCCCCTCGCGGATATCAATGGCTGTCTCCGGTTGTTCTATCCTGTCCAGTATCGGTTTGTCGTATTCATCCACAAGTATTACCACACGCTGGCCTGTCTGCTGATGGGCAAGGCGTATCAGCTCCATAAAGCGGCTGCGGATATCCGGAAAGGCAGCAGTAATGTTGAACCGCCCTTCGTGGTAGCTTATCTGCTGATGAAGTGATTGATAAAGCTCGTTTCTTGAGCCAAGTACCCCGCCACCAAAACTTATCCGTATAACCGGGTATTTTACCTGCCAATCCCATTTGTTATATGCGTAAAGAACACGAAACAGCGGCTCATTTCCCTCAAACAGCTCCTTCAGGGTATCCAGAAACAGGCTCTTGCCGAACCTGCGGGGGCGGGAGAGAAAGTAGTATTTTCCCTGCCCGATGAGTTGCAGGGCGATTGGGGTCTTGTCAACGTAGTAATAGCCTTCTTCCCGAATCTCGCTGAACGTCTGAATCCCTATGGGGAGCTTTTTTCTCATGGCCTGACCGCCTGTTTGAATTTGTGCCTTGCAGGATAAAGCAGTTGCTATAGCTTGGCAACAGGATACGGCGAAAAAACTAGGGACACTTCCCGTATTTTCATATCAGGCTTACCGAACTGACGGTACGCTCCAAAAGTACAGGGTGAGTCTGCTGAATGAACCCTGCTATCGCCAAAACGGTCTCAAACATCATATAAACAGCTACTTTGCTCTTTAAAATAGCCGCGTTATCTGATATATGGAGTGTCCACAAACTACTTTCCAGATCCGGATAGCTATAAACTCCATGACCAGATTTACCATATACGCCCCTGTAGAGGTGCCCATAGCCTACCTTGCCGGCATTCTGGTACTTACGGTGCTGTCGGTTATCCTGTACCAGTTGCGCAGATCCCCCGGGGCTATCCCGTTATGTCTGAACCAGATTTCCAAAGTGGTCTGGCTCACAAGCAGCCTGATGTTTACCTTCAGCAAAACCGATCAGGAACGGCTGTTGTGGGCATTCATCGCTTCAGCTGCGGTCAGCTGGCCTCCGGCCATGTGGTTTCTGTTTGTTATCCGCTTTTACCAGATGAATAGCTTTTTCAGCAGGTTGGCCCGCTACGGGGTAACCCTGCTGATTTGTCTCCACATGCTGTCACTGGTATATGAATACTTCATGCAACCCGGCTTATACTGGCGTTCCTATAGCATCACAGGCCAGACCCTTACCTTTATATGGGGAAAGCTCGGGGGCTTAACCTTTCTCTACAACTATCTGATAACCATAATCGGGATGCTGGTTTCACTCTGGTGGGTTTTTGCCTCAAAAGGGTTTCGCAGGCGTCAGGCGATGTATATCACCATTGTCCCGCTTTTTGTGTTTGTTACCCATGCCCTCAACAGGCTGCACATCTTTCCCCCCTTTGTGCCGATGATGATCGGCCTGCTGCTAAGCGGTATCTATACTACCTGGTTACTGTACCGCTGGCGGATTTACACCATCCTCCCCCTTGCCCACGAAACCATCAGCAAAAACATGAACGACGGCCTGATGGTGATAGACGACCAGGGCTATCTGGTGGAGATGAACGAGACTGCGCGCTCGCTGTTTCAAGACACCACCACATGGCTTGGCAAACCGTTCAACCGGCTTTTTGCAGACTGGCCCGAACTGCTCAGGCTGGTTGACTCACCGGATGAACTGCACCGGGAGGTATCCCGCCAGTATCCGGAAGGTATTCGCTATTTCATGGTGGAGATGACCCCTCTTGTACCCACAGCAGGAAGGGTTATCGGCAAGGTGCTGCTGCTGAAGGAGATCACCCGCCAGAAGCAGGATCAGGCCCGGCTGATGGAGCAGGAAAAGGCGCTCTCGACCCTTACGGAACGCAACCGCCTGGGGCGCGAGCTGCACGATACCCAGGGGCAGTTTCCCGGCTATGTAAAGACCCAGACCCAGGCCATCAGAATGCTGCTGCAGAAGGGCAGGCCCGAAGATGCCGGACAACAGCTGGATCAGCTCATATCCGCCGCAGATGCAGCCTTCAGCGATGCCCGCGAATCTATCACCGGCCTCAGCATAGCGGC
>CAZXTZ010000289.1:0-1887 GCA_964643645.1 uncultured Geobacteraceae bacterium
TGCGCTTCAATGAGTTTCTTTGAGATGTAAAATACTCTTCTGTTGCATCATCCGGCTACGAAACGTTCGATATCTTTCATGGTTAAGACTCCTCCGGCTAAACAGCCTCCTGCCCAGCTACAGTATCTTTCTGCTTTGGCAGGATCAGGGATGCGGCAATAGCAGCGACAAGACTCAGAACTATGGTGCCAAGTGATACTGCAATCGGTATATGAAGCCCAAGCATGATGAGGATCATCTTGATACCCACAAAACCGAGTATGAAGGATATTCCGTACTTGAGATAGGCAAACATCCCCATAACCCCGGCCAGCAGGAAGTAGAGAGACCTGAGCCCCATTATGGCAAATACGTTGGAGGTGAGTACAATGAACGGATCAAGTGTTATGGCAAAGATGGCCGGTATTGAATCAAGGGCAAAGACCAGATCGCTTGCCTCCACCACCAGCAGCACCATAAACAGCGGGCTGGCAATCCAGAGCTTGAGACGCCTGGTAAAAAACCAGTCTCCCCTGATCTTTTTTGTCATCGGCAGGAAGTTGCGGGCGAACCGCACTATTAAGTTTTTATCCGGATCCATCTCATGGCTGGGGCCAAAGGCCATTTTCCAGGCTGTATAAATGAGGATCGCCCCAAAGATGTAAAACAGCCACTGAAACCTCTGCAGAAGCTCAGCCCCTACAAAGATGAATACTACACGCATGACCAGGGCGCCCAGTATGCCCCACTTGAGCACCCTTGCCTGAAGCTCTCCCCGAACGCCGAAGACGGTGAATATCATTATGAATACAAACAGGTTATCCACGGAAAGAGACTTCTCGATCAGGTAGCCGGTCAGGAACTCAAGAGCAGGCTGCCTCCCCATCATGAAATAGATTCCAGCGTTGAAGGCAAGGGCAAGCCCCACCCAGACAAGGCTCCAGCCAAGGGCTTCCCTGAATGATACCGTATGACTCTTGCGGTTCATGCCCAGATCTATTGCCAGCATAATCACAACCAGCAAGGCAAAAGCACTCCACAATATGACAGATGAAGACATTATCTGAATCCTTTCAGCGTCCGCCAGACGGATTTGACAACTGCCCGGAAAGTCCAGCTTTTTTCTTTTGCCAGTAGAGGTATGAAAGCAGTATCAGCATGCAGCCTGCCAGAGTCCAGACAACTGCCTGACGGGACATCTGCAATATAAGCTGCTGGTTGTCGCCTATGACGTAGCCGATCCAGGTAAGAACCGCGCACCAGATGGTGGCCCCCAGGGTGGTGTAAACAGCAAACCGGGCATGGTTCATTCTTGCAAGGCCGGCCGGAACCGAAATCAGCTGTCGGATAACCGGCATCAGGCGCCCTATAAAGGTTGATATCTCTCCATGACGATTAAAGAACTGTTCGGCACGATCCAGCTTTACCTCGGCCAGGCCGATGAAACGGCCATATTGAAGCAGAAGCGGACGTCCCAGAAGGCGGGCACCGTAGTAGTTTGCATATGCACCGGCCAGGCTGCCCAGGCCACCTGCCAGAACCACCAGCCAGGGGTTCATCTTCCCCTGAAAAACCAGGTAGCCGGCAGGGGGCATGACCAATTCACTGGGAAAGGGGATGACCGAGCTTTCTACAGCCATAAGCAGGAATATCCCCGGATAGCCCAGTGTGCCAATTGTTTCAACAAGCCATTGAATCATACTCTGAAGCATTTCCGTCTCCTGTTCATAGTTTGGCCAACTGAAATACAACGGGAAGCCCAAACAACATACACAGTGTTAATAAAAGCAAAAGATTCATTTAATTATCCCCTGCAGGTTCTCTGGACTGTCAACAGTTCCCCTCCTGTTGGATCAGGGGCTCCTTCACACAGTTTTTTGACCAGTTGACGCAGTACAGCGGAAATCC
>CAZXTZ010000289.1:1987-3633 GCA_964643645.1 uncultured Geobacteraceae bacterium
TGCAATTCCTGTTCAAGTGCGGCAATGAATGAGGACACCTTTTCTCTAGTCTGGTGATCAGGCTGAGTAGCAGACTGAAAATTGCAACCGGACAAAATAAAGAGCGATAACAGTATGAGAGTGCTTTTTTTCACGTTATCTTCCTGGGGTTGAATGTTAGACGTCCAGACAAAGCCGTTGACGCCTGGAAATCCAGAAGCTGAATGCCTCCCTGATAATCTCTGAAGCCTCTTTTGATGTTGCCTTGGTGATACGTTCCATGACTCTTTTCTCCTTATCGGACAGCGTAAGACTGACAATGTTTCTTGCAGTTCTCTCTTTTTTCATGTCCTTGCATTCTTTACGTGGTTCCTTGATGGTTGACTTCATACGATGTGGCATTGGTACAACCTCCTTGTGTGTAGTTTGAATGGCAGCAGTGCTGCCAGCGTCACGTATTCATAATCTGAGCTGACCAGTGTGACGTCACTCAGCACTTGCTCCAGTTGATGCAGATCCACAACGCCTTTCCGCCCCAGATGGATGGGGCCATTAGAAATTCCATGATCAAATGCTCCGGGTATACATGTTATACTGTTTGCAGTGGTCAGCGCTTGAGCGCATCGGTCAGTTTCATCCCGGCGAGTTGCTGCAGCGATCTCGCCAGATAGTAAAACAGGGCCAGTATGATCAACATCGATGGCAGCGCGATCACCGGATAGCTCAGCAGGTTCATGTGGCCCAGTTCCTCGTTGAAAGCCTGGGTGCCGGCCGGGCTGGTGACAATCCAGGTCGCCAGAAAATAGTTCATAATGGAAGAGAAAAGGAACGAGCCGCCCAGCATCCAGGTGGCGGACTTCAGACGGGTCTCGAAGGCCAGAGTGTTGCCGCGCTGCTGAAGGTTCTCCTGGATGAGCTCGACATTCAGCAGTGCTGGACTCAGCAGCAGCATCCGCACCAGCGGCTTGCCGATGACCGCTGAAACGACAACGGCCAGTCCGATCAGGCCGGGAATCGCCGCTTCCTTAACCGCCAGCCACTTCGCATCAAGTTGCAGCACGCCAATGCCGCCTGTAAGCAGGATGCTGCAAAGACCCAGTAGCGCAATCATGTTGACCTTGCGCTCACGCAACAGCGACCATGCGCCCCACATAAACGGAAAAGCCAGCGCCAGCAGGAACGCGTTAAGGGTACCCAGTTCATCCGGACCGGAGAGTTTCATCAGGACAAATGAGGGTATGATCAGGGTGATCAGCAGCTCAATCAGCGGATTCGGTTTGGCATTATCATTCATGATAAACTTCTTTCAATTGCGAAAAAATGTGCTTTGTCCAAGCTGGAAGGCAAGCCAGCTTTTATCGAAATAACCAAGTCTGTCATTATGCACTACCGGGATAATTCTCCAACCACCTCATAACGCAGGTCATCTTTACACTCTTCTTTCACGTCATACATAAGCCGGTCAGCCCGGCTGATTACCTCGTCGATAGTAGCCGGAGATTGCAGATAGGTGACCAGTCCCATACTGAAAGTAATCGGCCAGTGACTCTCCACATCCTTTTTTAACTGCTGTCGTACCTTTTCCGCCACCATAAGGGCAGATTCTTCGGCAGTTTCGGGGAGAAGCAAGGCAAATTCATCTCCACCAAGTCGAGCGACCGTATCGG
>CAZXTZ010000290.1:0-3632 GCA_964643645.1 uncultured Geobacteraceae bacterium
CTTGAGCGTGAGGGGTATGAAGTGCTTACGGCCGCTGATGCCATAACAGCCCTTGAACGCCTTAAAAATGCTCCTGTTGACCTGGTGATTTCAGATGTCAAGATGCCTGGACTTAGCGGTGTTGAATTACTTGGAAAAGTAAAGGAATCATATCCGGATACTGCCGTACTTCTTGTGACCGCCTATTCCACAGCTGAGCAGGCGGTTGAGGCCATGAAACTCGGGGCCTATGATTACCTGGCCAAACCTTTCAAGGTTGAGGAAATAAAGGTTTTGGTTCGTAATGCCCTTGAAAAAAGAGATCTAAAGGTTGAGAACAGGCTGCTTCGTGACAGGGTTGCCGGATTTTCAGGTTTTTCCGGCATTATCGGCAACTCATCTGCCATGCGGGAACTATTCAGCATGATACGGAAAGTTGCGGACAGTACAAGTACTGTTCTGATACAGGGCGAGAGCGGTACAGGCAAGGAACTGGCTGCCAGGGCAATACACGATAACAGTCCACGATCAAAAAAGATGTTTGTTGCTGTAAACTGTGGCGCTATTCCTGAATCTCTCATAGAAAGCGAACTTTTTGGACATGTAAAGGGTGCATTTACAGGTGCTGTCGGGGATCGTTCCGGCCTTTTTGAACAGGGAAATGGTGGAACAGTCTTTCTTGACGAGATAGGAGAACTGCCATTGTCCATGCAGACAAAGCTTTTAAGGGTAATTCAGGAAAGAGAATTGCGAAGGGTAGGTGGCAGTGGAACTAAAAAGGTTGATGTCCGAATTGTTGCTGCATCAAACAGGGATTTGTCTGAGCAGGTAAAAGAAGGCAGCTTCCGGGAGGATCTTTTCTACAGGATAAATGTTGTCCAGATAACAATGCCACCACTCAGGGAGCGTCCGGAAGATATACCTGTTCTGATTGAACATATGGCCAGAAAACATGGCGTTATTGCTGGCAAAGGCACACTGATTTCCAGTGATGCGCTGAAGGCTTTGATGAATTACCGTTTTCCTGGAAATGTAAGGGAGCTTGAAAACATCGTTGAGCGCAGTCTGGTATTAAATCGTGATTCCATAACCTTTTCAAATCTTCCTTCGCACATATTCAATAATAGCAGAGGATTTGACCTGACTTCTTCAATTGAAATACCGGAGGGAGGCATTGAACTTGAGCCAGCCCTCGAAAACCTTGAAAGGCAGTATCTCCTGAAGGCCCTTGAACGGTCCTCAGGCGTTAAGAAACGTGCTGCTGAACTGCTTGGAATGTCGTTCAGATCATTCAGATACAAACTTTCAAAATATTCCATGGATAACGATTCTGAAGAATAGGATGATTTTGATTTTTGATGGTTTTGTGATAATTAGATGCAATATTTTTTAAAGGAGTCACAAATGTCTGACAAAAGCAGCTTTGCGCCAGGATCCATTCTTGTAACCGGAGGCGCCGGTTTCATAGGTTCAAATTTTATCAATCGTTTTATGACCTCAAATCCTTCCTGTAGAATATTGAACCTGGATCTGCTGACATATGCAGGGAACCTTAAGAATCTTGTGGCTGTAGAATCTTTGGCCAATTATCGTTTTATAAAAGGTGATATTGGTGATGCAGCGCTTGTTGCTTCAATACTAAAGGATGAGAAGGTGGATGCGGTTGTACATTTTGCTGCGGAATCCCATGTTGACCGTTCAATAACCGGGCCGGAGATATTTGTCCGTACAAATGTCCTCGGCACACAGATACTCCTTGAAGAAAGCCGGAAATACTGGCAGTCAGGTCTTGTGGAACAGTTCCGCTATTACCAGATATCTACCGATGAGGTGTATGGTTCCCTCGGAGAAACAGGTTTTTTCACTGAAGAGACACCCCTCTCTCCAAACTCCCCATATTCGGCCAGCAAGACCGGGGCTGATCTTATGGTGCGGGCCTACTATGAGACTTTTGGCATGCCAACCATAATATCAAGGTGTTCCAACAATTATGGCCCGTACCACTTCCCTGAAAAGTTGATCCCGCTGCTTATTGCCAACATCATTGCAGAAAAGCCCCTGCCTGTTTACGGCGATGGCAAAAATATAAGGGATTGGCTCCATGTAAGCGACCATGCATCTGCCATCGAAGTAATCCTGAAAGGAGCAGCTCCCGGTTCTGTCTACAACATAGGTGGCAACAACGAGTGGAAGAATATTGATATAGTCCATCTTGTCTGCGATCTGATGGACAGCCGTCTTGGGCGTGCAGCAGGCAAGAGCAGAGAGCTCATCACCTTTGTAAAGGACAGGCCAGGTCACGACATGCGCTATGCAATTGACGCATCAAAACTTAAAAACGAACTAGGCTGGTCTCCTTCCTACACATTCGAGCAGGGTATTGCAGAAACCATAGACTGGTATCTGGCAAATCAGGACTGGGTTTCAGAGGTGACAAGCGGTTCGTATCGCGACTACTACAAGAAACAGTACGGGGGGGCAGCATGATCCTGGTCATAGGTCACAAAGGGATGCTGGGGCAGGACCTGCTGGCCTTGTTGGGAGATCGGGCCAGGGGGGCAGATCTACCGGATATTGATATTACCGATATGCTTTCGGTGCAGAAGGTTTTGACCGCTTTAAAGCCGAAGGTTGTAGTTAACTGCGCTGCCTACACTGATGTTGACGGTTGTGAAACCAACACTGAAACCGCCATGCAGGTCAATGGCGAAGGGGTTGCCTTTCTGGCCCTGCTGACTAAAGAGATAGGTGCCAGGCTGGTACAGGTCAGCACAGACTATGTATTTGATGGCAGCAAGGGCAGTCCCTATCAGGTGGATGACCTGCAGAAACCGTTGAACATCTACGGCGAATCAAAACTGGCCGGTGAGTTGAATGTGGATATCAACCCTGACCATCTGCTGGTGCGAACCCAGTGGCTGTATGGTTTACAGGGTAAAAACTTTGTAGAGACCATGCTGAAGCTGGGGCAGGACAGGAGCCTGCTGACAGTGGTTGATGATCAGATCGGTTCACCAACCTGGACCGTTGATCTTGCCAGGGGAATCATCGCCCTTATTGACAAGGACTGCCGCGGAACCTACCACTGCGCCAACAGTGGCCATACCTCCTGGAACGGTTTTGCAAAGGCGATTTTTGAGGAATCAGGCATGGCAGTACAGGTTGACCCGATGACCACGGAACAACTGAACCGTCCGGCGATGCGCCCCTTGTACTCCACCCTGGATTGCAGCAAGCTGGCTGCTGATACCGGTTTTACTCCTCAACCGTGGAGAGATGCACTGAAGCAGTATCTTGAGTTGAGAAATAAAGGCGGCAGGATTTGACTCCCCACTCTTCGACTGGAGAAGTTGGGGGAGGGGGCGCAAGGATTAAGCGATGAAAGGAACCACCATGCAATTGGAACATGGCGAACGTCCATGGGGAACATACACTGTCCTTGAAGAGAACAAAAGCTATAAGATCAAGCGGATAGAAGTTGCCCCCGGAAGCAGACTTTCACTCCAGAAGCACCACCACAGAAGCGAGCACTGGATAGTGGTTTCAGGAACTGCCCTTGTTACCTGCGGGGAGCAGGAGTATGTGGTGAATGTCAACGAGTCCACCTTCATCCCCATAGGCGAGCAGCATCGTCTGGCTAATCCGGGGCGGAT
>CAZXTZ010000291.1:0-255 GCA_964643645.1 uncultured Geobacteraceae bacterium
GTTATGCCGCTTGGGGTAATGTTTAACACCATGGTATCAGAGGCAATGGTCACATCGCCCTGCTGATACCATTTGCGTATATCGCTCATCGCATAGCTTATGGTGTCGTCAGTGGCCTGGAAGTGTGTTCCCACTGCCAACCTGGGTGCCTTGCCATTCTGCCGTATCTGCTCAAGAATATAGCCATATGCCTTCTGTGGGGTGTGGGAGCTGTCCTGAACATTTTGCGTCTGCTGTACTGCATATGGATGGGTG
>CAZXTZ010000291.1:265-3624 GCA_964643645.1 uncultured Geobacteraceae bacterium
AACCCCCATCTTGGCGATCCAGTTTTCGGCTGGCATGACGATCTCATGTATCAGCACATCCACACCTGACTTTGCATGGTTTATCATGTACTGGTTGGGAAGTGTATCACCGCAATAGATCATGGAGAGGCCATTCCATTCCAGCTTGTAGCTTAATGCTGCAGCCCGGCAGTGTACGGCAGGAAAGTGGGTAATCTTCACCCCGTTGTGGTTGTAGGCAACATTATCTCCTGTAGGCTTGCCATCGGCATCAAGCCCGGTCTTCCTCCAGTCAAGTTCTGTTGGCACCAGGTCGTAGGCATCCCTCCTACCCTGTGATGGATCCGGATCAAATGACGGTATTGCATAATCCTGATAACTTGTTGTGAGGAAGGACTGGCTCTCATTGTGCCAGACCATGGTCTGCCTTAGGGCATCGCAGTATGCCTTTGTGCCGTCTTTGAACGGCCCTCTGGTATTATTGTTTGGATCTGTGAATACGAAGCCGGAATCTGATGGTCCCCAGATGTAGAGCGGCCAGTAGCGGCCGTAGGATGGGCCGAAGCCGTAGAGAAAAGCCACATCGCCCATATGGTCTGCATGGAGGTGCGCAAGGAAAATTTTGGACATTTTATCCATGTTGACCCCCATGGCCCAGTACTTGATCATGGAGCCGGTTCCCAGGTCAAAGAGGAAACAATCGCCGTTCCCCAGCTCGACAAATACGCTGACCGCAGACTGGCTTACCATCGGGATACAGGTTGTGCCCATGAAAGAGATCCGCATTTCATTATAGCCCAGAGTTTCTGTTCCGGGATAATAGGGTGGCAGGCTGGCCAGGAGACTGTTGCGTTGCGTCGCACCAGGCTCTGGCAATGGCGTTGACAAAGATGTTTGATTGACAGGCAGATATGTCGTATCAGAACCGCATCCAGAGATGGTGGCACCGAGCGTCAATCCTCCCAGAGCCGTCCCTGTCATCTTCAATAAATCCCTGCGACTGATTTCTGGCATCTCGATTTCCTCCTCAATAAGGCGAACTATGTCTTCTATTCTATAGGTGTTTGCGATTTGTAAGCAGGGTGTGTCGTGTGTACGGTATTCTCATAATTACATACAGAGATCGTAGTCTGACCATGGTACTTCTTAACGGGAAGCCTCAATCCTCCCCCTGTAGCGGGTTGACACCTGCGGGTAATCTTATCCGTACCAATATCCTTGACGGATCCCCCTTCAGTAACGTTTGTCAGCACTGCTGCGGTTTCAGCGGCGACAAGTCCGGTAACATTGAAGCCGCTGATAGACTGGATATGGCCTTGATGTACTGGTCCTTTCTATTGCTCCCGCCAAAGCCATAATGAAGAAACACCTGAACATCCTTGTCGCTCTTGTTATACACGGTCGTCTTGTGATGTATTACCCCGCACTCTGCCATAGCTGCCATGCCCAATGTAAGTATGACTGCCATGCTGCAGATTGCTGTAATCTTTAACCGTTCATTCATTTTACTCCTCCGGTTCATCTGGAAACTTTGAGGCTATCCATATATGGTATGCCTCTTGGCAGCGGAATCTGTCAGTCTCCATTTTTTTACTTCAGTTCCCGGCGATAGTTCCAATTACTCTCGCCATCGACGGGGGAGCCAGGAAAAGAAACACGGATGTATTCTTTGTCATGCTTCGGGTCATGCTTAATGCCGAAGTAGCTGATACAGCGGTCGAGCCAGTAGTCTGCATTGGTGCTGTTGTTTTTGCAGTGCCAGGGCCTGCAGCCCTTGCCGAACTTGTAGCAGGTTGGCGTTGCGATGTTGCCAATATCCTTGAAATCTGTTGATTCACCATCTATTCCTATCCCCCATGAGATCGTACAGGTAACCTTGTCCGGACATGCGGCATGCCCAGCCAGGGGGGGCGTACATAGTGCTGCAGCCAGGATCGTGATAAACAGTTTTGTTTTCATCTACTCACTCCTTTTGATGTTATTTTAACTCACGGCTGTAATTACCGGTGATGCCACCTTTAAAGGTAACCCAGAGTGTTTCGCCTGATCGTGACGGTGTGTGTTTGACATTAAAGGTTTGAACGCATTTGTTCAGCCAGTAGTCCGGGGTGGTGTCCTTATAGCCATCGCAGTGCCAGGGGCGGCACCCTTTACCGAATTTCCAGCAGGTGGGGGTCTTGAAGGTGCCAAGTTTCTCATACTGGGTTGATGAGCCACCCCAGGAGATCCAGCAGCTCCCTTCATCAGGACAGTCGGCCATGGCTTTATGCGGTACGGTTAAACAAACAGCTGAGAGAAGTAATACAAGTGCTATCTGCTTCATGGCTGCGCTCCTGTAATCTGCAGTAGTGGAAAAAGGCTGTCCGAAGGGATAGTGTCCGATGACAAACCTAGCAGACAGCACGAGATCTGTCTGTCAGAGTCCTTACGGTTTTTTTGTAGGGGTTTTTACGGACACTGCGAGGTTTGTGGGTCAGGTGAGCGGTTTGAACGGATTGTTACGGTTTAGAGAATTTCCTGTTTTCCGCCAAGAATGTGGCGGCGCAGACTCCTCATGCCATCCAGATGCAGTTTGTCGATGATGCGGGCGTAATAGGACTCCACCGTTCGGGGGCTGATGATCAGCTCTTGTGCAATATCGGCAGTGGAACAACCTTTTCTGATGTATGCAATGATCTCCTGCTCCCGATCGCTCAGCCGTTGCTCCTGCTGCTGGTCCGTCGTGCCGCCGATCAGTTTTGCGGCAAGGCTTTGGGCGGCCATTTTGCTGATATAGCGATTGTCGGCCATGACGTCTGCCAGCGCTTCCAGCAGATCACCTATGGCATCCCGCTTGGTGACATAGCCGTTTGCCCCGAGTCTGAACGCTTTTTCGATGCTGGCTGCATCGCTGTGCATTGAATAGACGATGCTTTTGATGTGCCGGTCGCCGAGTTCTGTCAGCTTCAAGTGAGATATCAACCAGCATGATATCAGGGGCGACCTGGCCAAGCATTGTGAGTACCTGGGCGGTGGAGTCTGCTTCGCCACACACCTGGTGACCGGCCTGGTTGAAAAAAAGCATGAGACCCTGACGTACCGCCGGATGATCGTCTACCAGAAAAATCTTCAGATTACGCAGTGGGCTGTCTGTCATCAGCCGGTTGCTCCTTTGCTGTTGTGGCACCGGGAAGCTGTTCGGTTTCATAGATATGCCCTGTGCTGGACTGTCGTCAAGGAATACTGTTGGTTTTTCCCATAAACTTTCCAGAATCGCATTGACGGGTCTTCACTGCTGGTGCTATATCCTGCCGGTAACGGGCTGTGCCTCCTGAAATGAAGAAGGTTCCGGATGAAAAAGAATGAAAACCCTGAGAGATAGATCGAAAAATGCATGGTTA
>CAZXTZ010000292.1:0-3613 GCA_964643645.1 uncultured Geobacteraceae bacterium
AGCCAGTGAACGAGGTGACGGAGGTTTCGGGCATACCGGCAGGTTGTAAAAAAAGGGGGCAGATAAGGCCCCCTTCAGAGTTGTTACAAGCATCTGCTTCTACTGTTCAATACAGGTTCGCAAATTACCGTTTTCGTACAGATGTATGGGCTGTCCCTTCATGCAGCTTTTTCCTGCAATCGGATAAGCCTTGTCAAGTGTGCAGGAACGAACCTTGCCCGATTCGAAAAACGATATTGTTCCCATATCTCCGCAGGGAACGCCATCAACGGTGTAATCCTCGTAAAGGATGCATGAAGCTACTTTGCCGTTTCTGTGAAAGGTAATAAGGTTATAGGCATTGCATTTCAGATCACCCTGTTCGTAAATGGCACGCAGGTCACATGAACTTACCTGTCCATCTTGAAAGAGAGTCATGCTGGCAGTAGGGTTGCAGATAGATTTGTCTGCGGCAAAACTCACTGAGCTGAAAACAGTTAAGGCCAGAAAAAAAGTGGTGACGATATACTTCATTGGCTGCCCCCTGATATTTAAGGTCTGTATTCTTTTACCTTATATCAGAGGCTATTTTGAATGTTAAGAAAATACTTTGAAACCCCGCCGGGAGTTACTCTAACAAAAAAGACCTATTTTGTCTTTTTACTTGCAATAGATAAAAAATGAGGTAGTATAACTTGCATATAAACAAAAATGGCTAAAAGCCTGACTACAAACAGGGAGGAATATTCCAATGCCTAAACGTCTTGAACTCTACAAATGTCAGCACTGCGGTAACATCATCGAGGTAATGCATGGCGGAGGAGCTAACATAGTCTGCTGTGGAGAGAATATGCAGCTTCAGACTGAAAACACCGTTGATGCAGCCAAAGAGAAGCATGTGCCGGTGATTGAAAAAGGTGAGGGCACTATTACCGTTAAAGTAGGCTCAGTAACCCATCCCATGGATGAGAAGCACTACATTGAGTGGATTGAGCTGATTGCCGATGGTAAGGTCTACACCCAGTTCCTTGAGCCTGGTCAGGCGCCGGAAGCAACCTTTTGCGTAACCGCAGAAAAAGTTACTGCCCGTGAGTACTGCACCCTGCACGGCCAGTGGGCTGTAGAAGCTTAACCTATTCTTTATGCCGCGTAACTTACGGGAGCCTTTGGCTCCCGTTTGCTTTACAGCAAACCCACACTCATTTCAACCGCCAGCATGCTTCCAATCCAGTCTTGCGGATGCGCCAGTCCCCTCTCAAATTCTTGGCAAATTTGCAAATCCATACAAAAAATCATCCATGCAAAAAAACACCTGACCCTGGACGCTATTTGGGGAGGGTCTTCTGCTATTTATTGTGGTACATAAAAAACAGTTGATATTTACACTTAAACTGTAATATAAAAAGTTCATGGGGGAACGGTATGGAAAAATACACCTTCAATGAGCTTTGCTCCTTGGTTGAATTACCGATACGAACGGTTCGCTTCTACATTCAAAAGGGGCTGGTCAGTCCGCCGGAAGGTTCCCGCAAAGGGGCCTACTATACGAAGAAGCATCTGGATGAGCTGCTGGCCATACGCAAATGGCAGCGGGCCGGGCTTTCGCTGGAGCGGATCAGAGAGCTTCTGTTTGAGGGTACCGTTGAGCCGGGTCAGCTTCCACCACCACGGGGGCGCAGACCAGGTGATGTTGAGGTCTGGAGCAAACTGTTTGTGAAAGAAGGGCTGGAGATACATCTGGATCCGAAAATGGCCGGGATGTCTCCTGAACAGGTGCGGGAGTTCTGCCGCAGGGTAATGGCCTTGGCTGATGAGATAACCGGAGGGAATAATGAAAACTGAAATCTGCGCAGAACTGAAGGGCAATGGAAAGCAGCAACCGCTGTTCGAGGGCCTGAAAGTACAGGCTGAACTGCAAGAAACCCTGGCTGTTACCAGCATCACCCAGTCGTACCGTAACCCCGGCACTAAAAATATCGAGGCTGTCTATACTTTCCCCCTGCCGCTGGATGCGGTTTTGCTGGATATGACCGTCACCCTGAGCAACAAGACCCTCAAAGGTACCGTGTTGCCGAAACAGGAAGCTGAGGAAAAGTACGAAGAGGCGATTAGCGACGGGGATGCTCCTGTCATGCTGCAGAATCCACAGCCGGGCACCTACACCATGAATGTCGGCAACCTGTTGCCGGGTGAAAAGGCGACCATCACCATCCGTTACGGCATGTTCATGCGCTGGCAGGGGGACACGTTGCGCTACCACCTGCCCACCACCATTGCGCCCCGTTACGGATCAGCCATAAAAGCCGGGCTTGAACCGCAGCAGGAGCCGGAAACGTCGCTGCTGGCAGAAAACCTCTTTGCCTTTGAGATGAAGATCATCGGCAGGTTATCAGGAATGGTAATCGAATCACCCAGCCATGCACTGGCTGTTGAGCGAACAGCAGAAGGGAACGAAAGCGCAATCAGTCAGGAACAAAAAACAGGGTTCATGGATCGTGACCTGATCATCACTGTAAAAAAACAGGCACAGCAGGCGGCTTCAGTTGTCATGGCAAAAGATGGCGACGAGCATCTGCTATGGGGGAGCTTTCAGCCACAGTTTGATCTGAAAGAAGATCCGGCGCCCCGCAGTGTCAAGATCGTGGTGGACTGCTCCGGATCAATGGCTGGCGATTCCATAGCTCAGGCGCGGGCAGCGCTGTTACGTATACTGGATGAACTGCGGCCCCAGGACTGGTTCAACATCGTCGCGTTTGGTGACCGTGCAACTCCGCTCTTTAACACCCAGACCAAGGCCGATCAGGAATCAATATCCTACGCCCGAGGCTTTCTGAAAAATCTGGATGCCGACATGGGGGGGACTGAAATCGGGACTGCGCTGGAAATGGCAGTACGACTGCGATGTGCGGACAAGATACAACAAGATGTCCTGCTGATTACTGATGGAGAAATTTGGGAATGGGAACGGGTGGTTGAGAAGGCCTGCATGTCGAAACACCGCTTCTTTACCGTAGGCGTTGGCAGTTCTGTCTCAGAGGCGTTTGTAAAAACTCTGGCCGAACGGAGCGGCGGCGCCTGTGAACTGGTAAGCCCCAACGAAAACATGGCTGAACGAATTCACCGTCACTTTAAACGTCTCAATTGTCCAGGCAGTGGCAAAGCGGTAATGCTCTGGCCGGACAGGTCGTTGCGCTGTTTTCCGGAGCAACTGCCGGTCATCTACAACAACGATACCTGCAACCTGTTTGCCTGGTTTTCCGCCCGCCCAGCAGGAGATGCACAGTTGAAGCTGACTCTGTCTGACGGAACGGCCTACGTCATGACCGCCGCCACAACGCAATACAACGGAATGAACGAGGACCTGCCACGTATGGCCGCTGCACTGAAGCTGAGGGAGATTGACGATGAGAGGGCTGGGCAGGAGCTTGCAGTAAAGTACCAGTTAATCAGCCGTTTCACCAACTACCTGGCCATTGTGCCGCGTGAGCATGGGGAGAAGCCGGACAATCTGGCAGAACTGCACAAGGTGCAGCAGATGATGTCTGCCGGATGGGGCGGTACAGGAACGACGCTGTATTCAGCATCAGCGTCTGTAGCTGCATTTAAGATGCCATGCTTCTTAAGAATTGCCACG
>CAZXTZ010000293.1:0-3613 GCA_964643645.1 uncultured Geobacteraceae bacterium
CGATCCGCCAGGGCTCGATCGTGAAGGGTCAGTACCGGGGTCTGACGACCGGCCAGATATTCGTCCAGATCAAAGGGATGCGCTGCTCCCTCCAGCAACTCTACGTCATTACGCAGCTCTTCAGCCTGACTGCCCAGTAGTTCATCCAGCAATGGATCATCCAACCCCTGCACGGTCACAATCCGATCAATGCCGTTCTCTGCATCAGGATCAAATAGCAGCACCTCTTTACTGTAGAGATGATAGGTACCACGGAAGCGCTTACCCATACCGATCGGCCAGGTCATAGGGGCGGTCTGCATTCCCAGATTCTTCTCCACATCATCCAGCAGGTCTAGCGGTTCCTGCCCTTCCCGGTCCAGCTTGTTCATAAAGGTCATGATCGGGGTATCACGCAGACGGCAGACATCCAGCAGCTTCTTGGTCTGGCTCTCCACCCCTTTGACCGAGTCGATCACCATCAGGGCCGAGTCAACGGCGGTCAGCACCCGGTAGGTATCCTCGGAAAAGTCATTGTGACCGGGGGTATCCAGCAGGTTGATCTCAAAGCCGTCATAGGTAAACTTCATTACCGAAGAGGTGACCGAGATGCCCCGCTGCTTTTCCAGCTCCATCCAGTCTGAGGTGGCATGACGACCGGATTTACGTGCCCGCACTTCGCCAGCCTGCTGAATCGCGCCGCCGAACAACAATAACTTCTCGGTAATGGTTGTCTTACCGGCGTCAGGGTGGCTGATGATGGCAAAGGTACGCCGTTTATTGACTTCTTCCTGATTAAACATAGCTTCCACGCTACTGCTCCTTACACAGAAAAGGCGGGCAAAAGCCCGCCCCATAGGTTAATTGTCACTTGCTAGGCCCTGAAAATAAGACGGTCAATACACCACCTGCCGCCACCGGCCACCATCAGGTAGACCGCCATCCCCAAAAGTGCCAGGGGAAATTCAATACCGTGGCCACGACCGGAGACACAGTTGGCATTCATAAAGAAACCATGGGCCCAGTGGACCTTGTAAATGGCCACCGCCATCACTGAGGCAATACCGGCAGCTGAGACACGGGTCAAAAATCCGGTCAGCACCCCCAAGCCACCGCCAAACTCGGCAATGATCGCCAACAGGGTAAAGATAGGCGGAATCCCCAGTTTCTGCTCAAAAATACTGAAGGTTGCGGTTAAACCGCTGCCACCAAACAGGCCGAACAGCTTCTGGGAACCGTGGGCAAGAAAGATCAGCCCCAGCGGGATACGGATGACCAGCGGTGCTACGGCATCAGACAGTTCAACACCACCTCTGGCCATGGGACACCTCCGCAGCATGAAATAGAAAGGGGACCAATGGTCCCCTCTTGTGCTGATTTGGCGGGCGGTATTGGATTCGAACCAACGACCTTTGGCTTCGGAGTTTGAAAAATCCCCGTTTCACCCGCATTCAGTGTGTTCATCAAACACCAAGGAATCCTTTGACTTTCAATCAGTTAGGCTATAAACTGATTTCATCTCGTATCAATAAAAACCATTCAAATACGTCTTTCAAAGGATACCCAAAGGATACCAGGATTTGCTCCGCTACAAGCGGTATCATTTCTACCACAATTACTCTTCATCTGGAAGGTCGAATGTTATGGCAAATGAGAAAGCACGCTCATTGTCTGATGTAGCCATTCAAAAACTCAAGCAACCTGAGGCAAAAAAATGGGTCCGCGATGGCGGTGGACTCGCTCTCTGCCTATCCCCCTCCAAAGCCAGTCACTGGCGCCATTGGTACTTCATTTATACCAGCCCAGAATCAGGGAAAAAGTGCTACAAGCCACTTGGCAGCTACCCTGAGGTTTCTTTGGCTAGTGCCCGCACTACTACGGCACTGCTACGTGCCGACGTCATGAAGGGGCTGGACCCGATAGCTGAAGAACGCAGGGCAACCGAGGCAAAGGTCAGGGCCGATGAGGAGGCAAAGCTTCTTAAAGAGGCAGAAGAAAATAGCCTGACAGTTAAAGGTTTGTTTGACGACTACATGGCCAGAGAAGCCAGGCTCAAAAAGCGTCAGTCGTCCTGCATTGACAATGAGCGTATGTTTCGCGTCAATATCGAGCCATTCTGGGGGCATAAGAAGGCATCAGATATCAAGAAAAAGGACTGCATCGCACTTCTTGACTCATACGCGGACAGACCGGCCCTTTGCAATAATGTCATGAAGCTCGCCCGCAGGATGTATAATTTTGCCGTTGAGAAAGATCTTTTGGAGCATACCCCATTCACAGGCGTGAAAGTGCCGGTAAAGGTACTATCCAGGGAACGGGTACTCACAGAAAGCGAGATCAAAAAACTTTGGACATCAGAACTGCCTAAGGCAGCCATGTCTGATTCAGTGAGGAGAATCCTTAAAATACTGCTCCTGACAGGGCAGCGTGTCGGAGAGGTAAGCGGTATTCGGGAAAGTGAAGTGGATGGTAGATGGTGGACCCTTCCGCCTGAGCGCACTAAAAACGGGCAGACTCACCGGGTGTATCTAACGGATACCGTTATCAAGCTGCTTGGCACCCCGGTGTATGGTTTCTACTTCCCCTCTCCCGTTGTTAAGGAAGATGAGAACGGCGACCCGGTCTACAACCATGTTGACGAAAATGCTGTTGCGTATGCCATCAGAAAGAATCTGAAAAACTACCAGCCACGTAGGCCCATAAAGGGCGATAAAATATCCATGGTTCAAATTCCAGAGGAAAAGAAGATGGATATTGCCCACTTCACCCCTCACGACTTGAGAAGAACCTTCTCAACCTGCCTTGCACAACTAGGCTTCAGTGACGAGGTGATTGATGCAGTTACTGGACATAAAAAACAGGGAATAATAAAGGTCTACAACCGCCACAAATACGATGAAGAAAAGCGTAAAGCGCTGGAAGCCTGGGAGTTGAAACTAAAAGAGATCGTGACTGTTACCTAAAACTATTACTTTGAATGTTCTTCAACATAACTCGATCATTTCACTCGGAATCAGTGCAATTCATCTCCTGGAACTGGTGACAACTTCTTTACTGAATCAAGAATGTTCAGGGCCTTTTCATGATTAGCCCGCTCTGCACGCTCCTGAAAAAAAGCCGCTGTCTTCAAAGCTGATACCTTTTCTGCCAGTGCCACTACGATAAACTGGTTAAGAGACACATTGTCCTCACGGGCCAGTTCTTTAGCATAACCAGCAAGTGAATCAGGGATACGAAGGGCATATTGGCTCATAATTTTTCTCCTGTAAACTTCACGCATTCACTTGGTGTCATCAATTTCAAGCTGAATCGCTTGACTGCTTTAGCAAAATCCTTGGTATTAAAAGTAACCAGAGCGTCAGCACCTGCATTCAAAGCTGTTTCCAAAACCATTTCATCATTGGGGTCACGCAGTTGAGGACGCCAGAGATAATTCAGATGCACTGGCTCAACATGTGCTGCAAGGGTATCAAGCACGACATCCAGATTCTCAAGTGCAATTCCATGTCGAAGTCTGATTTCCGGTCGCTTGACAACTGCCTCATACTCTAACCATAAAGCTGGTGATGCTGATAAGATTATCTTATCAGCTAACACCCATCGAATAAGGAGATGGGACGCGCCGCACTGATTA
>CAZXTZ010000294.1:0-3606 GCA_964643645.1 uncultured Geobacteraceae bacterium
TGTTCCAATCTCACGCAAGGTGCATATCTGGAAGACATTGGGATTGTCCCAGCCTTCACGAAGCGCAGAGTGTGAAAAGATAAACTTCAGCTTGGTCTCAAAGCCAAGCAGCTTTTCCTTCTCTTTCATGATCAGGTTGTAGGCCCGTTCTGCGTTATCACGGCTGCCCTGGTTATTCTCGGCGGTTTCTGTCCAGCCCCCTTTTTTGTCGATGGAGAAATAGCCGTTATGTACTTCTGACGGCTCTGTCGTCAGATCAACATCCTTGAAAAGGGTCTGATACTGAGGGTCTTTGATGCAACGGCGGTATTCTTCCTCAAATATCAGGGCGTACTTGCCTTTAACAGGGTTATTGTCTTCATCGTATTTGCGGTAATGCTCCACGCTGTCGATAAAGAACAGGGAAAGCACCTTGACCCCACGAGAGGTAAAGCGCAGCTCCTTATCAAGATGCTCCTTAATGGTGCGTCGGATCATCTGCCGTTTCAGGGCATCCTCATCAACATCACCAATAGCCTGTCCCGGTTTTAGCCATTCCTCGCCACCCGGAAAACGGATCTCAATAAGCTCCTGGCCTTTGGCGCAGCGAATCTCACCGATGATGTAATTCTCGTAGATAGCACGACCAGTTGCCTGCTCAAGGGGGTCGCCATCCTGCACAACAACCTCTGCCCTGCTTACATTGCCAGCACGTTGAACATCCAGCTCAACCTTGGCAGTAATGCTGCCACGCTTGTTGGCTACTGATAGCAGGCGCACAAAAGCCTTGTTGTTGCCACCATCAACAATGGCCGAAGCAACCTCAATCTGCTTAACCAGTTTCTGTTCGTAGGCATCCACGGCATCCAGGCGGTACAGCATGTGATGCTTGTCTGCATGGGTTGCAGAATAGCGCAAGGTGCAGAGCGGGTTCATGGCCCCCAATGCTTCCTTGCCCCGGCCTTCCAGACCACCGTCAACAGATTGCGGTTCATCAACAATAATGATGGGGGAAGTGGCGCGAATCAGATCAATCGGCTTCTCGCCGCCGGTTTTTTCGCTGTCTTTGTAGAGGTTGTTCACATCCTTCTTGTTGATTGCGCCAACCGTAGCCACCATGATCTGGATGTTTGGACTGGTGGCAAAATTGCGCACCTGTCCCAGCTTGGATGAATCATACTGGAAGAATTCATACCCCTTGGCACCGGGATACAGCCCCTCAAAGTGGTCTCTGGTGATTTCCAGGGTCTTGTTGGTACCTTCCTTGATTGCCACAGAGGGAACCACAATTACAAACTTGGTGAAGCCATACCGCTTGTTCAGCTCAAATATTGTCCGTAGATAAACGTAGGTCTTTCCGGTGCCGGTCTCCATCTCCACCGTAAAATCCCCAGATGAAAGTGAATCTGATGGACGCAGGCCATTGCGGAGCTGAATATCCTGCAGGTTGGCCAACAGTTCATCATCCAGAAGCTGGAGCCTGTTTCCGATACCCAGATCGTTCTGGGCAAAGGCCAGCAGGTGCTGTTGCCCGACACTGCTGGTAACGGTAAACTCGGTGCGGCAGATTTCCTGACCTCGAAACAGATCAGTCACCGCTTCAATGGCGGCATGCTGGTAGTCAAGGTTATGTTCAAAGTGGAGTTTCATAAATGAGAGTCCTGGTTCACGCGAAGGCGCGAAGACGCGAAAGAAGTATGATTATTTACAATGCGCTTTACGCCGTCCTTAAAAGTTGCAGCGCCGAAATTGATTAACAATCCAAGGGGGAGATGAAGCAGACGAAGGTATGTCAGAAGTTGTTTGTGGTGAACCGGAGCAATATTTTCTACGGATTTAAGCTCAAGAACCAGAGTTCCATTTACAAGAAGGTCTACCCTCAACCCTTCATCGAAAAACATTCCGTCATATTCAAAGGAAACGTTTTTTTGCCGTTCAACATGAAGTCCCCGTTTTTCCAGTGATTTTGACAATACGATTTCATAGACCGATTCAAGCAGCCCAGGCCCAAGTTCTTTATGAATATGATACGCCGCATCCACAACAATGGTAGACAGCTCTTCAATATTCGGTTCATTCGCGTTATTCGCGGCTTCGCGAGAGTTCATAAGAATTTAGACCCCACTGTCTTCGATAAGCTTTCGTTCCCGCGCAAGTTCAATCTGCAGTTCTTCTTCGGTTGGCAGATACAACATATACTTTGAGGCAAATATCTGCTTGCGGTCATTCAACACAGAATACTTCGCTACGGCCTCATTTTTCTTGGCACACAGGATAAGACCTATGGTGGGATTGTCGTCTGGAGCGGTGTATAGATCCTCAAACATACGGACATAGCCTTCCATCTGCCCAACATCACGATGAGAAAGTTCGCCCATTTTAAGATCAATCAGCAGATAGCATTTGAGGATACAGTTGTAAAAGACAAGATCTATATAGAGGTCAGTATCGTCAAAACGCATACGTTTCTGACGTGCTACAAAGGCGAAACCTTTGCCAAGCTCCAGGAGAAAGGTTTGCAAATGGGTGATAATGGCCGCTTCAAGCTGTTTTTCATGCAATGAAGCCACTTCCGGCAATCCTAAAAACTCCAGGACATACGGATTCTTCAACGAGTCAATACCCTCGGGGCGTGGCACAATTTCCTGCCGGGCTCTTTCTACCATCTGCTGTGGCGTCTGGCTTTTCAGCATCCGTTCGTAATACTGTGAATGTATCTGTCGCTCCAGAGATCGTTTATCCCAACAGCACTCAATTGTTTCCTGCTCATAGAAATCACGGGCTTCCGGCTTGTCAACCCGCATCAGCGCACGATAGTGCGACCAGGACAGTTGTGACGAAAAGCCGTTTAATTCGCCACCCGTCGGGTAGCTTATTTCAGGAGATGGAATCAATTGGCTACCCTGTGGGCAGCTTTTCTCTGTAAGCCGGTCAGAATAAGCTAAATAAAACTGTCTGAAGCTTTTCAGGCTGGCGACCGAAAACCCTTTTCCGTATTTTTGTGTCAGCTGTTTGGAAAGATTCTCAATAACCTGTTTTCCATACTCGGCACGCTCTTCGCCCCTTTGCAACTCCTGCACAATCTCGCGGCCTATCAACCAGTAAGCAATCACCATGTTACTGTTGACCGCTCGCACAACATTAGCCCGTGCTTGCTCCAGAATTGAAACAACACGATCCATCAAGTCGTTACCACTCACATTTACGAGCGCTTTCGACCCTGATTTAGCAGTTTTTGAGGATGGGGCGATTTTAGAGACTGGTTTTTTGGCGGTCATAACTACAAGCTCCGCACATCATCAAGACCATGCTGCTGGAGGATGGCAGTAAGGTTGGTCTTGGTCACGTCATCGGCAAATGCGCTGTCACGGAATACCAGGCGGGTATCAACGGCAGGCTTCAGCTCAGCATGCCAGCCAATTATCCCCTGTGCCAGTGGTTCAACCGCATCACGGCCGATACCTTCTGCCAGCCATTATCCGCAGATGTCGCAGATGTTCGCAGATTAGAATCTGAAAGCTTTTGATTTTCATCTGTTTTTATCTGCGTAATCTGTGGATGAATGGTTCTGGTTTCTATGGGAACAGTCAGATCAAGCCCCAGTTTCAGCAGCAGTTCATAGAGGAT
>CAZXTZ010000295.1:0-3602 GCA_964643645.1 uncultured Geobacteraceae bacterium
AAGCGCTGAAGCGGCAAGTTCACGACGCAGAATACGCTTGCCGCCCCGCTTCATCATTTCCCCTGCCGTAGAATTGAGTATATCTTCTCCCCGTTCTAGGGCACGACGAAGGTCTCCATCTGTAATTACACCAGAAAAGACACCAGACTCAGAAACGACCCCTGTAATTCCGAGTCCTTTAGCAGTTATTTCAAAAAGAGCGGCCTTCATCAAAGTATTTTCTGTGACAGATGGAATAGCGGTTCCGGTATGCATAAGGTCTTCTACCCTTAAGAGCAGTTTCTTGCCGAGAGAGCCTCCGGGGTGGAATATTGCAAAATCTTCCGCCTTGAAGCCCCTTTCAACAAGAAGTGCAACGGCCAGTGCATCCCCCATTGCAAGTGTTGCTGTTGTGGATGATGTCGGAGCAAGTCCAAGAGGACATGCTTCCTCACTTACAGATACATCCATAAAAAGATCGGATGCACGGACAAGGTTTGACTCCCGGTTGCCGCTCATTGCCACAAGGTCGGCTCCAAGTCTCTTGATTACAGGCAGAATCCTTAAAAGTTCCTCTGTCTCCCCGCTGTTGGATATGGCAATAACAACATCTCCCTTCATTATCATACCAAGATCGCCATGTATCCCCTCGGCAGGGTGAAGGAAAAAAGCCGGGGTGCCAGTAGAAGCCATTGTGGATGCTATCTTTTGGCCTATAAGACCGGACTTTCCCATACCGGTAACAACAACACGGCCACGGCTTGAAAGAATCAGGTGAACTATCTTTTCAAATGACTGGTCTAAACGGTCGGCAAGCGCTTCAACCGCGCGGGCTTCGGCAAGTATGACCCTTTTTGCCTCATCTGTAACACTCATCTCAGCACCGAATCTATGGCCTGCAAACGCTTGAGAATTGCAGGCAGCTCAGAGAGCGGGATAGAGTTCGGACCATCACAAAGTGCGCAATCCGGATCTTCATGAACTTCCATGAAAATACCGTCAATGCCTGTTGCAACTGCAGCCCTTGATAGTGTCTCGACAAATTCGCGCTGCCCTCCAGATGAATCCCCCTGACCACCTGGAAGCTGGACACTGTGGGTAGCGTCAAAAACAACCGGGTAGCCAGTCGAGCGCATAACAGGAAAAGAGCGCATGTCAACGACAAGGTTATTATAGCCGAAGGAGGCGCCACGCTCTGTAAGTATTATATTTTCATTGCCCACAGCAGAAATTTTGCCAACCACGTTCCGCATATCCCAAGGCGCCATGAACTGCCCCTTCTTGACATTCACAATCTTGCCGGTTTTTGCAGCAGCCAGTACAAGGTCTGTCTGACGGCACAGAAAAGCCGGAATCTGGAGTATATCCAGCACCTCTGCTGCCGGCTCAACCTGCTCAATGGAATGAATATCCGAAAGCACCGGAATACCGAGAGCATCCTTCACCTTTTGAAGAATTTTCAGGCCACTGGCCATGCCGGGCCCCCTGAATGCATTTACTGAAGTACGGTTTGCCTTGTCGTAAGAAGACTTGAAGATTAAGGGCATCCTCAGTGCATTGCATATAGTCATAAGGCGTTCCGCATGCCTTAAAGTCGCATCTTCACTCTCGATAACGCAAGGGCCTGCAATAAGGACCAGAGGGTTCCCCCCTCCAATCTTTACACCGCCTGTAATCAGTTCACGGGTCATTTCCGGTCTCCAGAAAATTTCGATAAAAATGCCTCGCGCTGTTCTGCGAGGCAGACAACTTCTAACATGTTCCCGGCTCCTTTGACAAGAAAGGAAAATTGGGTCATAGTCTGTTGCATGGAAAGAAGCATTGCGCCAACAAAACAGGAAGACGACCTCCAGTACGATGCCACACTGAGACCCAGAAGGCTAGAGGACTACATCGGACAGGAGAAGATCCGCGAAAACATGCGGCTCTTCATTGATGCTGCCAAAGGACGCAGCGAGGCCCTTGATCATGTACTTCTTTACGGCCCTCCCGGTCTTGGCAAAACAACACTTGCAAATATCATCGCTTGCGAAATGGGGGTCAACATCAAGTCAACATCCGGGCCGGTTATCGAGCGCCCCGGAGATCTTGCCGCCATACTTACAAACCTTGAGCCCCACGACGTTCTTTTCATTGACGAGATCCACAGGCTTTCAAATGTGGTTGAGGAGATTCTCTATCCCGCAATGGAGGATTTCCAGCTTGATATCATAATAGGACAGGGACCAAGCGCAAGAAGCATTAAGCTGGATCTCCCCAAATTCACCCTTGTTGGAGCAACAACACGGGCAGGCCTTCTTTCTTCACCACTACGGGACCGCTTCGGCCTTATATCGAGACTGGAGTTCTACACCCACGAAGAGCTTGCTTTCATCGTAAAGCGTTCAGCCAGGATACTGGGGATGGCCATTGACCACCAGGGGGCGCTTGAACTGGCCAGACGTAGTCGTGGCACCCCCCGCATATCAAACAGGCTGCTGAGAAGGGTACGGGACTATGCCCAGGTACGGGCCGATGGCTCCATAACCCTTTCCGTTGTTCAGGAAACCCTGCGGCTGCTGGAAATTGACGAGATGGGCTTTGACCAGATGGACAGGATGATACTGCTTACCATAATTGACAAGTTTGGTGGCGGACCTGTTGGCCTTGACACAATAGGGGCAGCCATTGGTGAAGAAAGTGATACCATAGAAGACGTTTACGAACCTTTTCTGATCCAGAACGGATTTTTGAACCGTACCCCAAGGGGAAGGGTAGCAACACCAGCTGCTTACACTCACTTCGGCAAGAGTCCGGCAGGACGAGCACAGGGGGAGCTTTTCTAGATGCAGCAGCAGGCGCTGGAAATTCCCGTAACCCCCCGCTACGGATTTGAAAACTTTATTCCATGCAGCGGAAACGCCACTGCATTTGAATTTTCGAGACGAATCGTTACCGGTAAAGGCCCAGAGAAGGTACTCTATATCTATGGCCCGTCAGGATCAGGGAAAACCCACCTGCTGCATGCAATTGCAGAAGCACTCTCAAAAGAAAATACCCGTGTTGTCAGTTGCGCCGACCTTGCTGAGATCAATACAGATCTTGGTTTCAAGCTGCTCTCATCATCAAACGCCATGATTGTGGACGAGATTGACAGACTTCCGTCAATTCCATCCTCAAAAAATATGCTCTGGGAGGCATTCAACAGGCACCACGCTGCCGGACACATAGTTGTCCTGGCCGGGCGTGTTCAACCCAGGGATTTGAAAAACCTTGACGAGCATCTCACATCACGTCTTCTATGGGGGCTTGTGGCATCTATGGATGTATCTGATGACAGCTCCCGAAAGATGCTGATTGCAAAGCTGGCTTCCGATCGCCAGATCCGGCTTCCTGATGATGTTGCCTCATGGCTTCTCACCGTACTGCCAAGGGACGTGGCATCCCTTGTCAATGCATGCGATACTCTTTACAGGGCCGCACTTGTTCAACAAAAGAAGATATCCCTTCGCCTTGCAAGAGATATCTTCAAAGTACCGATCAAGAACTGATGCAGATTTACAAGGGAGCAAACGGCTTAAATGAAATTCCCTGAAGAAATAGAGCTTGCCCAGAAACGCCATGACCTGTCAGGACTGCTTGAG
>CAZXTZ010000296.1:0-3589 GCA_964643645.1 uncultured Geobacteraceae bacterium
TTTTGGCCACAATATGCCAGAGGGTTGTAATTGAGGGGGTAGCTTTACCGTCACTCCTTCCTCTGCTTGGCTGGGTGGCATGCGTGGTACTGCTTCGAGGCTTAACCACCTTCTTTGGAGAAGAGGCTGCTGTAAAGGCAGCGGCAAAGGTCAGGCAGCAGGTACGAAGCCAGCTTTACCGACGCCTGCTTCTGCTTAAACCGACCGGTCAGTCAGGGGAAGCCGGGCCGCTGACCGAGGTGGTAATGGCAGGCGTCGAAGGCCTGGAGGCCTACATTGCCCGTTTCCTCCCCCAGATGGCTCTTGCTGCATTGCTGCCGATTGCAATGCTGACGGTAATACTGCCCACCGAATGGCGCGCATCCCTGGTACTGATTTTTTCAGCTCCATTTATCCCCCTTTTGATGGTGCTGATCGGCAAGGGGACCGAAACTCTTAACAGACGGCAGTTCGAGCGACTTTCCCGGATGGCTGGCCACCTGCTGGATCTTGTTCAGGGACTGCCCGATCTGAAGATTTTTGGTGCTGCCAGACGTGAGGCTGATCTGGTGGGGCAAATATCTGAGCAGTACCGTACAGGCACAATGTCTGTGCTTAAGATTGCATTCCTCTCGGCCTTTACTCTGGAGTTTTTTTCAACAGTAGGCACTGCCGTGATCGCCGTTGTAGTAGGCTTCCGCCTGCTTGCGGGAGAACTGTCCCT
This sequence comes from uncultured Geobacteraceae bacterium, assembly GCA_964643645.1. Lineage (GTDB taxonomy): Bacteria > Desulfobacterota > Desulfuromonadia > Geobacterales > Pseudopelobacteraceae > Trichlorobacter. The sequence goes on from CAZXTZ010000296.1 coordinate 704, forward strand.
GCTTGACGGACTCTTTGTTTTACTGCTGGCCCCGGAATTCTATCTGCCACTCCGTAACCTCGGCCTTTCATACCACAGCCGGATGAACGGCATTGCTGCTGCGGAAAAGATCATTCCGCTACTGGAAGAAAGGAATTTGGGGAGATCTGCTCAATACGTGCTCCCCAATTACTCAAATCATACAAATCCCCCTGAGATCCGCTGCGAATCCGTTACCTTCCGGTATGGTACTGACCGGGGTGGAGTGCAGGATATCTCCCTGACCATACCTCCATGCAGTATGACCGCCATTGTCGGCGCCAGCGGCAGCGGCAAATCCACACTTGCAAGACTGTTGCTCGGTCTGGCAGTGCCTGAATCAGGCAGGATCCTGATCAATGGAAACGACCTGGCCGCCATTGACGAGCAGAGATGGCGCTCACAACTGGCATGGGTTCCCCAGCAGCCGTTTTTTTTCTGCTCTACAATCCGAGAAAATTTGTTACAGGGATCACCTGATGCAGATGAGGCAACCATTCAGGCTGCGTTGGAACAGGCAGCTCTCCGGCCTGTTATTGACGCATTATCAGATGGGCTGGATACAATGCTTGGCGATGGTGGAGCCGGACTTTCCGGCGGTGAGCTGCGCCGTCTTGCCCTGGCAAGGGTACTTTTGCGTAATGCTTCTGTTGTTGTACTGGATGAGCCTACTGCAGGGCTGGATGCAGAAAACGAAAAACTGGTGCTGGATTCTCTGGACCGGATTGCCAAAGGTCGCACCATCCTGCTTATTTCACATCGCGAGGGGAGCATAAGCCGTTGTCAGCAAGTGATTGAGCTGGCAGCTGGAAGGCTGGATAACCTCAACCTTCTTAAGAAAAATCCGGAGGAGACGTTGTGAGAGAACTTCTCAGAATCCTCCGCCCTGCATCAAGCCAAAGTCTATGGATGCTGGGGGGAATCCTGCTCGGGGTGGCTGTAATCAGCGCAAACACACTGCTGATGGCGCTGTCCGGCTGGTTTATCGCCTCTATGGCCGTAGCAGGAGTGGCAAAGCTCTCTTTCAACTTTTTCTTTGCCTCGGCCACCATCCGCGCCCTTGCCATACTGCGTACTGTCGGACGGTACGGTGAACGACTGGTTACACATGAGGCAGCCTTCCGGATACTTGCCGATCTCCGGGTCTGGCTTTTCTGTCGTCTTATCCCGCTTGCTCCTGCAGGTCTTGAAAAATATGCCGGAGGAGATCTGGCCGGAAGGATGCGGGCCGATATTGACAGCCTTGAGTCACTCTATCTGCGGATTATTGCCCCCATGGCAACGGGATTTGCAACCATTGCGCTGGCAGCACTGTTTGTTTCATTCTGGAGCCATTCTGCTGCAACAGCCTTGCTTCTCCTTCTTCTTGCAGCCGGACTTGTTGTTCCCCTGTTTTCCGGCAAGCTGGCAGAGGGGCCCGGCAGACGTTCATCAGAGCTGGCCGGAGCACTGCGCAGCCAGGTAACTCAGGGATTGCAGGGGGCTGAAGAGTTATTGCTGCTAGGCGCCGCAGAAAAGCAGGCCAGTGCTGTTGATAATCTGTCTGAGGAGCTGATCCGTCAGCAGTTGAGGCTTGGCAGAATAAGCAGTCTGACCATCTCATCAGTGGTCAGTCTTGCCGGTCTTGCACTGGTATTGCTCTGTCTGCTTATAATTCCTGAAGTTCGGGCTCATCATGTAAGCGGTCCGCAACTGGTTATGCTGCTGCTGTTTGCTGCCGCTGCATTTGAGGCGGTGGGACCACTATCCCACTCCCTTGCCTTGGTACCGTCTGCAAAGGAATCGATCCGTCGGATTCGGGAACTGGCCGATGCAGAGTTGCCACTGCCAGAACCAGAGCAACCTGTTACACCTGTAACATCAGCAATTGCAATGGACCAGGTCTTCTTTTCATATCCTGATGGAAGACCATTGCTGCAACAATTTTCACTAAACATACAATCCGGCGAGCGGGTGGCTCTGGTTGGCCCCAGCGGAAGCGGGAAATCTACCATCGTTGAGCTGCTGCTGCGTTTCAGATCATATACCGGAAGCATACGAATCGGCGGAACAGAGTTAAAAGATATAACTCCTGATACACTTCCCGCTTTTATTGCGGCAGTTCCGCAACAGCCCCACCTTTTCAACAGTTCAATCCGTGAGAACATCCTTCTGGGGCGTAGCTGTACCGAGGAACATCTGGCAGGCGTCCTTCATGATTGCTGTCTGGACGAATGGATTTCGACCCTGCCTCAGGGCCTGGATACCCTGACAGGCGAGACCGGCAGTTCTGTATCCGGCGGAGAGGCCCGCAGGATAGCACTGGCCCGCGCACTGGTGTCAGATACGCCAATCCTTCTGCTGGATGAACCTACTGAAGGGCTGGATGGCATAACGGAATCGGCTGTGGTACATCGTTTACAGACAAGGCTTGCCGGGAAAACTGTGGTTTTACTTACCCATCGGCCAGCCTGCCTGAAGCTTGCAGAGCGGATTGTGGATCTTTGATATAAAGTGCTGATGGAGAGCGGCACAAGTACGTCCAGAGAGCAGGGTTGCAGCAATTGACATATCGAACTTTCCAGCTTCACGTTGCTATATCATTATCTCGTGGTATAGTTACTGAAATAAATACAGCCAGATGATTCCATCTCTTATATAGCAGAAATAAAACAGATCAAGGAGGTAACACAAATGAAAGCAGTCATCATGGCCGGAGGCTTCGGCACCCGTATCCAGCCACTTACCAGCAGCATGCCAAAGCCAATGATACCCCTTTTCAACCGCCCGATAATGTTACACATAGTGGAACTGCTTAAGAAACATGACATTACAGACCTTGTGATGCTTCTCTACCATCAGCCTGAAGTTATAAAGAAGTTTTTCCGC
>CAZXTZ010000297.1:0-3583 GCA_964643645.1 uncultured Geobacteraceae bacterium
ATCTTCATCAGGGTGGATTTGCCTGCGCCGTTTTCGCCGATGAGCGCAACGCGCTCACCCTTGCGAAGGTGCCAGGAGATATCGGCAAACAGGGTGCGGCCGGCAAAATCTTTGGAGAGGTTGACTAACTGGAGCATGGTTCAGTTCTGCTGTGCGGTGTCGGAAACGATCACCCCATCACGGAAGGTGATCCGGCGTGAAGCATATTCAGCGACCTCAGGCTCGTGGGTGATCATCACAATGGTGATCCCCTGACGGTTCAGGTCGGTAAAAAGCTGCATGATTTCGTTTGTGGTGGTTGTATCAAGATTTCCGGTGGGCTCATCTGCAAGGATAACAGCCGGCTCGTTGACCAGGGCACGGGCGATGGCAACCCGCTGCTGCTGTCCACCGGAAAGCTGAGCGCTGGTATGATTAACCCTGTCTGCAAGTCCGACCCTTTCAAGTGCCTGTTGCGCCCGGCGGTGGCGCTCTGATGTGCTCACACCTGAATAGACCAGCGGCAGTTCGACATTTTCAAGTGCCGTGGTACGTGGCAGCAGATTGAACCCTTGAAACACAAAACCAAGCTTTCTGTTTCGTACCTCAGCCAGTTGATCCGGGGACATACCTGCAGTATCAATTCCATCCAGCCAGTAGGTGCCTGATGTTGGGCGGTCCAGGCAACCCAGGGTGTTCATGCAGGTGGACTTTCCGCTGCCTGACGCACCCATAATGGCAACAAACTCGCCAACAGCAATAGTGAACGAGACTCCACGCAACGCCTCAACGGTGTGGTCACCTTCGCCAAAGATACGGCGGACATTTTCAAGTTTGATGACGTCAGGCAAGGCAGTTCTCCTGTTTGCTGTAAAGGACGATATGAATTTTCATCATGGTATTATCTGTGCTGTAGCATTGCTGTCAATTGGAATGTTTAATGATGCAGCGAGTGGTTCGTTCAATTCTTCTATCCGCTGCGTACAAAAATGAATGAGACAGACAGCTGTTTTGCACTATGGATGTGGGGTGGCGTCAAAAAACCTGCTTCTTTTTCTTCCCTCTCAGGCTACAAAAACGGCAATAGCGGTGTTTTTGTGAGCATCTCCAGCAATCAGACAATGACAGATCAATAATAAAAACGAATAATTTCAACATGCTGTTTTCATATTTCTGCTTGGCATGCGTTATGTATCAATCAACATAACGAGACAAACATCTATGAGCAAGCCAGACACAGAAATAACGCTGGAGGGCAATCTCTGGTTCAGCAAAGATTCAGACAGGTTTCTGGGGGGAGAGCGGATCGCCCTGCTGGAGAAGATTGACGGACTGGGCTCTATTACACAAGCTGCCAAGGCAATGGGGATAAGTTACAAGACAGCCTGGGAGATGGTGAGCCAGATTAACAACCTTTCATCTTCTCTACTGGTAAAGCGATCCTCCGGTGGCAAAGGTGGCGGCGGAGCCAGCCTGACCAGCGCAGGCCACGAGGTACTGGAACAGTTCAGGGTAGTTCAGGAAGAACATTGCAGGTTTTTGAAGAACCTGAATCTACGTCTGGGAGACACGTCAAATCTCTGCCAATTTCTAAGGAGGATCAGCATGAAAGTAAGCGCACGTAACGTATTCAACGGCACGGTAGCATCTATTACAAAAGGGGCGGTTAATGCCGGGGTAACACTTGGCCTGAAAGGCGATACCAGCATCATCGCAGTGGTAACCAACGGAGCCATTGAGAATCTTGGCCTGAAGGAGGGGATGGATGCCTATGCGATTGTCAAGGCCAGCTCCGTCATAATCGGCACTGATCTGGCAGGAGTAAAGCTCAGCACCCGCAATGTACTGACCGGCAGCATCTCCAAACTGGTTGAAGGGCCGGTCAGTTGCGAGGTGGATATTGAACTGCCCGGCGGCAACACCGTCAGCGCGGTGATTACCGATGGCAGCGCCAGGCGGCTGGGCTTGAAGGTTGGTGGCAGAGCAACCGCACTGTTCAAGGCCTCCAGCGTGATTCTAGGGGTCAGCTGAACCAACACAAAGCGAAAGGAACCACAACCATGAAACTGTTAAAACTGCTCGGTATTGTCTGCTTATTGCTGGTTTCCAGCACCGTCCATGCCGAGAAGATAACCATTGCGGCTGCAGCTGATCTTAAATTTGCCATGGATGAGATCGTGACCGGCTTTAAAAAGAGTCACACCGGAGCAGAGCTGGATGTAGTCTACGGCTCATCAGGCAAGTTCCATACGCAGATTCAGCAGGGGGCACCTTATGACCTGTTTTTTTCCGCAGATATCAATTATCCTCGGGAACTGGCAAAGAAAGGTCTGGGTGCCTCAGAGGTCACACCCTACGCCTTTGGCAGGATTGTGCTCTGGAGCAACAGTCTGGATGCCACCAAAATGACCCTGGCCAGTCTGACTGATCCGAAGATTACCCGGATTGCCATTGCCAACCCCAGGCATGCCCCATACGGTAAGCGGGCTGAAGAGGCGCTCAGAGATTCCGGTTTATGGGACAAGTTACAACCTAAATTTGTCTACGGCGAAAACATCGCCCACACCGCCCAGTTTGTACAGACCGGCAATGCCCAGCTGGGGATCATTGCCCTCTCGCTGGCTCTAAACCCTGAGCTGAGCAAAAAAGGTGGCTACTACCTGATCCCGGACAAGCTTCATAATCCGCTGGAGCAGGGGTATATCATCACCAAACAAGGGGCAGCCAAGCCACTTGCCAAACAGTTTGCTGACTATATGGGGTCGAAACCGGCCCGCAGCATCATGACCAAGTACGGCTTTGTGCTGCCTGGTGAGGTCAAGTAGCCATGCTGCTGAGTGCGAGCGACCTGCAGGCCATCTGGCTGACCATACGTCTGGCCTCGGTAGTCACCATGATCCTGCTGCTGACGGGGACTCCGGTGGCCTGGTGGCTGGCCCGTACCCGCTCCTGGGCCAAAGGGCCGTTGGGGGCGCTGGTGGCGTTACCGCTGGTGCTGCCACCTTCCGTACTTGGCTTTTACCTGTTGTTGACCATGGGTCCCAACGGGCCGCTGGGCTGGTTGACAGCAAAGCTGGGTGTCGCTCCGCTCCCGTTCACCTTCTGGGGGCTGGTGCTGGCTTCTGTCTTCTATTCACTGCCGTTTATGGTGCAGCCGCTGCAAAACTCCTTTGAAGCGATCGGTGAGCGGCCGCTGCAGGTGGCAGCCACCCTGGGTGCGTCGCCGCTGAATGCCTTCTTCACCGTTGCGCTTCCGCTGGCAAAGCCCGGATTTCTGACCGCCTCGATCATGACCTTTGCCCACACCGTGGGGGAATTCGGGGTGGTGCTGATGATCGGCGGCAACATCCCCGGCGTGACCCGGGTTGCTTCGGTGCAGATTTATGACCCTGTTGAGGCGTTGGAATATGGACAGGCCCACCGGTTGGCTGCGGTGCTGCTGGTCTTCTCGTTTCTGGTGCTGCTGGGGATGTATGCCTGGCGACCGAAGTCGGGTAAGGGTTAGAATGTTATGGAGCTGAAGCTTGCGATACACAAACAACTGGGTGATTTCCTGCTGGAGCTTGATCTGCAGGTCACTGGAGATCGGATAGGTGTCTTTGGG
>CAZXTZ010000298.1:0-3579 GCA_964643645.1 uncultured Geobacteraceae bacterium
TCTGGGCATCTATCGGCATCCAGAAGGGAAAGCCCTTCAATCCTGATGCGCGGATGAAGAAGATACTCACCGAGGCGGCGTTGGTAGGCGATGCAACAGCACGCGCCATAATGTACCGCTGGCGCTCGCCCGAGGGCTACTATTATCCGGATACGAAGAGCGCATGGCGTACAGGATTTGTTGGCGGCTACAAGTTCGAGGAAAACGGCGCGCGCCATCTGGATGGTTATGCAGGGTTCTTCTTCTATGCAACCGGCGTAACACCCGCCATGGACTCCAAGATGGTAGGCCAAGGGTCGCAATATATGGCCGCATTCGTCGACTCCGAAGGCAAGCCACTCGACGGCAGCAAGAACTACAAGCTCCACCTGCCGCCCAAGATCCCCGTTGCCAATTTTTGGTCAGTAATCCTCTACGACAACCAGACCCGCTCAATGCTCCAGACCGACCAGCAATGGCCGGCGGTCAGCAGCCAGACCAAGGGACTGGTGGTCAATCCGGACAGTTCAGTCGATGTCTACTTCGGGCCCAAGCCACCGAAGGGCAAGGAAAACAACTGGGTACAAACCGTCCCCGGCAAGGGCTGGAACACGCTGCTGCGGCTCTATGGCCCCTTGCAGCCCTGGTTCGACAAGACATGGCGGCCAGGCGAGATTGAGTTGATCAAGTAGAATTAGCCACGTTGCCAGCTAATCGGGATAGGACTCCCCATCACTGAGGAGCCCTCCCACACCACCCGGCATACGGATCGCGTACCAGGGCGGTTCGGCTGATTTTAAGAATCAGTTCCCGGGCAGATATAATCCTTTCTCAATAAAATATCTTTCAGGCATGGCAATGGCCACCCATTTGATTTTGCTCATGTGCCAGTACTTTTTCCGGGCATTGCCGCAAAGCATGGCATCATGGTGAGCAATACCAAGTTTCTCAAGGTTCCGAACCCTGGTTTTAGGATTTTTCCATTGTTTCCAGACAAGACTTCGCAGCCTTCGCATTATCCAGATTTTGAGACCTTTGAGGAAAGATTGGGCCTCTGTAAGCCGGAAATAATTCCACCATCCCCGAAAATATTGGTTCAATTCCTGAATGACCTGCCACAGGCTTTTACCCCGCTTGCGGCTGGTTAATTCCCGGACTTTATCCTTGAACCGTTTCATGCTCTTGGCGTGAATCCGAATCTTGGACTGCCCACACATTTGGAAGTATGTGAATCCGAGGAATTTGCGTAACCACGGTCTGCTGACAGCACTTTTGTCCTGGTTTACTTTAAGCTTGAGTTTCACGGTCAGAAACCTGGTGATACTCTGCATAACCCTTTCGGCCGCTTTCCGGCTTTTGCAGAAGATCATAAAGTCATCCGCATAACGGACATATCGGTGCCCTCGTTTCTCCAGTTCCTTGTCCAGCTCATCAAGGACGATGTTGGACAGCAAAGGAGAGAGCGGGCCTCCCTGGGGAGTTCCTTCTTCCGTAGGAATCGTAGCGCCTGAGATCATTACGCCGGATCTTAGATATTGCCGTATCACTTTTAATACGCGCTTATCCTTGATTCTGCCGGCGAGTCTACTCATCAGACGGTCGTGCGAAACCCGGTCGAAAAATTTGGACAGGTCCATATCGACGACATAGGTATAACCTTCAACCATGTACCTTTTACCCTGCACCACCGCATCGTGTGCGGATTTGCCGGGTCTGAATCCATAGCTGTATTCAGAGAAAAAAGGTTCCCATACCTGTTCCAGGATTTGGGCTATGGCCTGCTGTATAAATCGGTCAAGCACCGTGGGTATTCCAAGTAATCGGACACCGCCGTCCGGTTTGGGGATTTCCTTCCGCTTCACCGGTAGCGGTTTATGCTTACAATTAAGCAGGTCTTGTTCAATTTCAGGCCAGTGCTTTGCCAGGTAGTTCCCGAGTTGACTGGTTTTCATACCATCTACGCCGGGCGCACCTTTGTTGGCACAAACCTGTTTCCATGCCCGGATAATGTTGTTGCGTTCAAGGATCATCTCCATTAACCGGTCATTGTTTCCCAGACGTTCGGCAATCTGTGACGCTGGGAACAGTTCCATCTGCTGTGGCTGTCTGCTCACAAGTACACACCTCCTATTTGTCGTTATCATTTACCCGGACCATTCGGCCCAGGCACCGTTCAGGCCTTCACCGGGGTGAGTCCTCCCAGCTTTTTCGGGGCTCGTTTCCACCGGCTACTATGCCTTCTGCTGACTTCTCCCATGCGATCAGGACCGGTTGCCCGGCCCTCAGCCGTTTCGGCAGATGGGAGACCTCCCGGGGTAAACACATGCCTTTCAGTACGTGAATGCCGAGTTTACGGACATACCCTGATAATGGATAGAGGACTTTACCTTGTTGTGCAGGCTCGTCCCGGTATGCGCGCCTTATACTCGATTCCTGTACGTCATCCCGTACCTTCGCGGTACCTTGCCTCAGCAAGGCGGCTTCCTCCCGAAGCACCGTCACCGGTACCCCGTTGCACTACCGCTACACCCTTCGCCTCCATCTGGCTGGGTCTAAGACTTGCCAAATGTTTGGAAATCCATTACATTTGACTCACTTTTAAGAACATGTGCCGTGCCCGGCACACACAAGGCAAATTAACTCGGATGCAAATTCCGCTGCGCTCCATTTGCACCGGTTATTTGCGACGTTGGACGAAGCCCTAACGGGCGGACAGAGATGGTTTTGATGCTTTTACCCAAGGGGCGGGACGCCGTGCAAAACTAACCCGATCGTCCAACAAATGAGTTGAAGGCGGGCATCTACCGTCGGAGGCTCTTTTTTTGGCTGTTCGGCAGCCGCTTAACTCAACGTTCACGGCGGCTCAGCCGCCGTGAATCGCGGTGCTGACTGCGTCCAGCACCTTGTCCCGGCGCCTCTGGCGCCAGAACAAGGTACTGGACCGGACACCGCACACCGATCATTCAGACTGCGTCTGCCTGATCGGCGCACGGCGCCGGTCAGCACCGCGATTATATCTCTAAAGGGACTTCATGAGCAAAGTTAAGATTAAGTTAGTATCTATCGGTCATTTGCCATTGGGATTTGATCCGAAGAAAATCAAAAACTTCTCTTCTTCATTATTTGAAGTAATTGGAAAAATTGATAATCATGAATTGCGATGTAATTCAGATGGTTTTGGCTGGGAATTTTCTGATGATCTTGTTAGAGAACAAATGCCCAAACTAAATGGCGCAGACTTTATGATTGCAATTGTTAACGTACCATTGGAAGACAATTGGTACTCCCGTAGATTGGGCAACAATCAAGTGGTTTTCACGTTTTATGAAATTAAAGAAATATTGCAGAGTGCTAATATCCCTTTGGAAAACGTCATTTATCGCCTCCTCAATGCCTACACCTTTGCATATAAAAGAAACGAGAATAAGATCCCTGAATTTCATGAAATGACAGATTTTACCCATGATGAAACACGTGGGTGTATTTTCGACATGAACGGGATTAAATCAGACCTAGTTGCCTCATGTCACAATCCAATCATTGGGTATTCTGGGGACAGCTTACTCAATTCAAACAAGAAACATGCTACGGTCAAACCAT
>CAZXTZ010000299.1:0-3577 GCA_964643645.1 uncultured Geobacteraceae bacterium
AAGGTTGATACGGTTGATGTCAAGTCTGCCAATACCTTGAAAAATCTGGATACCGTAAAAGCGATAGAGCAGATGCATGTCCGCCTTAATGAACTGGTTAAGGGTGTTCGTGAGACGAATGAAAACATTAATAATGCCGTTGAGCAGGTTTCAAAAATGCAGGGCAATCTGATGTCAATTGTTAAGAATTATCCTCCGTATCCAATTGAAAGTTCTGAGCGGCGTGAACTTCTTATGAGCTATATGTCACTTCGCAAAGAAATCGAAAGCCTGACGTTTCCACCACCACCCCAACCGGTCTACGAGAAGGTAAAGTCAATGTGGGATGCAATGTTTTCGCAGAATGGCCAGATCCTTCCTTCAGCGGTTCCTGCCCTTGATGCCGGAAGTGGCGACAAGGAAGTTATGGCTACAGCAGACAGGCTATACAAAACAGCTGACAGACTTTCCTCAATGAGTGATGAGGTTACAAAGTCCTTGCTGGCAATATAGGCTGTTTATGAGCCTCAAGCTATCGCTGAAGCCTGGCGAAAAAGTTATAATTGGTGGAGCTGTTATTGTGAATGGCCCCTCGGCGGCCAGCCTTCATATTGAGAACCGCGTTCCTGTTTTGCGTGAGAGAGATATACTGACAGAAGAAATGGCGACTACCCCATGTAAGCAGGTATATCTTCTTCTCCAGCTTATGTATATTGGTGGTATACCTAACCCGGATTTGGCGCAAATTTATGGAAAGCTTGTTGCAGATATAATTGGGGCCGCCCCAAGCACTAAAAACTTGATTTCAGGAATCACAGGATATATCCTTGAAGGCAAGTATTATCAGGCCCTGAAGAAGGCCCAGACACTCATCCAGTATGAAGAGGAGTTACTAAACCATGTATCAGAACCCAGTTAATGCCTACACCTCGATGCAGAAGGAACATCTTAGTGGTCGGGAACTTGAAGCGTCGGTTCTCACTCGTGCAGGATTGATGCTTAAACAGGTTCAGGATAACTGGGAGGCGCCTGACAGAAGTGAAAAGCTGCTGGAGGCTGTAAAATTCAACCAGAAGGTATGGAGCTTTTTTCAGGCTGAACTGTCTGATCCTGAAAATCCGATGCCTGTAAAATTACGTCAGGATATTCTTAACCTCAGCCTGTTTATTGACAAACGCCTCTTTGAAGTTCTCGCATATCCTGACCGAGAAAAACTCTCAATTGTTGTTGACATTGATTTTAACATAGCTTCTGGCCTGAGGACCAAGGTAGAAGGGGCTTAGTTTAAAACAATCTTTTTTGATAGATGGAATAATATCCGGCCCCTGCTTGCAATGCGGGGGCTTTTTTTGGAGTTTATATGACTAACGCTACAGAGCATCACAAATTGATTATCCTCGGTTCGGGCCCTGCCGGCTACACTGCTGCCATATACGGGGCAAGGGCCAATCTTTCTCCGGTTATCATAGCTGGTATTCAGCCCGGAGGGCAGCTTACGACCACCACAGATGTTGATAACTGGCCCGGCGATCATGCAGGGGTTGAGGGCCCTGACCTTATGGAGCGTATGCGTCAGCATGCGGAGCGTTTTAATACGCAGATTATCTACGACACAATAGTTGAGACCGATCTGAAACAGAGACCTTTCCAGCTAAAGGGTGATTCGGGAAATTACACATGTGATGCCCTTGTTATCGCAACCGGAGCTTCTGCCCGCTACCTCGGACTGCCTTCTGAGGAGGCTTTTAAAGGCAAGGGGGTGTCTGCCTGCGCCACATGCGACGGTTTTTTCTACCGTAACAAGCCGGTGGCTGTTATTGGCGGTGGAAACACTGCTGTTGAGGAGGCCCTTTATCTCGCCAATATAGCTTCCCATGTGACAGTCGTGCATCGTCGCGACCAGTTTCGCTCTGAGAAGATCCTTGCTGACAAGCTGAAGGCAAGGGCTACTGAAGGGAAGGTTAAAATAGAATGGTTCAGTGTGCTTGACGAGGTGCTTGGCGATGCTTCAGGTGTAACCGGGATGAAGATCAAGGATGTAAATACAGGTGCAACAAAAGAAATCTCCCTTGACGGAGTCTTTGTGGCCATCGGGCATTCTCCCAACACTTCGATTTTTGAAGGTCAGCTTGATATGCAGAATGGCTATATAAAGACAAGGGGCGGCTCGGAAGGTTTTGCAACAATGACAAGTGTTGAGGGTGTATTTGCTGCCGGCGATGTTCAGGATCATATATACAGGCAGGCCATAACATCTGCTGGAACTGGATGTATGGCGGCGCTTGATGCTGAGCGTTATCTGGATTCACTTGTGTAGGGTGATTTAACGTGAGTTCGGGACCGGACGAGAATATTGACAGTCTGCTACAGGATATTGCCAGGACAATTTCCGAAAACAGCCGTTTCTTGCATGATCTTTCCAGTGATAACATTGATAAGGATGATGATGAAGATATAGATCCCGAAGCGCTTTATCCTTCAGAAGATGAAGATTTTGAGGAACTCTGAAACATGTTTGACAGCTGTATAAATTTAGTATACAGACGCAGACTATGCTTCAAATTTACTTTACAGGAGAGCATTAAAATGATCCAGCGTACGTTATCCCTCGTAATAATGTTGTTTTTTGTAATGACTACAGCCTCTTTGGCTGCACAGTCATCAAAAGAAGTTACCTTCAAAATAAAGGGCGGGGGTAAAGTTGTATTCAGCCATGATGCTCACCTTAAGAAAAACAATAGCTGTAAGGCCTGCCATCCCGCTGTTTTTGATCTCTCAAAACGTCGCCAGTTCTCAATGGCCGAAATGGAAAAAGGAGCATCATGTGGCGCATGCCATAACGGCAAAGCCGTTTTCACTGTTGCCGGCAATTGCGGAAAATGCCACAAGGGACTGGAGCCCAAGGATATAACCTTCAAGATCAGGAGCACTGTTGCAAGCGCAAACTTCAGCCATAAATTCCACACCGCTGTTTACAAGTGCAATGATTGCCATACCAAGACATTCCCATATAAAGCGGGGGCCGTACATTTCTCTATGGCGGATATGGAAAAAGGGAAGTCCTGCGGCGCATGCCACGACGGAAAGACTGCCTTTGCCGCAACAGGTGACTGTGTTAAATGCCACAAAGGTCTGAAACCTGGCAACCTTACCTTCAAGAATGCAAAAGGCACAGTTGTAGGCTACTTCAAGCATGACACCCACACAGCCATGTTTGCCTGCAAGGATTGCCACACCAAGATATTCAACTACGGTGGCGACAGAAGAATGACCATGAAGGCAATGGAGAATGGCAAGTCCTGTGGCGCATGCCATGACGGAAAGACAGGCTTCAGCGTCAAGGGCGACTGTATTAAGTGCCACAAAAAATAGTCGGCTGAGTATATCAGGTTACAGGGCGTCACCAAATGGTGTCGCCCTTTTTTTCGCCTGCTGCCGTCCTTGACTTTGGGCGGGCTCTTTGTTAGCCTTTTGCGCCTGTTCAATGTTTTGAATACTGTCTCAGAGCGGAGTAGATTATGTTTAAACAACTGTTCATACCTGGGCCTGTCAATATTTCACCTGAAATCTATGCTGCGATGTCACAACCGATGATTGG
>CAZXTZ010000300.1:0-3569 GCA_964643645.1 uncultured Geobacteraceae bacterium
TTTTAGATGGTTTTTGGCAACCCCCTAGAATTCCAGAAGCGAGAAAACTTTTACTTCAGGGAGTCTTTTTCGTCCCTCAAGAAAAGATAATTCTGACATGAAGCAGCATTCAACAATATCCCCACCCATCTCCTGTACCATATCAACAACTGCTGCTACAGTACCTCCGGTTGCGAGAAGGTCGTCTGCGATCAATATCTTTTCCCCTGGTTTTATGGCGTCCTTATGGATTTCAAGTGTATCAGTTCCGTATTCAAGATCATAAGTTTTGCTGAAGGTTTCCGATGGCAGTTTTCCCGGCTTTCTGACCAGTACAACACCTGCCCCAAGTTTGTAGGCCAGTGCTGAACCGATTATAAAGCCTCGGGCCTCCACTCCAACAACCTTGTCTATCCGCTGCCCTACATACCTGTGAGACAAAAGGTCTATCATTTTTGTGTATGACTTGGCATCCTGTAGCAGTGTGGTGATATCCTTGAATATTATTCCCTTCTTTGGGAAATCAGGGATGTCGCGGATGGTAAGTTTGAGGTCTTCCATGTCAGCTCCTTTTTTAAGTTTATATTTTTTGCGCAAATGCCTTGAGTTTTGCCAGAGATTTTGCCTCGATCTGGCGGATACGCTCTCTGGTGACACCAAAAGTCTGACCAATTGTATCGAGTGTCTGTGGATCCTGATCATAAAGCCCAAAACGAAGCCCGAGTATTACACGTTCATTTTCTGACAGCTTTTCAAAATGGGCGGAGATAAGCTCGTAACGGCCAAGGTTCTCAAGCAGTTCCGATGGAGAGACCATTGAACTGTCTTCTATTGTGTCTATCAGAAAATAGTCGTTTCCTTCTCCTATGGGGGTCTCTATTGAGCAGGTTTTTTTAAGAAGCGACATAAGGCGCCTTACATAAGACACCTTTGCCCCCATCGCATCGGCTATCTCCTGGACAGACGGCTCGGCATGAAGCTTTTGGGTTAATTGTCTGGATACCCTTAACATACGACTTATATCGTCAGAGACATGCACAGGAAGCCTTATAGTCCGGCATTGATTAACAAGTGAACGCTCAATGGACTGTCTGATCCACCATGTGGCGTAGGTAGAAAAACGACACTCCTTTTCAAGAGAGAATCTGTCCACAGCCTTCATGAGGCCCAGATTACCCTCTTCAATCAGGTCGAGTAAAGGTAGCCCACGGTTAAGATACCTTTTGGCAACCTTTACAACAAGTCGCAGGTTTGCCTCTATCATTTTGTTGCGGGCATCCCTGTCCCCCCGCTCTACCCTGAGGGCAAGTTCCTTCTCAGAGTCAGCAGTAAGTAATGGAGTGCGCTGAATATCACGAAGATATATTTTGATTGCATCATCAAAATGGACTTCTTCAGGAATGACTATTTCTTCAGCATCCATAACTGTTTCATCAGGCTCTTCCGCTTCATCGGCAAAATAAAGAGGGGGTTCCTGATCATCAATTAACGGTTCTTCAGGATATTGTTCTTCAACAGGCAGTGTCTCTTTCATTACTCTCCTTTTGTTACTGCCATCCCTGACGGCCAATAAGCGGAACGAATCTGCATGGCGCCAGTGTTTCTGAATTGCGAGTGCCTTCTGAGTCAATGCTTACCCTTAAAATAGTTTGCTCTGATTCAGTGCCGACTGGAATTACAAGCTTTCCACCTGGCGCAAGCTGTGCAGCAAGGGCCTCGGGCACTGCCGGGGCTCCAGCAGTTACAAGTATTGCATCAAAAGGCCCCTCTTCTTCCCAGCCCATTGTGCCATCACCCACCTTGATATTGACATTCAGGAGATGAAGTGAATCCAGAACTTTCCGTGCCTGCATTGCAAGCGGACGAATCCGTTCGATTGTGTAGACCCTGCGCGCCAGCATTGCAAGAACTGCAGTCTGGTATCCTGATCCGGTACCGATTTCAAGAATGTGCTCATTCCCCTTGAGATTCAGAAGTTCGGTCATGAAGGCTACCATGTATGGCTGCGAAATGGTCTGCTTTTCACCAATAGGCAGTGGGCCGTCAGTGTAGGCCTGTACCGCCATAGCCTCTTGAACAAAAAGATGGCGCGGTATTTTGAGAAGTACTTCAAGAAGGCGGTGGTCTGTTATGCCCCTGGCAGCAATCTGTTCCTGCACCATTCGCTTTCTGGCAATTTCAAAATTTACCAAAGAGCCTCCTGTTTCCTTGTGAAACGCAATCTGTTTCGGCAAATCGTAACGTGAAGTGATGTCATCTGCAAAAATGCCATTTTTGAAGTATTTTCATGCTATTATAGTTTGTGAGATCGAGATGCAGAGGGGTTATGGAGATGTGCCCTTTGCCTACTGCATTGAAATCGGTACCCTCATCATCCAGAAAGCTTGGTTCTTCACTTCCGATCCAGAAGTACTTTCTCCCCCTGGGATCTACCTTGTCTACTATTTTGCCTACAAATGAGCGTTTGCCCTGACGTGTTACAACAGTGGATTTCATGTCAGCATAATTAAGATTTGGCACATTTACATTTAAAAATGTATCGGCAGGCAGGCTGTTTTTTACAAGATCCCGGACAAGATTAAGTGCAACAGCCGCTGCATCAGTAAAATGATCTGACTGTTGAAATGTTGCAAGTGATATGGCAATGGCAGGAATTCCCATAAGATTGGCCTCCATTGCTGCCGCAACAGTCCCTGAATAGGTTATGTCATCACCCATATTGCCACCATGATTGATTCCTGAAACGACAAGATCCGGCGGTGTGGACAAAAGGCTGTGAATACCCATGTTTACGCAGTCGGTAGGTGTTCCGTCAACAGCATACCAACCGTCTCGCAGTTCAAATACCCTTAGTGGAGAGTGGAGGGTAAGAGAATGCCCTGCTGCGCTTCGCTCGCGATCAGGGGCTACTACGGTCACCTTGGCGATTTCCAGGAGTTTTTCCGCAAGTGACTTTATACCCGGCGAACTAATCCCATCATCATTTGTAATCAGTATATGCATCGTTAACCTCAACTTTCCGGAGACTGGTGTTTATCGCAGAAAACATTTATAAAATCAAGACTTGTAGTGTAAACAAAGCAGTTTACAAAATCAGGGCAAACAGGTAGATTGCCGCATGTTAATCCTGATAAAATAATTTCCAACAGGGGGATTTCTTCAATGAAAGCAGTTCTGATGAATGGTTTTGGAGGTGTAGACGTACTTAAGGTTGGTGAAGCAGAAAAACCGGTTCCGGCTGAGGGGCAGGTGCTTGTCAAGGTGATTGCCACCACTGTAAACCGTCCTGATATGGTACAGCGTGAGGGCAAATATCCACCTCCTCCGGGTGATTCAGAAATTCTTGGGCTTGAGGTGGCAGGTACTATTGAAGAACTTGGTCCCGGAGTTGAGGGCTGGCAGGTTGGGCACCCATGGGAGCAGACATTGCGTAAATTGTCGAGGAAACGGCGAATAGGGATGAGGTGATGTTTAAGTAAGTTGGGTTTTGCAGCTTATTTGAGTCTGAACAGAGTGTGTGGGTATGTAGCTGCTGTGAGAAACAATGAGGGGCCTGTGATATCACAATTACAGGCGCTGACATCCAGCTG
>CAZXTZ010000301.1:0-3563 GCA_964643645.1 uncultured Geobacteraceae bacterium
GATTGTAAGACAGGCAATCGAGCAGTCAGGCGGGAATGTTCTCAAGGCATCACTAATGCTGAAAATCCCCCGTGGCACCCTGCGCTACAAGATGGAAAAGTATGGCTTGTGAAAGGCAGGGGCAAGAGCCCATCACCATCGGCTCAACCAGATACCGTCAGGCCAACATTGCCCTCTTCTGCGCCGGATTCATTACCTTTGTCACACTTTATGACATCCAGCCACTTCTGCCGCTTTTTACACGCGAATTCAACATCTCCCCTGCAGCAAGCAGTCTCCCACTCTCCATAAGCACAGCCACACTGGCCATCGGAATGCTGTTTTCAGGCCTCACCTCCGACAGCACAGGCCGCAAGCCACTTATGGTTGCAGCCCTTATTCTCACATCCATTCTGGCAATTGCCACAGCCTTTTCACAGGGGTTGCCCACACTGCTCCTGATACGCTTTGCACAGGGAGCGGTGCTTGCCGGAGTACCATCGGTAGCAATGGCATATCTGGGTGAAGAGATGGATGCAAACGCCATTGCATCAGCCATGGGGCTCTATATAAGCGGCAATGCAGTGGGTGGAATGTCAGGCAGGGTCATAACAGCGGTAATGGCCGATTATATGCCATGGCGCACAGCAATCGGCATCATCGGCTGTATCAGCCTGCTGCTGGCCATCTGGTTTGTAAAACTGCTGCCCCCATCTGCCAGATTTCAAAGACAGCCCTTCGATCTCCGCACCCTTATCCCTTCCCTGCTTCATCACCTGAAAGATCCGGGCATGTTATCTCTTTTCGGAATCGCATTCCTTAGCATGGGTGGATTTATAAGCCTCTATAACTACATCGGGTTCCGTCTGCTTGAAAAACCATATTCCTTAAGCCAGTCAGTTATAAGCCTTATATTCCTTGTCTATTTTCTAGGTTCTTTAAGCTCTGCCATAATGGGACGCCTGATGGCCCGTTTTGGTCGAAGCAATGTAATTAGAGGCACCATTGCCACACTTGTCTGTGGCGCTCTTCTCACAATACCGGATTCAATCATCTGCATAGTTGCCGGTGTTGCCGTATTCACCTGCGGTTTCTTCGGAATCCACAGTATAGCCTCCGGCTGGGTAAGTCACCGTGCCGTAAGATGCCGCGCCCAGGCCACCTCCCTCTACCTCTTCTCCTACTACTCAGGCTCCAGCATTTCCGGCACAGTTGGAGGAATATTCTGGGTAAATTACGGATGGAACGGAATAGCAGCCATGATATCAATCCTTGCACTGGCCGCTTTTGTCCTAAGCGAACTGTTGAGAAGCAGATACAACACATAAAATCGAATAGTTACAGAGCCCAAGTTGCAGGTGTCCTTGCATTTAACATAAAACTTCTGTATCACTTCCAACTTGAGCAAACAGATCGGATCAAATGCTGTAGCGCTTTTATACAAAACAAGGAGGTAAAATATGAAACTGCTTATTTTCATCATGTCACTGTTGATCTTTTCCACTGTTTCATTTGCAGCGCCTGACTCCGCTAAAACAGGTAGTGTGGAGGAAATAAAGGGAAAACAGCGAGACCTTGCTGCAACGTTACAGGGAAATGTTGGCAAATATGGCCGGGATTTTCTGGAAAAATCAAGGATAGCCCTTCAGCGTGCCCAACAGGCAGCCGAATCCGGCCAGACAGCTGCTGCACGCAGAATTACAGAGCTTTCAGACACCCTCATAAACAGGGCCAAGGCAGCAACGGCTGAGCAGGAAACAATCGAAAAGACAGCAATAAAAAAGGCCGAACTAAGGAAAATGGAAGAACGGATAGAAGAACTTCTCAAAGGAAAGGGGAAATAACATGCGTCAACTTATTATCTATCCTTTCTGCGCTTTTCTCATCTCCATAACAGCATTTACCGCTTCAGCCGCCGACAAGACAAAGGCTCTTCTTGCCATTGAGAGTGCAAGAACAGCTGTAAATCAGCTTATCCAGCAAAGTTCAGGCAGCAGCCTTGTGGAGCAGGATCTGACCGCATCCCGCAGCTATCTCCAGAAAGCTGAAGATGTTTTTAAAAAGAACACAAGCTGGATACCTCTTAAAGGGCTGAGCGAAGAAGCAGAGCCGGAAATTCTTGATCTTGCTGAAATGGCAGAACAGAGTGCCAAAACAGGGCTTTCTAAAATTAACACCCAGACAATAGAGCAAGAGTACCAGCAGCTTGATAAAAAAGTGGCTGATGCAAGAGAAAAAATCCGTATTTTGGAAAATCAGGCAACCGAGATGCAAAAACTGAAAGCCAATGCCGGTGAATTGGCTGCAATGAAGCTGGATCAGGCAACATTTGACAAACTGAAAGCAGAAAACAGTGCCCTGAAACAGGAGCTTGAAAAGCAGAAAACTGAAATCAGGCTTATGGCCGTTCAGCTTGAATCCACTAAAGCAGAAAAACAGAAGCTGACAGAACAGATCGAGAGCCTGAAACTCGAAAAAGCCAAGCTGTCCGGCCAGATTGAGACCATACATACAGAAAGAAAAGTTGATGAAATGCGTTCGGTAAAAAAGCTCTCCGATGCGGAGCGGTCTGCAACCTTTAAGGAAAAGCTGAGCTCCCTGGGCGCTGTCACTGATATTACAGAGAATTCCCTTGTACTGGTATTCCCAAGAAGAAACCTTATCAAAACCACATCCAAAGGGCACCAGATTGCACCTGACGCAGACAAGCAGACAAGGGAACTTATGGCGCTTATCCCGCAATATCCCGAATACCAGCTTTCAATGCAGGTATTCGGCTATGGTAAACCGCCAAAGCAGGAAAACCAGAAAGCCGCTGATCAGATGGCTATACTGATAAGAGACTTCTTTGCCCTTAAACTGGGCATAAAGGCAGACAAGATCCTCTCCACCGGTTCTGTCGGGGCTTCCACCCTTTTCTCAACAGCAACAGCAGAGCCCCACAGACGTGTAGAGATCAAATTCAGTAAAAAGCCGTAACCTTCAATCCATAAACAGTTCACCTCTTTCCACTGGCGGAAATCAGCCACATTTTAGTGGCTGATTTCCGCCATACCAGCAATTCACTGCTGTACAAAAACAGTCCTCCCAAATTCATAACAATCCATTTTTACTGCTTCAAGCAGTCAGGCTACAGACCACCGGGATTTCGGCACACCCTTTGCTATAAAACAATATCTCACAATTACGTCAACACCAATTCACAAGGAGAAACACATGTTCAAAAAGATTCTTGCAGCAGTAGTAACACTGGCTTTTGCGCTTCCGCTGACCGCACAGGCAGCACCGATCGTGATCAAGTTCAGTCACGTGGTGGCCAACGAAACCCCCAAAGGTCAGGCAGCCAACTACTTCAAAAAACTGGCTGAAGAGCGCACCAAGGGCGCTGTAAAAGTAGAGGTTTATCCAAACAGCCAGCTGTTTAAGGACAAGGAAGAGATGGAAGCCCTACAGATGGGGTCTGTACAGATGCTGGCCCCTTCCCTTGCCAAGTTTGCCCCGCTGGGTCTGAAAGAATTTGAACTTTTCGACCTTCCGTTTATCTTTGATGATTACACAGAACTGCACAAGGTAACCCAGGGACC
>CAZXTZ010000302.1:0-3550 GCA_964643645.1 uncultured Geobacteraceae bacterium
ATATGAATTTCAAAGATAATGACAAAAGAGATTTTACAGTTCAAGATCTTCAAGGTAAATCCTTGATAGAAATTGCAACAAAATATTGCGATGAACGTGATTCTGTAAAAGAATTCGGTGGCTACGGTGGCCTTTCCGACACTTAACAGCTGGCAATGCTTAAGGATATAAAAGACGGTAAATATCCCGGTCTGTCCAACCTCGTGCTCAAGGATTACCTTCCCCTCAACCCACCCTCTGAAGCCCTTGAAACCAAGGCAAACGGCATGGTTGCCTATGCATTTGCAGACAAAGACAACCCGAGTAACACATATTTTGCATTCTGAGGTTCAGGCATTCACTGGACTGGGGTAAATAAAACAGGGGATGGAAATTTTCCCCACCCCCTGCCAAGAAAGTTAAGCCGAAGTAAGCAGTCTGTTTCAGGGACGCGATGTACCCTGAGCAACAGCCATTTTATATGTTGACATGTTATCGCAGAATCTCGCCCCTTCTTCAAAAGTGATCCTGTTAAGCTTGACAAGATTGGCCAGCGAAATATCTATTGACATGTATTCATCTACAGATTGCTGGAAAAATGTCCTTATCTGGTGACATTTGTTCTCCCTGATAAGGTTTTTAACCCTTGCGGAAGATGAAAGTTTTTCATACGCCAGCACACGCCCCTTGCCGGTTATTGATGGCACAAGGCGCTGTCCAAGGCATAGCACAAGATCCTCTGCAATATGGTTGCGTATCTGATCCTGCTTTTCATCTGAAAACATATCAAGAATCCTGTCAATTGCAGAAGTTGTGTTGTTAGCCTGCATACTGCTTATTACAAGATGCCCGCTGCCAGCGGCCTGAATGGCTATTTCAAAGCTCTCGTGATCTCTCATTTCCCCGATTACAATAACATCAGGCGCCTGACGGAAGATGTTTTTGAGTCCTTCCCTGAATGTCGGGGTGTCTTTTCCCACCTCTCTCTGATTTATGTTGCTCATCTTGTGTTTGTGCAAAAACTCGATAGGGTCTTCAATTGTAATTATATTGCATTTCCTCTTTGAGTTTATTGCATCTATCATTGACGCAAGGGTTGTGCTTTTGCCATGTCCGGTCGGGCCGGTTACAATGATGAGCCCTTGTGGTTTGGAAATGAATTCTTCAAGATCTTCGGAAAAACCAAGGGCCTGCAAGGATGGAATCCGTTCTGCTATACTTCGTATTACAATAGAAACAGAGGAGCGTTGCCTGTAAACATTGACGCGAAATCTGCCAAGTTCCTGTTTCAGGAAACCGAAGTCCAGACCCCCGTTTTTATCAAACTCTTCCCATTGTCTGGGGGTCATCAGTTCCCTGGCCATTGCTTCTACATCTGCAGGTAACAAGGCAGGCAGAGCCAGTCTGCATACTTCATCATATATTTTAAGACATGGAGGAATTCCGGCTGATATCAGAAGGTCAGAGGCATTCTGTTTTACAAGCTGTTTCAGAAGTTCATTGACATCTGAAGAAACCTCCTCTTCAGTCGCAACGGCCATTTCTTTTTCAATAATTTCTCCTGACAGATTTTCCTTTATTTTTCCACCTTTTCTTCTTATGAACTCTATTACTGTGCTTAGTTGGGCATGTGGCACCGCTACAGGCTGCAGTTTTTTGCCAATAATGAATTCCAGTTCGTTTACAGAGTCAATATCATCAGGGTCTGCCATTGCAACGAAAAGTATCTTGTTTGAGTTAAGTATGGGGATGGCTTGAAAGCGTGACATCTGCTCGTGGGAAATGATCTGAAGCACAGAATGTTCTATGGTCACCTTGTAAAGATCTATTGATGGTGTGTTGTAGAAATCTTTCAGGAAGGTTAAAAGGGTTTCTGTGGTTATATAACCCATCTGGAGCAGAATGGAGCCAAGTCTCTCCCCTGTCTGGAGCTGCCTTTTGAGGGCAACTGCCAACTGCTCCTCTGTCACCAGATGTAAATTGATAAAATGTTGGCCAGTACGGTTTT
Source organism: uncultured Geobacteraceae bacterium (assembly GCA_964643645.1). Taxonomy (GTDB): domain Bacteria; phylum Desulfobacterota; class Desulfuromonadia; order Geobacterales; family Pseudopelobacteraceae; genus Trichlorobacter. Next base: position 1,988 of record CAZXTZ010000302.1, read on the forward strand.
CATTTGGGACATTTTTCTTTTGGCTCATCTGTTTTTCCTCGGAGTATGTGATTGGTTGTTGCTTGATTTGAATTTTTAAATGTTATTGTATTAATGATAAGGTATCAACTGTTTTTATCTCTTTATGCTTCTGTTACAATGCTGCTCTAAACCCGGAAAGAAAAAATATTGCCGAACCTGCTGATTGATCATGCAATATTATCTCGGAAACAATATGCCAATAATCTTTTAAATCAAAGGATTGCAAGCCATGCCTGTAAATGTTTTTGATGCTATCAGACCCGGCATCAGCGCCCTTTTAGGAGGGGCTGAAGTTGATTTTCATTCAGCTGAAAGAGATATCCAGATAAAGGATGGAGCGCTTTTTCTGCGAACTGCTATTGAGGACAAGAGTTACGCTTTTACGGCTGTAAGGGAAGGTCTTCCCTTTACAAAAACCGAAACCCTTTTCTGCACAGAGCTTATTATGGCATTTTCAGTCCTTTACAGTGGATTTAAGCTTGAAGGTTACGCCGCGCATTTCCGTACAGCCATGCTTGCCTCTATTATGGATATATCTGTCGCACGTTTTCTTCGCGGGGACAGAAACAAGGGATTCTGGCCAATTCAACAGCTTATTCAGCTGCTTAAAAATCTTTCTTACCAGCGGTACGAAGGCAAGCCTGCCACAACCGGATTTATTGTTCACCGAACCACAGAGCCGGCCCTTAAAAAAACGATAAAGGATCGGCAGCACACACTTATTCCCTTGCAGCCACATCAGGGGATATCTCCCACATTTCTCGATAATCCGCTTACTTACAGGTTTATTGACGGAAACAACCTGTTTTTTATATCAACAATACAGATGCAGGTTGTGGGACTATTGAGAACATCAGCAAACAGTTCACAGACAGACATAGAAAGGCTCACCCAGCGGGAAATTTTTTCACTTGTAAGGAGGTCGGGCACTGGCGCTTTTGCCATAACTGTCAATGATGCCTCAGAGATAGAGGTGCTGATAAGCCCTGCCAAACTTTTTGTAAGGCGTAAAGGTGTATGGGCGATTTTTGATCCGGACATATTTCGATCATTTCTGTCCGGGAGTATAGATATTGTGACAATAGATGATCTTTTATGGACGGTATATGCTGTATCAAAACTCAGACATGGAACAGTGATTCTTATCCACGAAGGGACTCCGAGGCATCTTTCAACACTTAAAAAAGGCTCTGTCGGCGGTGACGATCCTGTGGGGAGGCTTATTACCGGCCGTGTAAAGGGGCAGACAATTGCTGAACTAAAGGCATCAGACACACTTCTGCGGATTTTATCGTCAGATGGAATGACCGTTCTGGATAAGGCCGGTAAACTCCTTGACACCGGATTCATTATTGACACTTCACATGCCCGTGAAATGGTAACGGGCGGGGGACGTACCACAGCTGCCATAGCAGCATCTTTTTTCGGAAAGGTTATAAAGGTGTCACAGGATGGCCCGATTGAGCTGTATCAGGATGGAAAACTGGTCTACCGGTTTGGATAGGCTGTTTCGGGAGATGGGCTTAGCAGATTTCTGGCAGC
>CAZXTZ010000303.1:0-3550 GCA_964643645.1 uncultured Geobacteraceae bacterium
GCCATCAAGACCGGTATAATATAAATCCCCCAAATGGTGTATTTACACCATTGTCCATTTCTTAAGCTTCATTTACTGTATACAACCATCCATATTCAGACAAACGTACAGCGCATGAGGCAAACATGACCATCAAGACAAAGCTGACGCTTAATATTCTAATTGTATTGGCCATTGTGGGTGCTGTGGTGGCAACCAGCATTTTCGGCATGAACTTTGTTAACGGCAAGCTTACCTACCTGACCCAGAAAAGCACCCCCTACCAGATGCGAACCCTTGAGTTTCAACGTGAAATCCAGGGGGTTACGGCCAGTCTGTTCAAAATAAACACCGCAGCAACACCACAGGAACTACAGGCTTACAAACTTGAATCGGAAAAAGCACTGGCAGAGGTAAAGTCAACACAGGAGCAGCTTGAAAAGCTGACTGCAGGCGCCACAAAACTTGATACACACGAATCGCTCCGGACTGTAGCCATTGAGCTGTTTGATATCTCAGCCAGCAAACTGCAGGCGCAGACTGATGCTGTAAAGGCTGCAGATGAACTGAACCGGAAAATTACAGAAGCCACTGGCAAACTGCGGCAGCTTGACTCTAAAATAAGAGCCTTGCAGGGAAATCGCACCGGTGCCTTCAGCACTGCCCTGCGTGAGTCAAGCCAGATCGCAAGCAGCTTACGCAATGTAGAAGCTGTCCGTGTGATGTTGAAAGATCTGCAACTGGCAGTTAACGATCTGCAAAATGCACAACGGCGACCTGCCCTGCTGATCGCACGGGGAAAGGTAAATGCCAGTATCAGCAAGCTTAACCAGAACGAACATCTGAAAAGCATGAAGGGGGGCACCGCTCTTATCAGGGAGATGTCTGAACGTCTGGACCTGCTGCACAAGGAACAGGCAGCCTGGATCTCCCAGAAGGATGACGCTGTAAGGAACAGACTGGACACGCTTGGCAGGGAAATAAACGAGAAACTGGGCAATTTTACCCTGGCCATTGAACAGGACGTGATCGCAGCCAACGAAAAACATGAAACAGAGTCAGCCCGTCAGGGCGCCATGTTCGGGCAATCCAATCAGGCCAACAGCATCCTTATTGCCAACTCTGAGCTGATGAGCCAGGGACTGGCAATAGAAGCCCTGTCTGCCCGCCTTTTTACCTTGTGTTCCATTAAGGAGATTGACACGGCTACGCCTGCCATCAAGTCAGAGTTTGGCAAGGCATCCAGATCAGTAGCGCTGCTTGAAAAAGATCTGGCCAGACTAGGGGTGAAAAGCGAAGTGCAGATGCTGCGAAGCGCATCCGGCGCGCTTAATGGCATACAGGGAATGTTGCTGAGTGACAACGGTATTATTGCCACCCTGAAAAAGCGGTTTGAGATGGAGCAGAAGGCTGTTCAGGCCACCCAGAAACTACGGGAGATCGTACTGAAACAGGCTGAAAAGGGCAAGGAATCGGTTACAGCGGCCCGGGGCGAACAGGAGCAGGCCATCGCCTCAGTCAACAAGATTGTGAGAACAAACATCACCCTGCTGATAATTATCAGTGTAACAGCAGCTTTTGCCGGAGTATTAATCGGTGTATGGGTATTCAAATCAGTGTCATCTCCGCTTTCCCAGTTAATCACGGTTTCCGAGAATGTTGCCGGTGGAGACCTGAAAGAGGTTCAGCTGCGCTCAACCAGAGATGAATTTGGTAAAGTGCTTTCATCAATGGGAGTTATGGTTAGCAGTCTGCGTGAAATGGCCGGCAGGATAAGCAGTTCAACAAGAACCATAGCCACTGATTCAAGGGAATTGGCCCAAACTGCAGGCCAGCTGGAAGTAAACTCAGCTGACCAGGGGATGCAGATTGAAATGTCTGTTACCGCCATGACCGAGATGGTTCAGACCATTCAGGATATATCCCGGAATGTGACAGCCACTTCCGATGCAGCCGGGAGGATGAAAAAGCTGGCGCTGGAGGGCAAAAGAACCCTGGATACAACTTCACAAGAACTGTTCCAGTTTGCTGAAATCGTCAAACAATCTGTGGGGCGGATTGAAGTGCTGGGAGCCCGCTCCTCATCAATTGCTGAGATTGTCAACATAATCAAGGACATTGCAGACCAGACCAATCTTCTGGCACTGAACGCCGCCATTGAAGCGGCCAGGGCCGGCGATAATGGCCGTGGTTTTGCAGTGGTTGCAGACAGTGTCCGGCAGCTTTCCCAACGCACCACAGAGTCTGCCAATGAAATTTCTTCAACGGTTCATGGCATGCAGGCAGAGGTTAACGCCTCAGTTGAAGGGATGCAGAAAGAACGGGAAGCGATTGAACGAATCGTCTCGGTTGTTGATATCACCCAGCAGGCCATGCAGGAAATTGTAGGAAACGTGGAACAGGTCTTTGAGATGGTCCAGACCATAGCCACTGCCACAGAAGAACAGTCTGCCACAGCAGAAGAAGTAAACCACTCCATGCAGACCATCCAGGATATTACCCGTCATCTGTCCGGTTCTGTGGAAAAGATCAAAGACACCTCCCATGACTTTGATCGTCTGGCTCAGGATCTGCAGCAGATGGTCGGATGGTTCAGATTATAGCGCAATGTTGCCGGGCCATATTGGCCAGATTAACCACTACAAGGAGATACCCATGAAACGATCTGCCCTGCTTTTGATTCTGATGTCTTTACTGGCGCTGCCGGCATTTGCCGCTGCCGAAGAGGTGGTGGTTGCAACCGGTTCCACCTTTATTGACAAGATCTTTAATCCGGTAAAAAGCCAGTTGGCTGCTTCAAATCTAACAATCAAGATCATGTTTGGTGATCTGGTCGAGGTATTAAAAAATCTTGAGTCCGGTAACGCCGATCTGGCTGGCCAAAGCCTCTCTTTTGATGACTGGGTAAAAGCAGCGGCTGCCAAAGGGTATACCCTGAAAGACAAGACAGCGTTAACTTCTTATGTTGTCGCAGAAGAAGAAACGGTTGTAATTGTTAATGCAGCAAACAGCGTTGGGCCTCTCTCAAAAGAACAGTTGAAAGGACTTTTCAGCGGCAAGATTCAAAACTGGAAAGAAGTGGGCGGTAAAGACGGGCAAGTACTGGTTGTCTGGCCCCGTGTTGCCGCCGGACCTACAGCAACCTTTACAAAGCAGATCATGGATGGCGGCCCGGTAACCAAAGAAGTTCTTGATGTCGCTTCCGTCTTTGATACCGTTGATGCCGTTGCATCCAATCCAGAGGCCATTTCAATCATCAACGCAGAAAAAGTAAAGGCCGGCAGCAGGCGGGTAACAACCCCGCCCATCAAGCGTCCCCTTACCTTGATAAGCAAAACGAATCCAGCTCCGAAGGTAAAGAAACTGCTGGATTATCTACAGACTACAGAGGCAAAGAAGCTGTTTAAATAGACAGAATCCCCACAACTTGTTTTATGCCCCATCGTCCTTCTCAGGTCGCTGGGGCCTTCTTTCTTCAACAGCATACAGGCAGCGTCAGTACGCCCCGAGGAAATAAATATGGTTTCCGAAATTACCGAAACGATATTCACCACGCTTGAAAAGAATCTTC
>CAZXTZ010000304.1:0-3527 GCA_964643645.1 uncultured Geobacteraceae bacterium
GGACAATAATGCAATTAGGCAAAGTCAGTGAATTTCTGTACTTTCAGTTTTAGGATGCAACGGAAATCCAAATGCAAGATCCAACTGTAAGCGTCTGCATGCCGATCTACAATTCGGCGCCATATCTCAAGCAGGCGATTGATTCGGTTTTAATGCAGTCCTTCAAGGATTTTGAGCTATTGATCGTTGATGATTGTTCTTCGGATGGCAGCGACAAAATTGCGAGCAGTTATCAAGGATCTGATCCAAGAGTCCGATTTGAACGCAATGAAAATAACAGGGGAATGGTGGGTAACTGGAATTATTGTCTGGGACAGGCCAGGGGTGTCTATATTCACTTTATGTTCGGGGATGACTATTTTGTCAGCCCTTCTGCCTTGGAACTTCAGGTAAAGGCTTTGAATCAGCACCCTGATGTGAGCCTTGTCTCCTCATCCAGGCTTATTGTTGATGAAGCGGGTAAGGCTCTTGATGTCTGGCAGGGCTTTCGTGACCTTGAGTCAGCAGATCCACAGCATGTTGTGCAGGCCTGCCTCAAGCTGTATTATCTTAAAAACGGGACACTCAAGTTTGGCTGCCTCGAAAACTACATAGGTGAGCCATCTGCGGTTATGTTCAGGAAATCACAGGCAGGCACAGGCTTCAATCCTGAATATAAACAGCTTGTCGATCTTGATATGTGGTTTCAGCTCCTGAAATATGGAAGATTTCATTATACGTCCGAGCCACTGATAGCTTTCAGACGCCATGACGCACAGCAAACAGCAATAAATTCCAAGGACTTTGTTCATATTGTGGAATATCTGGCTTTGGTCAAGAAGTATATTTCGTTTGCGTACCCGCTTTTGGTGCCGCCATTAAGTACTTTTGTGGTGATGAGTGAATGCTATAGAATTTTAAATATACAGAAAAGAGACGGAATTTTTGGTAAGGAGGTCGCTGACGCAGGGATCAGCAGGGTTATTCCGCTTAAATTATTCAACATTCTGATGCCTTTTTTCTGCTTTTTACTGCCATTTTATAAGCTTACCATGAAAATGCTGGCTCGGCTCCTGACTTCATATTATAAAATTATGCCACAGGCTCCATCTGAACGACCTTCAGGATAATTTTTTGAAATACAGTGTTTGATAAATTCAGCTGGTTTGCATAGTGTCAGCTTTTAATGGAAGTATGGTCAGTGCGTAAATATAAACGCTGGGTAATATTTTTTTGTACTTTTCTACTCTCATTATTCACGGCAATTTTGTTGTTTAATGTTTTTTTGGATCCATTATGGTGTTTTCCATATATAAACAAGTTTAATGAAAAAGCGGTTGTTATTGATCAGCGTCAGCAAAAGACTAATCGTCTTGCATTTGGTCAGAGAAACTTTGACACAATAATGCTTGGAAGTAGCAGGACAGAACCTGTTGCGGCTGAAGACCTGGCTGGTTGTCGTGCGTTTAACTATTCAGCTCCGGCTATGTATCCCGAGGAATACGGAGACTATCTCAGGTATGCACGGAAAAAAAGTGTATTACCCATAAAGCGTGTGTTTATAGGTATGGATTTTTTCGGCACTATTAAACAGAAGCCAGTGCCTATAAAATCACCTGTGGGATATTTTGACCAAACTGACGGCAGGTTGTATCGCTTTAACTCGCTTCTAAGTCCGGATACGCTTCGCCTGTATATCAAGCGTTGGAAAGACCGCAGCTATTATTACCTGTATGACAGACGTAGGAATATATTGATTCCAAAGAATATGGCTCTTTATGACCGTAAAAAACTTCTGAATGATCGTATAGAACTACTGGGCATGGTTTTCTATTCCAGCAGCAGATACCATTATAATGAAAATTCCGGATATCTGTATAAAAGCCTCCTTTCTGATTTTAATGACGTTACCTTTACAGTGTTTACTTCGCCGGTAACTAAACCGCTTTTTGAACGAATGGTCATTGAAGGAAGATTTTCAGATTATTGCCGCTGGCTTCGTGAAATTGTACATGTTTTCGGTGGTGTTTATAATTTTATGTATGTCAACAGTATTACGAGCAATCTTTACAACTATTACGATGCAGATCATTTTTATCCTGAAATTGGAACACTGATAGCGCACCGTATCACCGGAACTGCAGACACCAAACTACCTGAAGATTTTGGAGAGTATGTTACCAGTAATAATATTGAGCAACATCTGGCGAAAATAAGGTGTCAGGCCGATGAAATTCTTGCCCGACACAGAAGATAATCCCATGGATCTGATTAATTGTTGTGGAGAAAACTTATGGACTATTTCAAGCATTCCAGCGCATTGCTAGAATCGGATAAAATCGGTAATGGCACCAGGATATGGGCTTTTGCCCATGTCTTGCCAGGGGCGGTGATTGGCGCTGATTGCAATATCTGTGATCATGTTTTTATTGAAAACGATGTCCTGATAGGTGACAGGGTCACAATTAAATGTGGTGTCCAGATATGGGATGGTGTTCGTCTGGAAGATGATGTGTTCATTGGTCCCAATGTCACCTTTACCAATGATGCCTTTCCCCGGAGTCGCCAATATCCGGAGGAATTTGCCAAAACAACGGTATGTCAGGGAGCCTCAATAGGTGCAAATGCAACCATATTGCCCAATCTTGTAATTGGCCGCAACGCCATGATAGGTGCTGGATCCGTTGTGACCCGTAATGTGCCGCCGAATGCCATTGTGGTAGGTAATCCGGCGCGCATTACCGGGTATGTCAATTCAGCCAGCGAGGCTTTACCCAAAAATCCATTGCATGCTGTTGGCAGAAGTGTTGTTTCAGTAGGTGGTGTGCAATGCTTTGAACTTCCACTGGTTGAGGATATGCGTGGAAATCTTTCCTTTGCAGAATATGGTCAATTGCTGCCTTTCATACCTAAAAGATATTTCCTTGTATTTGATGTGCCAAGCAGAGAAGTGCGCGGTGAGCATGCCCACAGGGTACAGGAGCAATTTCTGGTTTGTGTGAGGGGGGCCTGCTCAATGGTGCTGGATGATGGCTGCAGCCGACAGGAAATCAGGCTGGACAGGCCTACATTCGGAGTCTATCTCCCTCCCATGGTATGGGGCATTCAGTATAAATATTCTGCCGATGCAGTACTGATGGTTCTGGCATCAGATTCGTATGATGCTGCCGACTATATACGGGACTATGACGAATTTTGCCGTCTGGCAGGGAACGGTCATGCATAATATTCCATTTCTTGACCTCCATGCACCTTACGCAGAGCTTCGCGAAGAACTTGATGACGCTTATCATCGTGTTATGGAATCCGGTTGGTATATCCTTGGCGGAGAGGTTGAAGCATTTGAGGCAGAGTTTGCCGCCTATTGCGGCGTCTCCCACTGTATAGGTGTCGGCAATGGTCTGGATGCCCTTCATCTTATCCTGCGTGCCATGGATATCGGATCAGGAGACGAAGTGATTGTCCCATCAAATACCTATATTGCCACATGGCTGGCAGTTACCTATGCTGGAGCCACTCCTGTGCCTGTGGAACCTGATAAAACCTCT
>CAZXTZ010000305.1:0-1528 GCA_964643645.1 uncultured Geobacteraceae bacterium
TGGTCGCTATAGCGCTCCAGTTCCTGTTCAGCATGTTTGCGATCGGTGATGTCCTGTAAAGTGAACTGCAGCATCTGGCAATTACCAACTTTAAACGCCATCAAATTAACTTCTGCGTCCCAGAGTTCTCCATCGGGACGTTGGTGACGCCACTCAAAAACAACCGATCCTTCCTGTATCGCCTTTTTATTGTATAAAACGGCTTTCTCCGCTGAAGGTGTGCCGTCATATTGCAGCGGTGCAGAGACATCCAGCGGCGTCTTGCCCAGCACAGCTTCACGGGAAGGCAAACGGTAGATCTTTGCTGCCGCCGGATTGCAGTCGACGAATTGGGTCGTTTCGCAATCCATAACGATGATGGGAACAGAGGACGAGTCGAAGACCCGTCGGCGAAATGCCTCGCTCTCTATAAGCGATGCCTCAGCCAGCTTGCGTTCGGTGATGTCATAATCCATTCCTCTATATCCTAGCCAATCACCTTGTCTGCTAAAATATGGGACACCACTCATCTCGATTGCAACCAGCCTGCCATCTTTATGCAGCCGGGTGTTTTCCAGTTTGCAAAACGGCTCCCGCCTTGAACAGATCCCTATGAAAACATCCCTGACGCGGGACGCCTCCACTTCAGACATCAGATCAAAAGGCGTTTTCCCTAAAATTTCACCTGGTGTATAGCCAAGCATCTCCGTGGACTTAGGGCTGACGAATGTATAGAAGGCGTTCGCATCAATCTCCCAGATCAAATTTTCGGATGATTCGACCAGATTGCTGTATCGCGCATCCCTTTCTTGAAGTTCTCCGCGCGTTCTTTCGAAGTACATAAGGATCATGCCGCCAGCTATTAATGTGCCGAGAACGCAACTAAAGAGGAACCCCCAGGGTGCGAACCATTCGATTGGGCGCAGCAGGGGGTAGTCCAGTTGGTGAACTCCCAAGATTATGAACATCCAACCGGTCATACGACCTGCAACTTCACCCTTCTTTGTTTGCTTCAATATTTGAGAGCCTAAGTTAATCATGGTATACGCGAGGAAGAGGAAGACCGGCACGGCGACATACATTGTCGGTACACTCAGGAAAGAAGCCACGATAATCCATAGGGCTATCAATACTCCGGCAACAGAGAAGCCTCTCGCCGGGAGGTTACCAACGAACAGATATGTACCGTTTAAGAGTACGATTGAACTGATGATAACGAGGATATGATAAAAAGTTGAAGTGATAATGTTCGGCTGCCAAAGTAACGAAACAAGCAAACTGATGTACCTGAGTAGCATAAAACCCCAGGCGATCGCCCACAGTTTCAAGTATCTCTCCTTATAACTAAAGTAGAGATATGAATACACTGCTATCAATATGGATGTGGAACAAATAATTGCGATTGTAGCAATAGTAATGAATGTGAACATGCAAACCTCCATCAATACTTTGGCATCGGGCTTCTTGTAAAAATACAAAAATCCACTCACGCCAGTTTTGGGTGAGTTTCTGAGTCTATAGCATTGACTCAGACCAGCCCTATCACACC
>CAZXTZ010000305.1:1538-3525 GCA_964643645.1 uncultured Geobacteraceae bacterium
CCAGATCATATTGCCCAGCCCGTTCCAACATCCAGGCCGAAAGAACCGGGTCTGTAGCTTGCGCCTCTTCCCCAAGTTTGCGGATGCGGGTGATATTTTTACGGGTAAGCGCCAACTGGAACTCTTCGCACCATTCTCGAGACATGTTTTGTAATGACGGAGTTTCAATGCTTTGTTTGTTAACCACTGATCTGGTTTCGCTTATAACTATATTACCATCCTCCATGGACTCATGCACTACTGCAGAGGGCGGAGCCTCAGCAGAAATCTGTGCCTGGAACTCTAAACGGAAACAACTTCCTTTGCCAACTGTGCTTTCAACGGTAATATCGCCCCCCATCAGACGGGCATGTTCCCGGCTGATGGCCAGCCCCAGACCAACGCCGTCAGTATGGGAAGCAAGGCCTCTGCCTGCCTGTTCAAAAGGTCGAAAAACACCCGGAACATTTTCCTCCGGAATACCTACACCAGTATCTTCAACCTCAATTACGATGCGATCGATTCCGCTCATAAATACACGAAGCATGACAGATCCATGGCTGGTAAACTTAACAGCGTTTTCAAGCAACTTGATCAAGGCCTGCCGCAGTTTATCCGGATCAGCAACGATACAACGCGGGAGTTCCGGAGAGCTGTCACAGGTAAATATCAGCCCTTTTTCCTTGGCCCGGCTACAAAAAATCGCTGCCAATTCTTCCAGAAGCACAACCGGATCAAGCGGTTGTTCCTGCAGTTCAACCTGCCCGGTCTCAATGCGTGACATCTCCAGCGTATCCTTGATGATTGCCAGCAGATGTCCACCACTCTTAATAATGCTTCTCACCTTGTCGCAATCTGCTGATGACAGAGTAGCATCTCGCAGCAGCAGATGACTAAAGCCCAGAATGGCGTTCATCGGGGTCAGAAGCTCATGGCTCATCGTGGTCAGAAAGGTGCTCTTGGCAAGATTGGCCGCGTTGGCAGCAACAAGCGCCTTACCAAGCTCGTTAGTCCGGTCCATCACCAACTCTTCAAGCTGCTCACGATACCGTATCAGTTCTTCCTCGGCTTTCATGCGCTCGGTAACATCACGATTGCTGCCACGAACCCCAAGATACGAACCCGACTCATCAATGACCGGGCAGCAGCAATGTTCTATCCAGCGGACGCTGCCATCAGGATGAAGTATCCTGAATGTTACGGAGTGAATCTGACTAGATATGGAATCAAGTTCATGGAGATGTTCATCAAAAAGCAGCTTGTCATCCGGGTGAACGATACGTGTAGCCAGAGCCGGATCGGCGTAAAATTCGGCGGCGTCATAGCCGGTCCACAAACGGCAGGAGGGGGAACAATAGATAAAATGACCTTCCGGATCAAGCCAGAACTCCCAATCATAGGTATTATCCGCAACGATCCGGAACTTTTCTTCCTGTTTTTTCAGGTCAGCGAAGTGATTAAACTCCCGTTTTCTCGATCTGCAAACCATACGCAGTGAAACTATTGTCGCAATAACAGAAAAGGTCAGCAGCAACAGAGTCTTGACAACATCGTGCCACCACCCTTGAAGATATTCCTGCCTCGATATACCGACTATGATGTAGAGTGGAAAGTTGTCGATTTTGCGATAGGTTACCAACCTGGCAATGTTGTCCGTGCCGGTCGGTGTATAATAGGTTGCTTCCGGTTTCCCTGCTGCTATCAGCTGATCAAGCTGTTTTGAGGGCTGCCGCTTGCCAAGTGTCTTTTCAGGTGAGCCGAGATCCGGGTAACGGGCAAAAAGCTCCAGTTGCTCATTGCGTAACGAAATAACGCTGCCCTTACCAAGACTTACCTTGGAAAACAATTCGCTGAATGATTCAACCAGAATGCCTGCATAGACAATACCTGCAAAAGAGCCATCCGGTTGATTCAGCCTACGAGCTAAAATAATAGTCCATTTTTTGGATATTCTAGATAGTTTCCATCCGGAAACCGTAACATTTTGATATTTATTTAAAAAACCGGA
>CAZXTZ010000306.1:0-3523 GCA_964643645.1 uncultured Geobacteraceae bacterium
GAGCAGAGAGATAAAATTAGATAGTGAGTTTTATATCGGCAACATTACAGAGATTAGCTCAACCATACTGGATGCCATTCAAAGCAATATTGAGATTGTCGTAGATTTAGGGGCTGTGGAGCGTATTGACACCGCAGCAATCCAGCTAATTCTCTCTGCCCGCAAGGAAGCTGCCTGTCTGGGAGCAACGATACGCTTTATGCCATCCGATACGGTCAAGGCTTTTTCAGCCAGTATCGGAGTAACCCTGTAGCAACTGTTATATCAGAAACCAACACCTGATTTGTGCCGGGAGGAATCATGGATCTCAAGAGATTTCACGCAATTTTTGTCGAGGAAGCGTCTGAACACCTTGAGACGCTTGAAAATGGCTTCATGCAGTTAGAGAAGACTCCTGATGACGCCGACCTCCTCAATGCCATCTTTCGTTCTGCACATACCATTAAGGGATCGAGCGGCACAGTCGGTCTCCCCGATATTGCGAAATTCACCCATGTGATGGAAGAAATCCTTGAATCTTTGAGGTCCGGCGAACTTATTACAACCAAGGACATGATCAGCACCCTGCTAGAGGCGCTGGACATTATCAAGGAAATGATCGCCGCTGTAGCAGCGGAGGAGGAATTTCCGTTTGAGCGGTGTCTGGATTTGATGGATCGGATGGCCAGCATCAAAGGTGCAAAGTCCGCTGAATCTACAGCTGCTGCTATATTTCCCTCTGTTTCTACCGCATCCGAAATCTCACCGTCAGCGGCAGCGAGCGATGCAATACCTCAAAATCTGTTCCTGATACGCATTGCCCCGCCTGCCAATATCTTCCAACGCGGTCTTGAGCCAGCCAAGCTGTTTGATGAACTTCGTGAGTTTGGCGAGATAACATCTCTTGCCTGTGAAACTGATCATATACCAAGGCTTTCAGAGCTGGATCCGGAGGAGTTGTGTCTTCACTGGGTGCTACGATTTAAAACTGAAAGAGATGAACAGGCAGTGAGGACAATTTTCGAGTTTATTGAAGATGAAAGTGAAATCGAAGTAACCCCTATGAATCAAGACCTTAATCTGTTCGGCAGCATACTTGTCGAAGAGGGGATTGTCAGTGAGGATGATGTCAGAGAGGCACTCACTATGCAGAAAAAACTGGGGGATATTCTCCAGGAACAGGGCAAGGTTACAAAGGAACAGGTTAACGGCGTCTTGGATAAGCAGGCTGTACGCAAGGCGGAGTCGTTCAAGAAGGCCGTATCTACAAACATCCGGGTTGACCTCAAGAAACTCGACCACCTCGTCAATCTGGTAGGTGAGATGGTCATCATCCACTCCATGTTTCATCAGGTTATGTACGGTCAAGGAAAGCAGGGCGCAACGGAACTCGCCAATAACTCTGAACGTGTTGACACTATTTTCGGGCAACTGGAGCGGATCGGCAAGGATATTCAGGAAGGTGCCATGGCGCTGCGCATGCTGCCGGTGGGCGATGTTTTTCAGCGTTTTACCAGGCTGGTCCGTGAGCTGTCCTCCAGCAAGGGCAAGGATGTCGAGCTGGTGATCAGCGGTGAAGAGACAGAACTGGACAAGGGGGTTCTGGAAAAGATCGCCGATCCGCTGGTACACCTGATCCGTAACTCGGTGGATCATGGCATTGAATCTCCTGTTGACCGAGCTGCTGCAAACAAACCGGCCCAGGCCACCGTCTATCTGCGCGCCTATCAGTTGGGAGATGCGGTCTATATCGATGTTCAGGATGACGGTAAAGGGCTTGATAGGGACAAGATCATCGCCAAGGCTCTAGAGAAGGGTGTTATTTCAACCGCTAGCGGACTGACTGAAGATGAAATCTACAACCTGATCATGCTGCCTGGTTTCTCTACTGCTGACAAGATTACCGACACCTCAGGGCGAGGGGTTGGTATGGATGTGGTCAAGCAGAATATCGAGGCATTAAATGGTGTGGTCAATATCAAGACACGCAAAGGGGTCGGCACTACCATCTCGATCCGACTGCCGCTGACGCTTGCCATCATCGACGGCCTGACCATCAATGTCGGAAACGATATCTTCATTATACCGATCACCTCGGTTGTTGAATCGATCCGTCCTTCTCGTAAAGATGTCAACTCAATCGAGGAAAAGGGTGAAGTAGTTAATGTGCGGGGGGAATACATCCCGATGATCAGGTTGCACCGGCTGCTTAATATCGACAGTAAACAGCAGGATCCCTGCCAGGCGATTGTCGTGGTGGTGCATCACGACAATCGTAAATATGGCCTCATGGCCGACGAGCTGATCGGAGAACAGCAGGTAGTGCTGAAAACCCTTGGATCAGCAACACCAAAGGTGCGCAGCATCGCCGGCGGCACGATCATGGGGGATGGCCAGGTGGCGCTGGTGCTGGATGTGGTAGGGGTTATCGCCACTGCTGGACAATAGGCCGATTAGCTTGGATTGGTGGAAGCAGGGCCACTTGCCAACAGGAAAATTTCCACGTTTTTGTGGAGTGATAGTGCAGACAGCTGGTTACGTTATTAAAGCATTTTTGTAAAGGAGGAGAGTCGATGACCGAGAACATTGATGCGTCATACAAACGAGGAACAGCAGTTGCTGTGGCCGACACCGGCCAGGAGTATGTCACCTTCACCCTCAATGACGAACTGTACGCCTTTGATGCCCTGCAGGTTCAGGAGATCATTGAGCTGACCACCGTCACCAAGGTACCCCACCTGCCGGGTTACCTGAAAGGTGTGATCAACCTGCGGGGCACTATCATCCCGGTGGTAGACCTGAAGCAGAAGTTCGGAATGGCGGTGGGTGAGTACAAGAAGCATACCTGCATTATCGTAACCGAATTTTCACGTGGGGTAATGGGGTTGATCGTAGATTCGGTCTCCGACATTCTCAATATCCAATCCCAGGAAATCTCCAGCACGCCTGACTTCGGCACCAGCATCAACACCGAGTTTATCGCCGGCATGAGCAAGTGTGGCGACAGCCTTGTGCTGATCCTGGATGTGGATCGGGTGCTGACCGAGGAAGAAGCAGCGATTGTCGAGCAGACCTATAGCGATGTCCAAGAGGCAGCCTAAAGAGAAAGATGTAGAAACTGTTTTCATAACGCTGAAACGACATATTTAATAGTTGGCTTACCTTGAAAGGAGAGCAGTATGAACGGATTTGACAACATGAAACTGGGCACCAAATTGATCGTAAGTTATCTGCTGATTGCAGCTATCGCAGCCTTTATCGGCCTATTCGGCAATTACCAGCTGCATAAGCTGGATGACAAGGATACCTTTCTCTATGAGAAAACAACGGTTCCATTGGCACAGTTGATAGAAATCACTGAGGGGTTTGAACGAGCATCGTCCCGTGCCGCCTATATCGCCTACGAAAAGAAAAATGATGCCGGCTATCTCAAGACTATTGATGAATCAATGAAAAAGGCTGATGAGAACATAAAAGGGTATAAAAAAACCCTGATAGATGCTGATGATGAAAAGATATATGCCCAACTACTGGAACAATGGGC
>CAZXTZ010000307.1:0-3511 GCA_964643645.1 uncultured Geobacteraceae bacterium
TGAATCTCTTTTGCTGACTGGACTCCCCATAAATCAGCAGAAGCCTCTGATAATCCTGCTCAAGAATCCTGCCACGATTCTTCAGAAACGATATGGCCCTCTCCGTCTCTGCTTCCTCCTGCCTGGCCCAGGCCAGATCGCCGTATGTTCTCCAGAAATCATCAGCATCGGGCTTTATCTTTGCCGAAGCAGTCCTCAATGTATCCCAGGCCTTTTCCGAATCCCCCTGACCATACCATAGTGAGGCCATGCGCAATGCCTCAACAGCTGTTAACGGCCTTACCTGTGACAGTTTCTGATAGGATTCTATGGCTTCAGATGTGCGTCCGGTAAGCTCCGCAAGCCTGGCCTTTTCCATAAAAAGCTGATCCTGTGGCAGTTTTAGCTTGCCGGATGACAAAAGCTTGAGAGCTTCATCCGGAAGCCCGGCCCCTTCAGCCACAAACAGATATTCACGAAAAAGCGAAGGATCACCGTTGCCCTCAATCAGAACCTTTTCCAGAAGACGGCGTCGGATAGTAAACTCACCCAGTGCCCTGGCAATACGGAGGGCATTGGACATACCCTCCCTGTCCCCCTTTTCCGCCAGCCACGCCCAGTGCATAAGTGCATTCGACGGTTTGCCGGACCATTCGTAAACCTGCGCTGCGCGCCGCCTCCACTCTCTATCTGCCGGGCTTGCAGCCACAGCCCGCTCGGAGATAAGAAGCGCATCTGCAAGATTGCTGTTGCCCATGAAAACCTTGAAGGCAAGGTCGTAGAGATCCCTGTCGTAGGGGACTCCAACCCCGGCTCCATTTTTATCGGCAAAGACCACGCCGGAATCAAGCATGGAAACAAGGCAAAAAATGACTGCCAGCTTTTTACCTGACAATCCAATCACCTCTATCCACCTGCCTCTTCCGCTCTCATCCCCAGTGCCCGTCTTACATACTTTTGGGCAACCTGGGGCCTGTTGGCGGCAAGGGCCAGCCTTGTAACATAAACAAGGGTCTCACGATCATCCTTAAGTGGGCTTATATGTCTTTCAGCCAGAGCCAGGGCATCAAGCGGGCGATTTCCCGACTGCATAGATGCAAGGGCGGCAAGGAAAAGACGTCTTTTCTGCTGTAGCGTATCCCTCTTGGAAATATAGGAAATATAAGCCTCAGCAGCTCCACGGTAGTCAGCTTTTGCAAGAGGTATTCCTGCTGCCTCATCAGCTTCCTGATCACCGCTCTTCATCCCCTGTGAAGCAGATGGGCCGATTATTGACTCCAGCCGACGCACTGTGACCTTGTCGCCTGCCATCTCGGCATCGGCAAGCATGGCTCCGATCTCGGTTCTTCCGGCCCTGTTTTTTAATCTGTTTTCAACAATTTCAGAGTATTCGGATTGTGCCAGAGCCCATTGCGGGTTTTCCGGAGAGGTAAAGTAAAGACGCTGCAAGGATGCCTGATATCGAATACTCTCCAGATTCTTTAGCTCCTCTTTTGAAAGCTTGCGCAACTCAATTCCGGTTGTAACAACAAGGGCCTTTTCAGGACATTCTATCTTTATATATATCCTTGCCAGCTCCATCCTGAGTAGCGCATCATTTGGCCTTATCCTTATCAGCGCCTCCAGGTAGCGCTGGACAGCAGGAGAAGGTTCTTCACCGCTGCCCAGCATTCCCACAATCTCTTTCTCGGGATATAAGGCAACAAGCATGGCCAGACCTGTGCCAACCACAAGAGAAATCACAAGAGGAGAGGCGAAACGCTCCCGGTGCCTGCTTTTGGGTTTATCTGCAGATGAGTTCGAGGCCATGCTCCCCCGCTGGTATCTGTACTGTAAGGCGATCCCCTGAATAGCGGGGTTTATCGCCCCCCTTCAAACCTTCAATCCTGCATTTTTCAGCGCCACCAAAGGAAATGTCTCCAGGCATTTCAGCCTTGAAACGCAGTTTAAGGCCCCTGGCAGTCCGCTCAAAAAAAACAAGGCGGCTCTGGGCCGAATAAAGGTATGGCAGTGCAGGCGGAGTTGCTGTCAACTCAAGAAAAGCCTCGCCGCCAGGCAGAAGGTGAATGTAGCGCTGGTCGTTATGGTCAGAGAAACCTGCGACTCCACGGCTTTTCGCAAGATCCGGATATCCGGATGTTTTTGGAATTCTCATCTCCCTCAGCTTGCCCGAGTTTCTTATAAGCCAGCCTCCACCTGATAGCGCTACTACCGTTCTGTTAAAATCCAGCACCTTATCAACGTATTCGGATGTATATATCGGGTTCAGTTTCTGGGCCAAAGCCCAGTCATAAACATCTTCCAGCGCACGTCGGGATGCCTCTTTGGTTACGGAATAGGTATGATAATATATGTTTACAGGTTTTAACCTGCGTGGGGTATCGGTAAGGCGAAATGTCTCAATTACACGGCGATAACCGTAGAACGGGCCTGTCCATAGATTTGTATATACGTTTTCGTTCTGGTTAGGCGCAAAGACCTGAAACCAGCCGTTTTTTTCAACCCCAAGCGGCGCTACTGCCGTAATGGTTCTGTTGGAATCGGTTATCAGCGTGTCTCCTCCATTAATGTTTCCAAGGGATGCTGAATATGTCGCTGCCAAAGCATCCGCGCCGGGAGTGCAGTCGCCAGACCACTGAATCAGGCGTGTCTTCTTTCCAGGAGGAAGAAGATGCTTGTCAATAAACGCCGCTGAACCGGATATTTCAGCATCAATATTGAAATTGTAGCCAGGTATGGGAAGATACTGGGCACTGTATCCTTGTTTTGCAGTTTCTGTATTCTGCCAGTAAAAGGGATGGGAGAATGTATGGCTGCCAGCTTCTACCCAGGGCAGCTTGAAGATTTCGCGAGCCTCTGTCTGAAGGGCAGGCGCCTCTTTCTGATTCTGCCCCCTGTCTCCTAAAGTGCTTGTTATTACCGAATATGTGGTCGGTATCCGATATTTTTTCAGTATCCGCTCCCTGAGTTCGGTAGCCCCGTACGGGGCATCCGGGCTCTCAACCCGGCTTTCAAAACCATCTGCGTCAATGTGGGAAAGCAGGAGCCGAACGCCGTTTTCAGTGGTGGTATCAGGAACAGGCCGGAGATTTAAACGCAAAGCCTTTGTAAAAAAAGCGAACGGATCAATAATCCATCTTGCTTTATCATCCAGCGTTTCAGTAACGACAAAAGGCTCAAGCGCATATCCCCCCCATGGGGTGATTGCAACTGCATCTCCCAAGACTCCTTTATCTGAGCCTAGAGAAAGCCAGGATTGGCTTTGATCAAAACGCACCGGGACAATCTGGTCCCTGACTGGCATCGCCTTGATTTCAAACCCCACTTCGTCTGCCTGCTTAATAAATTTGACTTTTTTGGGTGGAACAAATGACGACTGAAACGTGCCTCCCATCTCTTTGGCAAACAGTTGAGGCGACACACCGAACCGATCAAGAAACACAAGTGGCAGGCCATCAGCCTTCTGTTTGAGCGCCCACTTCATTAGTCCGCTTTTGTTGCCGGATCTATCTGAATTCAACCATGCAACAAC
>CAZXTZ010000308.1:0-3455 GCA_964643645.1 uncultured Geobacteraceae bacterium
CTGCCTGAACTTGTGGATCCCTCAGATTTAAAGGACTGCATACATCTTATATTCAGCCATCCTGGTGATCAGGCCTGGATGGAAATGATACCTGCTGAAGAGAGGGCCAGATTCTGGGAAATAATCGGGCGTGAACCGGCAAGGGATCGTGAGGCTGAAGTCAGGATAAGGCTTCATCTTATTGACAGTGCCCAGATTCTGGCACACAGGATTGCGGCAATGGGGCTTGAGCCTGAACTTTTGAGGGTGCTGCCAAGACTTTCAGCAGGTGAGTCCCCATTCATAGCCCTTGCGGATGAAGTATCACGTTTCGTCATGCAACTGAGAGATCTCAGATCAGATACAGTGCATGAACCGGATGATGAAAGGCATCTGCTGGTTCTTCTTGATCAAT
Organism: uncultured Geobacteraceae bacterium; assembly: GCA_964643645.1. Lineage (GTDB taxonomy): Bacteria > Desulfobacterota > Desulfuromonadia > Geobacterales > Pseudopelobacteraceae > Trichlorobacter. The sequence continues at coordinate 395 of CAZXTZ010000308.1, forward strand.
GCATGGAGGTTGTGCAGAAGGCCCATCAGGCCGCTGCTTCTCAGGGAACAAGCATGACTCTAACATTTCTGATTGTGCGTCTTCACCAGCATCTTGACCGTATGGGCCTTCTTGTGAGGCTGCTCGCTGTCCGTCCGCTACGTGGAAACAGGACCGAAATCAATGAGAGGTGGAGCGAGTTTTTTCTTGATGCAGTATCAGGAGAACGCCAGCGTAACAGCATAAGTAAACATTTCTCTGATCTTCTTGTATTGCTCTCGCTCCGTGTAACAGAGAATGCCGGACGAACCGGTGAGCACTACATAGCCCGTAACCGCGCAGAGTGGACAGGCATAGCCAGGGCGGCTGCCGGAGCTGGAATTCTTATCGCCATCATGGCGCTGCTTAAACTGAAGGGAAGCTACCTTCACCTGCCACTGTTTACCCAGGGGCTTTTAAATGGCCTTATTTACGGAGGCGGTTTTGTCATAATCCATATCCTGCATTTTATTGTTGCCACAAAACAGCCTGCCATGACAGCTGCCACAATTGCCGCCACTGTGAGTCAGAGCAGGGGACGACTTAGGGATACGGAACGATTGTCAGAGCTTGTTGTCGCCACTGTACGTAGTCAGGTTGCTGCTATTGCAGGTAATGTTATGGTTGCATTTCCATTGGCTCTTGTTATAGGCATCCTGTCATGGAGATTCCTTGACAATCGTCTGCTTGGTGTTGACAAGGCTGCCCTTTTGCTTTCAGAGATCAATCCGTTCGTGGCAAATCTTGTATATGCCGCCGTTGCCGGTGTATGGCTCTTCTCTGCCGGTCTTGTTTCCGGATATATTGACAATGTGGCAGCCTATTCGAGGACAGGTGAAAGGATTGCCAGACATCCGCTGCTTCAGCGGTTTCCCGGCCCCGGCTTTGCCAGATGGCTGGGGGCGTACATTGACGCCAACGCAGGCGGACTTGCGGGTAACTTTTTCTTCGGTATGATGCTGGGGTTTACCCCTGCAATCGGAAAGGCCTTCGGACTTCCGCTTGATATAAGGCATATAGCATTTTCGTCTGCAAATTTAGGCTATGTTCTCGTGGCGTTGAACTTCAAAATCGGCTGGTTCAAGCTTGCGACAGCTGTTTCAGGGGTTTTTCTTATCGGCTTTGTGAATCTTCTGGTCAGCTTTACCCTTGCTTTATTCGTTGCCCTGAGGTCCAGAGGAGTTGAATTATCAGGCGCCAGAATGCTGTTTTCAGGACTTGCAAAGCGTATTAAAAGCCAGCCTCTGGGACTTGTTTTCCCGGCCAGGGAATGATGTCTCATTTTCCTTGAATTTATTTTCTGAATTTTACAGGAGCTGATCATGAGATCCAAAAATCTGTTTTTATCAATTTTTTTTATTACTCTGTTTTGCCTTGCCACAATACCTGCCAGCCTGTTTGCCGCAACAGAAAGCGGTTCGGATAAAAATCAGGATAAAAAACTGCGGGCATTGCCTCTTGAAACCAGAGTCTGGACGGGAGACTTTGACGAAATGCTGAAACGTCGTGTCCTGCGTTTTGTAATTCCCCACAGCCGGACACTTTACTTTATTGACAAGGGCCATGAGCGAGGTATGACCCTGGCAATGGCCAGGGAATTCGAGATATTTTTGAATAAAAAATATAAGAAAATATTGAAAAAACGCCCTCTTACGGTTTACGTCGTTCCTATGACAAGGGACAGGCTAATGGAGTTTGTAGTGAATGGGCATGCTGATATCGCTGCAGGAAATCTCACCATTACTGACAAGAGAAGCCATGATGTTGATTTTATCCCGATACCTACAGAGACTATAAACGAGATACTGCTGACAGGTGCTGACGCACCTGAAATAAAGTCGGAGACTGATCTTTCCGGCAAGTCCGTCCATGTACGTCTCTCCTCAAGCTATTATGAGAGCCTGCTTGCTCTTAATGAAAGGCTTGTTGCAAAAGGCCTGCCCCCTGCCATACTTCTGCCGGTGCCGGAGGCCCTTGAGGATGAGGATATGATGGAGATGCTGAACGCTGGCATCCTTCAAATCTGTGTGGTGGATAACTGGAAAGCGGAACTGTGGGCTCCGTTACTGACAAAAATTACGCTTCGTGAGGATATTGTCTTGCGGGCAGGCAGTCGCATAGGGATGGCTGTCCGGAAAGACAGCACTCTTCTTCAAAGGGAGCTTGCAGATTTTCTTGGTAAATACAAATCAAGGCAGGCAATCCTGAATCATCAGAAAGCGCTTCTTAAGAAGTTTAAGATAACAAGAAACAACTCAAGCCAAAGTGAAATCCAAAAATTTAATCAGATAATTGATTTTTTCAAGAAGTACGGACAGCAGTACAGGTTTGATCCACTGCTTCTTGCAGCCCAGGGATATCAGGAATCCCGTCTTGAACAGAACGCAAGGAGCCGTCTGGGAGCCATAGGGATAATGCAGCTGATGCCGAAAACAGGCGCGGCAATGAAGGTTGGAAACATAAGGGTTACGGAACCGAACATTCATGCAGGCGCAAAATATCTCGACATGCTTCTGGATCGCTACTTCTCTGATGCATCTTTTTCAGAGATTGACCGGTCACTTTTTGCGTTTGCCGCCTATAACGCAGGCCCCGGCAACATATCAAAGGCAAGGAAAAAGGCAGATGCAAAGGGATTTGATCCGAATGTCTGGTTTAACAATGTGGAGGTTGTGGTGGGTGAGACAATAGGGAGCGAGACCACGTCATATGTCCGTAACGTATTTAAATATTACGTTTCCTACAGGTTGCTGAAGGAACGTCAGGATGAGCAGGATAAGGCCCGCAAACAGCTTGAGGAAAAGAAGTGATGATTAGCTGTATTATCCTGGTTCTGGAGGTGGGAAATTGAGATATTTGAGGCTCATACCTGTGCTTGTTATTATGATTGTTTTCTTTCAGTCGTCAGTATTCGGCGTTGATAAAGACAAAGAAAATATTAATTCATCATCTTATCCCGTGGTTATATTCAATCGTACCGTTGCTGACTTCAGGGGGACTTTTCTCGGTGTTTCACCTCAGGAACGGGCCCGCAGGGCAGAGG
>CAZXTZ010000309.1:0-3443 GCA_964643645.1 uncultured Geobacteraceae bacterium
TATACTCGCTACGGGACTTATACCAACAACCATTTGTTTGCCGTTACTGCCAGCTGTCGTTGAAACAATGCTCCGGGAACTGATGCGGGAAGGAATTGATGAACAGACCGTGGTTACACTTTTCCTGCACTACCTGGCAGAGTCCGAAACAGGGGAAGGTCTTTCACGACAGTCAAAGCGGGTGATTCAAAAAGCGTACAGGGCACTTAAGGCAGATAACAAGATAAAAGACAGGGTTAAAAACCGGCTTCAGACTGCGGGAAGCGTGGTGTCCGACAATGAAGAGCAGTATGACACACCAACGTTCCTGAGCAGAGAGGCGCACAGCAGTCTACAACCATAAAGGATAGCACAAAAATTGACAACAAACCGGCAGGCTACAGGGAAGGTGTACATACGACACTTCCATAACCTGTGGCGAGACTTCGGACTCACCAGACGACCAACCTTCCCGCTTTTGCCTGCCGGTTAAGATAGAAAAGATATTCGCCGGATGAGTGGCAGGTATTCATATTCAAAGGACGCCAAAACAGGATGATTGATCGTCCATGGCTAAACCCCACGGGTCCCATCACCATCCACCCATGCAACCTGCCCGATTTTACCGGCGAACAAACAAGCATGATCGGCTGTAGTCAAGGTTTACATACGCATACTATTCAATAAAGCAGTGGACTGAAAATCCACGTATAGCTAACCAAACCTTGACGCTTTTACCGAACATATACTCTTGGTTAGAATTCCCTGAAAGGGTGCAGGAAGGAAATTTCACCATGCAGATCAACAAAATGAAAAAACAAGCGCTAAACATACCGACAATCAACAAGGAAAATTGTGAGGTGGTCCAGGACAACCTGACCCGTCGCCTGCTGCTCTCCGCTCTGGCGCTCAATACCCGCCGCTCCCGTTCGTTCTACCATTCGGATAAAGAAGCGTTTCAGGAGTTCCTGGGACATACCCGTGAGGCGCTGGAGAAAGATCGGCTGTTTACCTTGGCCGCTGCGATCTATCTGTCTCGCAAGGGACGCCGCCTGGCTCCGGTGATTGCGCTGACCGAGGCAGTTATGGCGGGCGATCAGGACGAGGTACATCGGGAGCTACTAAAGAAGGCGATCCAACCGGTATTTGGCGATCGTCCTGACAAGATCCTGACCTCGTTGGCCCACTTTCAGAACGAGAAAAACGTCTCATTCAAGGCGTTGCCACCGTTCTTCAAGCGCAGTCTGGGGCGTACCCTGGCTGGATTCAAGCCGCTTACCCTCAAGAAATTCCGTGCAGAGCGGCGGGCGGTCTCGCTGGCCGATGCCATTAAGGCGTTGCGCCCGAAACCTGCCACTCAGGAAATGGCCGAATTCTACCGTGCCGTGATTGAACGCCGGAAAGAGGCAAAGCTGGAGGCCACCGAACACATCACCGCAACCCTTTCGTCAACGGAACTGTCCCGTGAGCAGAAAGAGCAGGTAATTCGCGACAACCTTGAGACAATGCCGCTCAAGGCGCTGATCACCAATATCCGGCAGTATGCAGAAATGGACGGTGATGTACAGAGACGGCTGCAAAAACGGTTCGGCAGTCTGCTTGCCAATTTTGATGATGCAAAGGTGCAGAAAATATTCAACATCTGTGACCTGTTCATCCCCAAAGAGGCTTTGGTGACTGAACAACTGGCCGGAACCGTTAACCGGATACTGGACAAAGCGGTGGAAAAATACGCCTACGCATTTGACCCAAAAAAGCAGTACACCCTGTTGCAGGATCTGTCCGGCTCCATGTACGGCGGCGGCAGGTTCAGCATTGCCAACCCGCGTATTGCCGACTCGGCACGGATGCTGGCCGTACTCTATGCTCTGGTGCCGTCTGAGCAGATCAAGGTGATCTGCTTCGATACCAAGGCTGTCGAGATGACCACTGATTTTGCCTCCATTGCAGATAAGTGCAAGGGGCAACCGCTGGAACTGTTCGATCGCTTCTATCGTCTGATGTCCGGGCCCCTGCAGGAAGAGTTTTGCGGAGGAACATCCATTGTGGATACCTATCTGCAAAACGTCACCGGCGCTGAAGATGTTGTCATTCTCAATACCGATGAAATTACCTGGGCCGATAACAGTCCGGTGGAGGCTATCCAACAGCATATCCGAAAGTTGAACGCCTTGACTGATACCGTCATCCTGAACGTGGCCTATACCGACGGGAAAGTCATCGCCGATAAAAAGGTGATCCGTATTGCCGGTCTGGATCGCTTCAGCTTTGAGATGATCGGGATTTTCCAGGGGGATATTAACCGGATCAGGCAGGAGATTATCCGGGCGTTCACCGGATAGCAGCAGGTAAAAAACCGGCGGATTGGTGAAAAGGTTTACATACGCAATCGTTCTGCCTTCGGGCAACGGTCTTGAAAACCACGAATCCACCTCTTCCGTTTCATCCGCCGGTTTTCCTCAAAAAACATCATTCTACGTTTAAGGCTTTATGTATGGCAGCAGTTCATATCAGCCATACAGGAGGCAAGACCATGAGTACCTTTAACCGAATCTTCACCCAATGTGACGTCTGTGGCCGCGATATTTTCTACGGAAACGCCGTGCTGGAGATCGAGCGCAATGTTGAGCAGCACGATTATGAGGAAGAAACCGGCCTGCACTCGGTCACGGTGATTGATTCTGACCCGCTGGTTACGCTCTGTGCCCGCTGCGGCAATAGCCTGGGAGACCGGAAAGAGCTTTGGAAACATCTGACCCGGATACTTGAGCTACCGGCTCCGCTCACCGATGCCGATGCAGCCCAACAGACCGAAGCGGGTTTGCCGGAAACCTGCGGGAGTTGTGGTATCGAGCTGACGGTTGGCCGGGCACGGGTGGCGCTGGTACGGCTGATCGGCCAGATGAACTGGAGCGACAGGCTTGATGATGGTGAACTGTTTGTGATTGACGGCGAAGATATTGTCTCCTTCTGTCCTGATTGCGGCAACAGGATGAGTACCCGCCGGCTGCACCAGGCGCTGCATGAACTGCTTGATGATCTGGCGGTGCCGGAAAGATGGGAAAATATCTGCGCGGGAAAATCAGATGATTTGTAGCATGTGCCGCTGATGCGGTTTGGCGACAATACCACAAGGAGCAACTACAGATGATCGGCGCAATAGCTGGTGACATAATCGGTTCACCCTACGAATTCAAGCCTCACAAATCGGTTGATTTTCCGCTGTTTGACCCAAATTGCCGTTTTACCGACGATACGGTGCTTACAATCGCCCTGGCTGATGCTATCCTTCACAACAAGGACTACTGCAGTCTGCTGAAGCAGTATTATCGCCGCTATCCCAATGCCGGTTACGGAGGCACCTTTGCCAAATGGGGGGCAAGCAGCTACAGCGAACCGTACAACAGCTTCGGCAACGGCGCAGCCATGCGGATCAGCCCGGTTGGTTTCTGGTACGACACATT
>CAZXTZ010000310.1:0-3412 GCA_964643645.1 uncultured Geobacteraceae bacterium
GAGCCAGTTTCGCGGCTTCCGCATGATCAACGAGCAGAAGCTGCAGGAACTGCGTGATCTGGGGGTCAGCCTTTCTCTGGATGACTTTGGTACCGGTTATTCATCCCTGGCTTACCTTTCGCGGCTGCCGGTACAGGAGCTGAAGGTGGACCGGTCATTTATTCATCGATTGCATACAACGCCGTCCGATACGGCGGTGGTTAATACCATCATCGCCATGGCTCAGGAGTTGGGGCTGGAACTGATTGCAGAAGGGGTTGAGACCGAGCAGCAGAAACAACATCTGCTGGCTCGGGGCTGTACGACCATTCAGGGGTTTTTGTTCAGTGCTTCATTGCCTCCAGATGAACTGGCTGTCTTTATACATCGTTGGGAGCACCATGGACCGCGCCGGTGATCATACCCTGATTGAGCAGGCTGCTGAACTGGTTGGCGCTGCTGATTGCTTTGTGATTACCGCCGGGGCCGGGATGGGGGTGGATTCTGGTCTCCCCGATTTCCGGGGCAACCAGGGTTTCTGGCAGGCTTACCCACCCTATGCCCGGTTGGGGCTTTCTTTTGTGGAGTGTGCCAACCCGGAGCATTTTCAGCGTGATCCCTCCTTTGGTTGGGGGTTCTACGGCCATCGCACCAACCTGTATCGAGACACGGTTCCCCATGCCGGGTTTGGTGTTATCAAGAGCTGGATAGAGAAAAAGGCCGCCCCATACTTTGTGGTTACCTCCAACGTGGATGGCCAGTTTCAGAAGGCTGGCTTTGACGATGAGCGTATGCTTGAAGTGCATGGTTCAATCCACTGGCTGCAGTGCCTTTCCCCCTGTTCTGACACCATCTGGCCCAACCACGAACAGATCCCGGTTGATCTGGTCACCATGCGGGCCGCTCATATCCCCCGCTGTCCCCGTTGCAACGGGGTAAGTCGCCCCAATATCCTGATGTTTGGTGACTGGTCCTGGCTGCCGGAGCGAACCCACCAGCAGGAACAGCGGCTGCAGCAGTTTCTGGATCAGCAGGGTGATAAGAAGATTGTGGTAATTGAGATGGGGGCAGGTACCGCCATTCCCACCATTCGGGCTACCTCTGAACGGCTGGGCTGGCGTTATGTCGCTGCCACGGTGATCAGGATCAATACCCGTGAACCGGAAATAGCAGCGCCCCACATCGGTCTGGCCTGCGGGGCGTTGGAAGGACTGCAGCGGATTGACGCGCTGCTGCGTTAGGGATTTGGAATTTACTAATGTACCTGGTTTTACGCTCAGATTTAGGTTGAATTTGTCGTCCCTGATTGAGCAAAACCGCAGGCGTAGCAGGGCTACGCTGAGGATTTTGTGATTGAAGGGACGGCAAAGACGTCCTGAAGATGAGATGTAAAACGGTATATTAGTAAGTTCCGAGTTCCTTAGCTGCGGTTAAGCAGAGATGGCTCCTGCTCCGGGCAGGGGATTACCAGTGGTATGCCGTTCAGCTCCTGTAACACCACCTGCAGTTGATACAGTTCCCTGATGTTGTCTGTCGTTATAACCTCCCTGCCGCCGGTTGCCAGAACGGTTCCCTCTTTCATCATCAAAAAACTGTCTGAAAAGCGCAAGGCCATATTCAGGTCATGCATGACCGCGATGGTGCTGATCTCCAGCTGTTTGGTCAGACTGCGGATCAGAGCCATGACATCGATCTGGCTGCGGATATCCAGGTGGTTTACCGGTTCATCCAGCAGTAGTATTGACGGTTGCTGTGCCAGCGTACGGGCGATGGCCACCCGCTGTAGTTCCCCCCCGCTTAACTGGAGTGTTGAACGTTCAGCGTAGCTGCTTAGGCCGGTAAGGCGGAGTATACGGGCGGTTTCGGCCAGGTCGTTGTCAGTCACCTGCCAGCCCAGATGGGGTTTGCGTCCGATCAGTACCGCTTCAAAAACGGTACAATCTATTGCGTGTGTATTCTGGGGCAGATAGCCGATGGTGCGGGCCAGTTCCTGTCGTGACAGACGCCTGAGGGACTGGCCGTTGATACGGATTTCACCACGTGATGGCTGCAGCAGGCCATTGATACATTTGAGCAGGGTGGATTTGCCACTGCCGTTCATCCCCAACACCGAAACCAGCTCTCCCTGTCGGAGGTTGAAGCTGATACCGTGCAGCACCTGACGGTTGCCGTATGCACAATCAAGCTGATCGATCCAGATCATAGCTGTCTCCGTTGCAACAGGAGAAAGAGGAACAGCGGGGCACCGGCAAAGGAGGTGATGATCCCTACCGGGATCACTACCGGGGCCAGGATGACGCGGGAGAGCATGTCTGCAACAAGCAGCAGCAGGGCACCACAGAGGGCAGCCGCAGGCAGCAGAAAACGGTGATCATTGCCGATCAGGGGCCGGATCAGGTGGGGCGCCATCAGGCCGATAAAGGCGATGATCCCCAGATAGGCGGTGATGACAGCCGTCAGCAGGCAGGTCAGCAACAGGCCGATCAGGCGTAATCCGGGGGTGTGCACCCCCAGGGTGCGGGCAACCTCATCACCCCATTGCAGGCTGTTGAAGCACCATCCCCTGTACAGCACAAAACCACCGGTCAGCAGCAACAACAGTGCCATCAGACCATTTTCCTGCCATCCGGCCTTGCCCAGATCGCCAAAGGTCCAGAACAGGGTGGCAGCCACCTGCAGATCGCTGGCAAAGTACTGCAGCAGCATGGTGCAGGCGCTGAAGAAAGCGGCCATGGCTACACCGGACAGGATCAGTGCCTCGCTGGATAGTTGCCGCACTGAGGCGATGGTGAGAATGACCGCAATACTGAAGACCGCGCCGAAAAAGGCGCAGGTTGCGGTAATACTGCGGCTTGAGAACAGTATCGCCTCGTTGCCGGTGCTGAAGGTCTGGCCGGAGCCCAGTAGGATAATGGCGCAGGCAGCGCCAAAAGCTGCCCCCTGGGAGACTCCCAAGGTGGAGGGAGCGGCCAGTGGATTTTTCAGCAGGGTCTGCATGATACTGCCGGAAAGGGCCAGGGCGGCCCCTGCCAGCATGGCCGCAACGGTGCGGGGCAACCGGATATTCCAAAGCAGGTGGTTGATCAGCTGGTCATCTGTCGTGGTAAAGATGCCCTGTATAATCCGGGGGAAGCTTAACGGGTAGGAGCCAATCCGCAGGGAGAGCAGTCCGGTCACTGCCAACAGGGTCAGCAGGGTCAGCAGCACCAGCAGGCGGTTGCGGATGCGACGGCTGTAGCTGCTGCTTGCCTCAACAACGGTTTCAGCGGACATGGCCGGTTTTGTTGTGTAATAGCAGTGGGCCGAAGCCTCCGTACTCGCGCTGCAGCTGCTCGTAGCAAGGTATGCCGACAAAGGTACGGCAGAGTTCGTCGGTCTTACGGGCCGGGTCAATATCGCCAAACCGTTTCGGGTGCAGCAGTTTGGCGATGTA
>CAZXTZ010000311.1:0-3409 GCA_964643645.1 uncultured Geobacteraceae bacterium
CGATGCAGAAGGTGGACTCACCGGCACCAAAGGCAGAGTACTCGGCAAACTGCCCTGCACGAAAGCTGAAGTTTTCCCGAAGCGCCTCATCCTGAAAGACAAGGCGCAATGTCCGGACATCCGGGGTCTCGTCAATTACCGCTTCAAGCGTTGCAAGATACGGCAGGTAGATGTTTTTATTCTGATCACACATGGGTTTTACGCCTTTTCCTCTATCTCTTCGAGCACGCCAGCAATATCTATCCCAACCGGGCATACTCTGATGCAACGACCACAACCGGTGCAGAGGGTCTGGCCGAATTTATCATCATAATACTTGAATTTGTGCATGATCCGGTTGCGATAGCGCTTGGGCTGAAGGTCGCGTGGGTTATGGCCTGATGCGTGGTTGGTGAACTTTGAAAACCCACAGGCATCCCAGAACTTGCGGCGCTTGCCTGCTTTTTCGGTGCCTTCGTCAATAATATCAAAGCAGTGACAGGCCGGACAGACAAAGGCGCAGGCGCCACAACCTACACAACGGACTCCGATGCTGTCCCAGGCCGGATCTTCAAAATGCTCATCGAGCCAGGCTTTGATCTTCTTAAGGTCAAAGGTGGTAAGCGCTGGCTGGGACAAAGGCAACGGTTTTGTGCCATCAGGTTCGGAAAAGCGGTCTTTCCAGGCAGCAAGAAAGGCAGCCCCCTTCTCACTGTGACTGTCTACCAGAAAACCACCGCTTTCCAGAGGTGTGAACAGCAGATCAACCCCCTTGGGATCATTGGGAGAGAGTCCGACAGCGGTACAGAAACAGGCGTCATCAGATGTTGTGCAGGCCAGGCCGATAATGGTGGTCTTTGCTCTGCGCTCCAGAAAGAACTGATCCTTGTAATCCCAGGAAAATACGGCGTCCAGAACAGGAACCGCCGCTGCGTCGCAGGGGCGGATACCGAAAAGCACTGTTTCAGGGAAACGGGCAGGATCAACATCCTTGAGTTCCACCTGCTGTCCCTCCTTGCGGTACTCAAGCAGGTCTTCACAGACCGGAAAAAAGGCTTCCTTGATTGAACGACGCGGCAACTCATCCGTCACCATGTCAGATGCAGATGCAAGGGGCTCATACAGCACCATGGTTCCGGACCGGCGCGGACCGACAACCCGCTGCCCCTTCAGGAGCAGGCTGTCTATCAGGAGTCTCAGGTTGGCTTCAGTTATCTGTTTCTGCATAATTATCTTTCGTTCTATCGGATAAACGACTGGTCATCATCTTCACGGAAACTGGTAAGTGGACCGGTATCACGCACCTCAAATCCTGCCTCGCTGTTAAACAGTTCCTTCAGTTCTCTGGCCATCTTGCGGTTCAGAAGGTTCAGAGGAATATCCATGGGACAGACCCGCTCACATTCGCCGCAACCGGCACAACGTCCTGCAAGATGCATGGCCCGCACCAGATGCCAGGCCACATTGCCGGATGGACGGGGGGTCTGTTCCACCATCTGGGGACGGTTGCGGTCACAGAGGCATTGCTCGCAGAAGCAGAACGGACAGACCTGACGACAGGCATAGCATTTGATGCATTTACTGAACTGATCTTTCCAGAAATCCCATCTTTCAGCCGGAGACATCGCCTCAAGCCGGGCAATCTCGTTGGCGTAGCGTTTCTCAAGCACAGGAAATGGAGACGGCTTGACATCCGGCACAAAATCACAACCAAGGGGGATTTGATCAATACATTCACAGCATTTGGAAGCGATTGTAGCTGTAGTCAATTCTGCCGACGGCTTGAGCAACGAACCCAGTACACCGCTACATGGGATGCCTATCAGATAAAGGTTTTCACGTTTCAGCTGGGATTCACCCAAAAGTCCTATCAAGGCCTTAAGGTCGCAACCTTTAAGCACAATCCCGATTCTGCCGGTCTTGGGTACATCCTTCTTGGCCTTGGTCAGGTAAACAACCAGATCGTTCAGACAGGACACAGAAAAGAGCAGCTTTTCAGCCTCATCTGCACTGGTAATAACAATCGGCTGGGTTGAACCTTTACGACGTCCGCCTGCATAGCCAATTACAGCAGAGACAATACCCTCGGACAATATACGACGCGCCTCTGCACGGATGGCTTCTGTTATGGCTGTATAGGTAGTTACCTCTATGGTCTTGATCATATCACATCGCCTCGTACGCTGCCTGTAACTCCGGGTTGTTCAGGCCGCCTGACCACTGTTCCTCCAGCACCAGATCCTTGAACTCCACCATCGGCCCCATGGCCCGAACCCGTTCGGTCAGCTCTGTCACCACCTCAACCCACTTGCCACCTTCAGCTGCCGAAACCCAGGAAAACTGGATCCGACTGAGATCAACACCAATAAATTCGAGCAGTTTACGAAATGCTGCAAACCTGCGCCGTGCATGATAATTACCAGCGATATAATGACAATCACCGGGATGACAACCGGAGATCAGTATGCCGTCAGCCCCCTGCTGGAAGGCCTTGATGATAAAAACCGGATCAATCCGTCCGGTGCAGGGAAACTTGAGTACCCGCACATTGGCCGGATACTGCATCCTGCTGGTGCCTGCCAGGTCAGCGCCTGCGTATGTACACCAGGTACATACAAAGGCAATAATCTTTGGTTCAAAGTCATGTTTTGATTTTTCAGTGTGCATCATAGTGCCTCAATCATCGCAACAATCTGCTCATCAGTATAACCATCCAGCTCCACCGATTTGGATGGACAGGTGGCCTGACAGGTGCCGCAACCAGCGCATACACCTGGATTAACGTATGCCACAACCTTTAGCAGGTTACCCTGGCGGTCGCGGATTTCCTTCTCTTCTATGGCTCCGTAGGCACAGACCTTCTTGCAGGCAAAGCAGCCCACACAACCGGTTTCCCGCACCCTGGCCACAATCGGCTCCCGCTCCAGCTTATCCTTGGCAAACAGGGTCATCACCTTGGCAGCCGCAGCAGATGCCTGTGATACAGTGTCAGGGATATCCTTGGGCCCCTGGCAGGCACCGGCCAGATAGACCCCGGCAGTGGCGCATTCAACCGGCCTCAGTTTGGCATGGGCCTCAGAGTAGAAATTGTACTTGTCGTAGGATATTCCCAGTTTTTGGGCCAGTGCATCAGCCCCTTTCTGAGGCTGGACAGCAGTTGCCAGAACCACCATATCGGCTTCGATCTCAACCTGTACCCCGACAGCAATATCACTGCCCATCACCACAATCTTTTTCCCCTTCTGATAGAGACGGGAGACCATACCACGGATGTAAACCGCCTCTTCATCCTCTATGGCGCGTCGCCAGAATTCATCGTAGCTCTTCCCCGGAACACGGGCATCCATAAAGAAAACGTACGCCTGGCCATCGTGCACCTTGTGGTGGTAGAGCATGGTATGCTTGGCTGTGTACATGCAGCAGATCTTGG
>CAZXTZ010000312.1:0-264 GCA_964643645.1 uncultured Geobacteraceae bacterium
TAACCTGACCGATCTGGCAAGAAATATTCCGGCAAGCGGATTTGAAGAGCTCCCTGTAAAAGTTGCACACACCATTGCATTACCTGGACTTGCCTCCCATCATAAAGACCCATTTGACCGTATGTTAATAGCACAAGCTGTTTCAGAGCCTTTGCAATTGATCACCCACGATGTGACTCTAGCAAAATACACTCACTTAGTCGATCTGGTCTGAATCTATGAAAAACTTCATTCCTGTAAATGAGCCGCTTTTAAACGGCAATG
>CAZXTZ010000312.1:274-1555 GCA_964643645.1 uncultured Geobacteraceae bacterium
CGAATTTCAATTGCAGATACCTTTGCTGTTGCTCTTGCCGTAAGAGAAGGGGCTCATCTGGTAACATCTGACCACCATGAGTTTGATCCGCTTCTTGCACAAGGGAAAATCCCCATAAACATTCTTTTTATACGCTGACATCTCATTGACTGGAGAGCCCAATAATTGAAATCCGATTTCATCCCGGTAAACGAGCCGCTTTTAAACGGCAATGAGAAAAAATATCTGCTTGAATGCATTGATACCGGCTGGATATCTTCAGAAGGCTCATTTGTAAGGCAGTTTGAAGAACAGTTTGCCAAACGGGTAGAGCGCCAACATGGAATCGCCGTTGCAAACGGTTCCGGCGCATTGGATATTGCTGTTCAGGCCCTCCGTCTGGGGCCTGGTGATGAGGTAATCCTTCCCTCTTTTACTATCATCTCCTGCGCCGCCTCTATAGTCCGGGCCGGAGCAACACCGGTGCTTGTTGATTCCGATCCTGTCACCTGGAATATGGATATAAACCAGGTTGCTGACAGAATATCCTCCAAAACCAAAGCAATACTTGTGGTTCATATCTACGGCCTGCCGGTTGATATGAATCCAATTATGAATCTTGCGGCCAGACATGGACTGAAGATAATTGAAGATGCTGCAGAGATGCATGGTCAGACCTATAAGGGAAAACCATGCGGAAGTTTTGGGGATATTAGTACCTTCAGCTTTTACCCCAACAAGCATCTGACAACCGGCGAGGGGGGCATGCTTGTCTGCAATGATCCGCAGCTTGCAGAGCGATGCAGCTCTTTGAGAAATCTCTGTTTTCAGGCAAAGCAGCGGTTTGTGCATGAGGAGCTTGGCTGGAACTATCGCATGACAAACCTGCAGGCAGCTTTAGGGCTTGCCCAGCTTGAGCGTCTGGATGAGTTTGTTGAACTGAAACGCCGGATGGGCAGACAATATACAGAGCTGCTTTCCGGTCTGCCTTTCATTCAACTACCTCTTGTGGCTACCGATTACGCTGAGAATATATATTGGGTTTATGGTTTGGTGCTGGATGATGCCCTTGATTTTGATGCTGCTGAAGCTATGCGCAGGCTTGGAGCCAACGGTGTTGGAACTCGTCCGTTTTTCTGGCCGATGCATGAACAGCCCGTGTTCAGGAATATAGGGCTGTTTAAAGACGAAAAGTACCCGGTTGCAGAGAGGCTTGCCCGCAGAGGTTTTTACATTCCGAGCGGACTTGCCTTGACTGATGAACAGATTGCCAGTGTAGCTGATATTCTGAGAGAGGTGCTT
>CAZXTZ010000312.1:1565-3375 GCA_964643645.1 uncultured Geobacteraceae bacterium
AATGAGCAATCAGGTTTTTGGGCGTTACGCAGAATATTACAATTTATTGTACAAGGATAAGGACTATGCAGGAGAGGCGCAGTACCTACATCAGTTGATTCAAAAACATTGCTCTGGAGCCTCAACAGTTCTCAACCTCGGATGCGGCACCGGCAGGCATGATTTTGAGTTTGCAACAAAAGGATACGGGGTGGCGGGAGTTGATCTGTCTGAAGAGATGCTGCAGATTGCCAATAACAGGCTTAAGCCATTAAACAGGCCAACCGTAGATTTGTCCTTTGTGCAGGGTGATATAAGGGATGTCAGACTAAGAAGGAAATTTGATGCTGTCATCTCGCTGTTCCATGTGATGAGCTATCAGACCTCGAATAAAGACCTCATTTCTGCCTTTGCAACTGCCAGAGAGCATCTAAATGATGACGGAGTATTTGTATTTGATTGCTGGTATGGTCCTGCGGTCTTGACAGACCCGCCGGTTACCCGTGTGAAACCGCTTGAAAATGACATGATAAAGGTGTTGAGAATTGCAGAACCAGTAATGCATCCTAACGAAAACGTAGTGGATGTTAACTATCAGGTGTTTATCACCGACAAGGCTACAGGTAAAATTGAAGAGGTCTTTGAAACCCACAGGATGCGTTATCTGTTTGTGCCAGAGCTTGAGTATCTCTTGAATGAAGCTGGCTTCAAGCTTGTGGCAGTGCATGAATGGATGTCGGAAAATCCCCCGGGGCTATCCAGTTGGGGAGCATGTTTTGTGGCAAAACCATGAGGCGTGTTGGTGTTCTTCTTACTATTGAGCCCACATGGGGCGGTTCTTTTCAGTATGATCTTTCAATTCTTGATGCTATAGCGGAGATAAATGATAAGAATATTGAATTTGTAGTAGGCTATTCACATCATGCCTGGCTGTCGTATCTTGAAAAAATCAATCTTAAGACAGTACATGTGCCGATGGGGTACTGGGGACGGTTCTTTGCCCAGCTTGTGCATTGCAGTGGCACATCGCTCTCATTATGGAGAGCCCTTTCTCCTTGGTTTCATCCAACAATACGCTCAATAAAAAATGAACAATGTGATCTCTGGATTTTCCCTTCTCAGGATCCATGGTGTTATCTGGCGCCGGTGCCTGCAGTTGCTACAATCCATGACTTGATGCATAGATATGAGCGTCGTTTTCCCGAGATTGGCACCTGGTGGCAATACTCTTGGAGAGAGTGGCATTTCAGGAATACAACCAAATGGTCAAAGGCTATCCTGGTAGACTCAAATCTTGGTAAACAGCATGTCGTTGACTCTTACGGCACAGACCCATCCGGAATTTTTGTTCTCCCCTTCATTGCCCCTTCATACCTTACAGATTGTGAAACGCCGCCTGCTTATGAACCTTTTGATATCAATCTGCCAGAAAAGTTTATCTTCTATCCCGCCCAGTTCTGGGAGCACAAAAACCACAAGAGGCTGATAAATGCAGTGGCGCTCATCAAATCACGTTTTCCGGACATATGCTTGGTGCTTTCCGGTGCCCATAAAAATCTTTACTACACCATTGTTGAGCTGACAAAAACCCTAGATCTTGCGGATAATGTTGTTTTTCCCGGCTATCTACCGGATAGCGTGATGGGAACGGTGTACTCTAAAGCCAGAGCCATGATAATGCCCACATTCTCAGGCCCTACCAACATCCCCCCCCTTGAGGCTATGAAGATGGGGTGCCCTTTGGCGGTTTCCAACATCTACGCCATGCCGGAGCAGACCAAAGGGGCGGCGCTGCTTTTCAACCCTGAATCAGTTGAAGAGATGGCCGATG
>CAZXTZ010000313.1:0-1069 GCA_964643645.1 uncultured Geobacteraceae bacterium
ATAAGTGGCTCGCCAGGTATGCTGTTCTCTGGAAGTGAGGCTATAAGTCCGCAACTGTAGGGATGGGCAGGGGATGTAAACAGTACTTCGGCAGATGCGGATTCAACAATCCCGCCAGCATACATGACGTGTACAGTGTCAGCCCTTTCTGCTATTATTCCAAGATCATGGGTGATTAAGAGCAGCGCCAGCCCTTTGTTCTTCTTAATTTCGTCAATCAGTTCGAGTATCTGCGCCTGTATTGTTACATCAAGGGCTGTTGTCGGTTCGTCGGCAATAAGAAGCAAAGGGTCACAGGCCAGCGCCATTGCAATCATTACCCTCTGTCGCATGCCTCCTGACAACTGATGTGGATAGTCCAGTATCCTTGATTCAGAATTGTTTATCCCGACACTGGTCAAGAGATTTATGGTCTCAAGTCGGGCATTCTTTTTATCAAGGCCCCTGTGAAGAATCAGTGGTTCCATAACCTGTTCCCCTATCCGGAGTACCGGATTGAGTGAAGTCATGGGTTCCTGAAAGATCATGGCAATGCTTCGGCCTCTTATCCTGCGCATTTCGTCATCAGGCAGACCGGCCAGTTCCCTGCCATCAAAAAGTATGGAGCCAGACACTATCTGTCCAGGTGGAGGTAGCAGACCGATAATTGAACGGGCCGTCATGCTCTTTCCCGAACCTGATTCGCCTGCAAGCGCAACGGTTTGGCCAGCGTTAATTGAGAGGCTTACGTTGTTCACGACATGCACAGACCCGCCATGAACAGGAATTAAAGTTGAGAGATTTTTTATTTCAAGCAGTGACATGTAAAGCACTCTATCTTCAGTTGATGTTGCTGTCAAACACCTGTGAGATAAGTTTACTTAAAGGGGAAAAGGTTTGACAGTCTGAGTACAAGTATGTTTTTATTCCCATTTTCAAACAACAATACCTTAATATGCGCTTCCTTATAACTATCATACTGTTACTGATACTTTGCCTCTCTGGTCCGGACATCTCCGATGCATCGGAATCCTCCGCCGAGATGATCCGGATAGCTGTGCTTAAAGGGAAAACCTTTTTCACTGTCGAT
>CAZXTZ010000313.1:1079-3373 GCA_964643645.1 uncultured Geobacteraceae bacterium
GCATCTGATGACTCCGGGCAACCTGTTGCGGTCACCTCCCCGCTTCAGATACGTCTTGCCAGAGGAATGGTTGACTTTGGAGAATCCTCATCTAAAAGGCTTAAGGTTTTCAGTGACAGAACCATAAGACTTAATGGCAAGTCTTACAGGGGAACACTTGAAATATCTGTATCAGGTGGTTCACTGCTGGTTATTAATGAGCTTCCGTTGGAACAGTATCTCGTAGGTCTCATCAATAGTGAAATATCTTCAACGTGGCCAATGGAATCGGTAAAGGCCCAGGCTGTAATTGCCAGAACTTTTGCTGTTTACAAAAGAAACGAGAGAAAAAAATCTCTATACCATCTTGAGTCTACGGTTATGGATCAGGCATATGATGGCAGTGATTCCGAGGACAGCAGGGCTGCAAGGGGAGTGCATGAAACAGAAGGGCTTGTCCTTACATATAACGGGGCAGTGATTCAGGCCTTTTACCATGCTGCCTGTGGTGGCAGGACAGAAGATTCTGCCAATGTGTGGGGAACATCCCTGCCTTACCTTAAAGGGGTGGCCTGTCAGTATTGCGCCAGTGCATCTTCAGGAGTATGGGAACAGGCCATTCCTCTTTCAAGGATAGAATCTGCACTGAAGCTCTCCGGGCTTACTGATATAAGAATAAGTGGAATGAACAACAGGGGG
Source organism: uncultured Geobacteraceae bacterium (assembly GCA_964643645.1). Classification (GTDB taxonomy): domain Bacteria; phylum Desulfobacterota; class Desulfuromonadia; order Geobacterales; family Pseudopelobacteraceae; genus Trichlorobacter. The sequence continues at coordinate 1,758 of CAZXTZ010000313.1, forward strand.
CGTGTAAAAAATCTGCTGTTTTCAACCTCCCGTGGTGTAGTTTCCATACCTGCAACCAAATTCAGGATGACCATCGGATCTACAATAATCAAGAGTACCAACCTTAACGTAAGTATAGAATCAGGGATTGCATATTTCAGCGGAAAAGGCTATGGACACGGCGTCGGCCTATGTCAGTGGGGAGCCAAACAGCGCGCCCTGGATGGATTTACATTTGCGGAGATACTTTCCTACTACTATCCCGGAACAGAACTCAGACGTCTCTCAGGTTCAAGATAATCAGGGATGCTGGTACGGGACTTTCATTTTGATCTGCCAGACGGTCTGATTGCCGATTATCCGGCTTCTGAGCGTGATGCCTCAAGGCTGATGGTTCTCTATCTCAAGACAGGCCAGATCTCTGATAACAACTTCTGCAATATCGGGGAATACCTGCGGTCAGGTGATCTTCTTGTTATGAACAGCACGAGGGTGATACCTGCCAGGCTGTTTGGAAAGAAACAGACAGGGGGCAGGGTAGAGATATTTCTTGTTGAGCCTGATCGGGGACAGGATGCTGGAGTCCAAATCTGGAACTGCCTGCTGCGCTCCTCAAAACAGTGCAGGTCTGGCCAGATTATTTCTCTTGCTGACGGGGTAATGGCTGAAGTTCTGGAGCGTCTGCCAAATAGAGATGATGAAGAAGTACCGATTTGGCAGATAAAATTCTCAGGCGTTTCGGATTTTCAGGCATGGCTTGAAAGTTCAGGTGAGATGCCGATACCGCCATATATTGGCAGGCCAGGTGAAGCGCTTGACCGTATCCGCTACCAGACGGTTTACGCCGATCATCCCGGAGCGGTTGCTGCCCCCACAGCCGGACTGCATTTTACCCCCGAACTTCTCGAAAAGTTGCGGAAGGATGGGGTAAATTTTGCAAAACTTGTTTTGCATGTGGGGCTTGGCACATTTCAGCCTGTGCGTGTTGAACGGGTGCAGGATCACCGGATACACAGGGAAAAATATATTATTCCGGAAACCACGGCCCGTGCCATAGCAGAGACAAAGGCGGCTGGCGGGAGGATAGTCGCCGTCGGTACTACGACAGCCCGAACCCTGGAATATGCTGCCAACGATATGGGGCAGGTAATCGCCGGGAATGGCGAGGCAGACATATTTATCTACCCCGGATACAGATTCAAGGTGGTTGATGCCCTGATTACAAATTTTCATCTGCCTGAGTCAACCCTGTTGATGCTGGTTTCGGCGTTTGCAGGGCAGAATTTTGTAAAGAAGGCATACGAAGAGGCTGTCAGGCAAAAATTCAGATTCTATAGCTATGGCGATGCCATGCTGATTGTTTAGGAGCTTTTGTGCCGCCTCATTTTCAGCTGATCCATCAGGATAAAGCTTGCAGGGCAAGGGCAGGTCTGCTGACAACTCCCCACGGGCAGATAGAGACCCCCATATTCATGCCGGTCGGCACAAACGCCACTGTAAAGGCAATGGAGCCGCAGGGGCTTAAGGATGCAGGGGCCCGGATAATACTTGCCAACACCTACCATCTTTACCTGAGGCCGGGCCACAGGTTGATTGAGCAGATGGGTGGGCTGCACAGCTTTATGGCATGGGACAGG
>CAZXTZ010000314.1:0-3357 GCA_964643645.1 uncultured Geobacteraceae bacterium
AGGCACTAAAATTGACTGGAAGGCCTTCAATGCCGGTCCTTCGGCCATGGAGGCGATGCTGGCTGGCCAGCTTGATCTGGCCTACGTTGGGCCGAACCCGGCAATAAATGCCTTTATGCGTTCCAAGGGGAACTCCTTACGTATTATAGCAGGCGCAGCCAGCGGTGGCGCAGCACTGGTGGTTCACGCAGATTCCATGATTTCGGGAGCTACTGACCTTAAAGGGAAAAAAGTTGCGGCACCTGAATTGGGCAATACGCAGGACGTGGCGTTGCGCCACTGGCTGAAAACACAAGGCTTGAGGGCTGGAAAAGATGTTCAGGTAATCTCTGCAAAGAATCCTGAAATATTTCTCTTCTTCCAGCGCAAACAAGTGGCAGCAGCGTGGGTGCCTGAGCCTTGGTTGTCACGACTCCTGCAAGAAGCAAATGGCCGCATTCTGATTGACGAAAAATCATTATGGAAAAATGGGAAATTTCCTACAGCAGTGCTTGTGGTAAGAAATGATTATCTAAAAAACAACAGAGAAATGGTAAAACGCTTTTTAAAAGGCCATTTAGAGGCTGAGGCGATCTTCAACCGGTCTCCGATTGAGGCTCGTAAGGCGATAAACAAACAACTCAAGACTCTGCTTGGGAAGCCGCTGCCAGAAAAGGTAGTAAATGAAGCATTCTCTCGTGTAGAGCTTACCCATGATCCTATGTCGCAACAACTCCTTACTTCCGCAAAATTTGCCGGAGAGATGGGATATCTTCCACGAGAATCTGTTTTTCCACAATCAAGACTCTCTGAGATATTCGAATTTTCGATGCTAAACGAACTGCTGCTGGAACAACGCAGGGCCTTGGTGCGGTGATATATGGCAAAAGTTGAATTAAAAGGACTGTCGCGCCATTTTGACTCCTCATCAGGTTTGGTAAAGGCAATAACCAATCTGAACTTAAGCATTGAAGATGGTGAATTTTTATGTATTGTCGGTCCTTCCGGCTGTGGTAAGTCAACACTGCTAAACCTTATTGCCGGGTTTGAACATCCTGATTGCGGGGAGGTACTGGTTGATGGTTGCAAAGTGCAGATTCCAGGCCCTGACCGTTTTGTCATTTTCCAGGAACCAGCGCTTTTTCCGTGGCTTAATGTAAGGGATAATGTAGCGTTTGGTCTGATGCTATCCGGTATACCTGTTGAGCAAAAAAAAAAGCGGGTCAACGAACTGCTTAAAATGGTTCATCTTCCTGATTTTGCAGATTCATGGATACATGAATTGTCTGGCGGCATGAAACAGCGTGTCGCCCTTGCCCGGGCCCTTGCTATGGATCCAGATATTTTACTGATGGACGAGCCTTTTGCTGCATTGGATGCACAGACCCGCGACATGCTGCATGAAGAGATGGAGCGGATATGGCAGCAGACTGGCAAGACGGTGATTTTTGTTACCCACAATGTACGGGAAGCGGTACGGCTTGGGACACGTGTTATTCTGATGACACCTGCCGGTGAAGGTATTAGCCGCGAATACCCTGTTAACCTGCCGAGAAATCGCTTTCTGGAGGACATTGGAGTTGCGCAGCTGGCTTCCGTTATACGTGACGACTTGAAAAATATGGCCCGGCCAGAGCAGAGGCATGTCAGTTGAGTTGCCCTGTTTCACAAAACTGGCGACGCCGGCTTGTCATAGCTCTGTTTATGGCAATGCTTTTGGGATTGTGGCAGCTTGTGGTTATATCTGGACTCTGGGATGAGACCCTTCTGCCCTCGCCTTTGTCTGTGGCTGGCGCACTTCTCACCGGTATAAGGGATGGCTCAATCCCAAACGCCGTCTTGTCAAGTATGCGCCGTCTGTTCTTCGGTTATGGGATAGCTCTGTTGATCGGCATTCCTACAGGACTTCTGTTGGGTCGCAAGCAACTTTTGGATGACACAATAGGCAGCCTTGCAATTGGTTTGCAGGCGCTACCCAGCATCTGCTGGCTGCCTCTTGCAGTGTTATGGTTTGGTTTGAGCGAGACCGCCATGTTGTTTGTTGTGGTAATGGGGTCGTTCATGTCACTGACCTTGTCCATTCGGGATGGAGTGAAATCCATACCACCGCTCTATATCAGAGCGGCACGAGTGCTTGGAGCCAAAGGGTGGCAATTTTACCGCTACGTTCTGATACCTGCATCATTACCTGCCCTGCTAACCGGGGCTAAATTAGGTTGGTCGTTTGCCTGGCGCTCACTTATGGCGGCAGAACTGCTCTATGTGGCATCAGGTATCGGTTCAGTCCTGATGACCGGTAGAGAGCTGCACGATATGGCACTTGTGGTGGCTTCAATGCTGGTTATCGTCGCCATAGGGCTGCTGTTCGACAGGGTCCTATTCCAGGCCGGCGAACGCTACATTCATAAACGTTGGGGAACAGGAATGCAGATATAATGGATATGCTAGACATGCTTGAATACGAATCCATCCGGATTATCCGCGAAGCAGTTGCTGAAGCGGAAAACCCGGCCATGCTCTATTCAATCGGCAAGGATTCTACCGTAATGCTCCATCTGGCCATGAAGGCTTTCTATCCTATGAAGCCGCCTTTCCCGCTGGTACATGTCGATACGACCTGGAAGTTCCGTCAGATGATCTCTTTCAGGGATGAGGCTGTTGCACGGCTGGGACTTGAGCTGATCACCTATACCAATCAGGACGGGGTTACTCAGGGAGTCACTCCGTTCAGCCATGGAAGCAAAGTGTATACGGATATCATGAAGACAGAGGCTTTACGTGCGTTACTTGACAATTTCCGGTTTGATATGGTCTTTGGCGGGGCTCGGCGTGATGAGGAAAAGAGCAGGGCAAAGGAACGGGTCTTTTCGTTCCGTGATGGTAATCATCGTTGGGAACCGCGCGGTCAACGCCCTGAACTTTGGAACATACCAAATCTGAAAAAATCACGTGGCGAAAGCTTCAGGGTATTCCCCCTTTCAAACTGGACAGAATTGGATGTATGGCGTTATGTCGCACGGGAAAGCATTGCAGTTGTGCCACTGTACTTTGCAGAGAAAAGGCCGGTAATACTACGAGATGGACAACTGCTTATGGTTGATGACGACCGTATGCAGCTTCTGCCAGAAGAAACAGCTGAGTTCAGGATGGTTCGCTTCCGTACCTTGGGATGTTATCCCCTTACTGCTGCTGTTGAGTCAACAGCAATAACTGTCGAGGAAATAATTGCCGAACTGGAAGCAGTTGATACATCCGAACGTTGCGGACGCCTGATCGACTTTGATCAGGCTGGCAGCATGGAAAAGAAAAAACGTGAGGGTTATTTCTAATGTCAGGCAGCGGTGAGGTTCTCAAATTTATCACCTGCGGCAGCGTGGA
>CAZXTZ010000315.1:0-3353 GCA_964643645.1 uncultured Geobacteraceae bacterium
CGGACATGGTGATTAACAGTCACCCGCTCTACCGACTGAGCTACTGGGGAATGAAGCGACGAATTTACTAACACGGCCTATCAAATAATGTCAAGGATAAAAACTGTGAGTTGTTTTTATGGTTGGCTCTAATTTTAGAAACCCTTGACTTGTCTGATTCTTACCTTGTAATGAAGAATAAAGCTTTCACAAATTAGTTTTGTAAGGGGATTTTTCTCATGGGCTTTCGGTGGGGTGCATCAGCGATTACAGTTTTGCTTGCTTTGTCTGTTTTTATAAACCCGATCCTTGCAGCAACTGATCATTCTGATTTTATTACAGAACCATTCAATACTCCTGCTGATGTTACAAAAAAGTGTCTGGAGTGTCATGAAAAAGAGGCGAAAGCCTTCATGAATACTGCTCACTGGAAGTTATTGAAAGAAAATGAAAAAGACGTAAAAAAGGTTCCGGTTTCCAAAAGCAGGGCCACCAGTATTTTCAGTATCGGATTACACTCATCCTTGCAGAATTGCGTGACTTGTCATCCGGGATATGGCCTGAAGAACGCTGATTTTGAATACAAAAATCCGCAAATGATTGATTGCCTTGTCTGCCATGCGAAAAGGATGGCATACAATAAAAATAAAGGCTTGCCTGGTGATGTTGCTGGAAGCCGAGGGCAAACAGATCTCCTTAAAGCGGCACAATCGGTTGGTTTGCCAGGTCGTTCCGCATGCGGATCCTGTCATTTTTATGCCTGCAATGGTGATAATCTAAAGCATGGCGACCTTGAGTCAGGTATGGCTGATTCCGGAAAAACAAAATCGCAAGTTTCTCCAGAGCTTGATGTGCATATAGGAAAACTCGGCTTTACCTGCATCTCGTGTCATAAGGGAAAGAACCATACTTTGTCGGGTGCCTCAATGCTTACCTCCCCTGTTGGCAGTACACCTCGCCCGCTTTCATGTGTTCCTTGTCATAAAGCACAGCCACATAAGAACGCCATGTATAACAAACATTCTGTCAAAATTGCCTGTCAGACATGCCATATACCCACGTTTGCCAAGTCTGTTCCAACACGGATCTGGTGGGATTGGTCAACAGTTGGCACCAATCCAGAACCTGATACTATAAAAGATGACAAGTATGGGATGAAGGTGTTTGACAAGAGTTCAGGCAGTTTTGAGTGGAAAAGGAATGTTGTCCCTGAGTACTTCTGGTCTAATGGAAAAGTCGAAAGATATCTGTCCGGTGAAAAAATTGACCCCTCGTCAGTTGTGAGGCTTTTACATCCTGCTGGTGGAAAGCATGATACTGACTCGAAAATAATGCCTTTCAAGGTTATGAGGGGGAAACTGCCATTTGATAGACTGAATCTGACTATGGTTTTTGCAAATTTGTACGGGAATCCAGATTATTCGTCTGATGTCTGGAATAATTTTGACTGGGGCAGCTCAATAGCCTCCGGCATGGCTGAATCAGGGCAGCCGTACAGCGGCCAGTTTGACTTTGCTGCGGTTTCCATGGCTATTCCAATAAACCATCAGGTCGCACCTCTTGATAAAACCTTGAGGTGTGTTGACTGTCATCATGAAAAAGGTGGACGTCTCGACTGGAAAGCACTTGGATATTCTGGTGATCCCATAAAGAGGTAGACCGCTTTTGATTTTAATATCTGTTTTTTCTGGGGGGGGCTTAGTGCCTCTCCTTTTTTGTGTTGACTCTTGTGCAGTAAAAAATGTAAAAAGAGCTATACGCAAAAACTGAAATATATTCATATATTTGAATGATTAAGCGCACCTAATGTGCGTTAATAAAGAAAGGGGGATTTATGGCAAGAATTGTATTGGCTATGACGGCGCTTTTCTGTTTTGTGTTGGCCTCAGTGGCGTCAGCAAGCAACCACGCCGAGTATGTGGGCAAGGGGCCTTTTAAAACCGGTCCGGATGTAACAAAGAAGTGTCTTGAGTGTCATATGAAGGTCGCACGGGCCTTTATGAGGACAACTCACTGGACTCTCTCGAAAGAGCAGGTTGTAAACAGCAAGAAGGTGGTTCTTGGTAAGAACAACGCCATTAACAATTTCTGTATTGCATTACCTGGTAATGAGTCCCGTTGCACAAGCTGCCACGCCGGTTATGGCTGGAAAGACGGAAAGTTTGACTTCAGCAAGGCAGAAAACATTGACTGTCTCGTATGTCATGACTCAACCGGAACCTACAAAAAGTTTCCCTCCGGAGCAGGTCACCCGGTATATCCTGGTGAAAAGAAGGAATTCCCTAAAGGTGTAGTATGGAAGCCTGTTGATCTTGTGAAGGTTGCCCAGAATGTTCAACCGTCATCAAGAGAAAACTGCGGTGCATGTCACTTCTACGGCGGTGGTGGAGACCGCGTTAAGCATGGCGATCTTGACAGCGCAATGGTCAAGCCTTCCCGTGATCTTGATGTCCACATGGGTGGGAAGTCCGACATGAAGTGCCAGAGCTGCCACAAGAGTACTGACCATAAGATGAAGGGTGAGCTTGCCTCCACAACATGTGGTTTTGCTGCTCCACGTCAGCTTTCATGTACTGACTGCCACAGTGAAACAGTGCACAAGAATACCAGTCTGAACAAGCATGCCGAGAAAGTTGCCTGCCAGACTTGCCATATCCCTACCTTTGCAAAGGTTCTTCCAACAAAGACATGGTGGGATTGGTCAAAGGCCGGTGAGAACAGGAAAGAGATCGCCAAGGACAAGTACGGCGAGAAGACATACGACAAGGCAAAAGGCGAATTCAAGTGGGAGAAGGACGTTGTGCCTGAGTACTACTGGTATAATGGTTCAATCGAGAGATACATCGCTGGCGACAAGATTGATCCACGCGGTGGTGTTGTAAAGCTTAACAGCCCACGTGGTGACCGGAAAGATCCTAACGCCAAGATCTTCCCCTTCAAGATTATGCGTGGAAAGCAGCCATATGATGTTGGTAACAGCACCATAGCATATGCGCAGCTGTTTGGTCCTCCGGGAAGCGATGCCTACTGGCAGAAGTTTAACTGGGAACTGGCTATTTCTGCAGGAATGAGAGCAGCCGGTCAGGCATACAGTGGCAAGTACGGGTTTGTTGAGACTTCAATGGTGTGGCCTGTAAACCATATGGTTACTCCGAAGGATAAGGCTCTCAAGTGTAGTGATTGCCATGGAGAAAAAGGACGTCTTAACTGGAAAGCCCTTGGATATGACGCTAACCCTTATCCATTGAAGTAGAAGGTTTAGCTGGATCAGATTAAATCAGTAAATTTCTGAAAGCATGGGGTCCGCAGTTTCTGTGGGCCCCATTGCTGTTTTTTTAAGCAGCCTAAACAGAGTATTTCTCCTTGATTTTATC
>CAZXTZ010000316.1:0-3334 GCA_964643645.1 uncultured Geobacteraceae bacterium
ACCTTGTGGTGGTAGAGCATGGTATGCTTGGCTGTGTACATGCAGCAGATCTTGGAACAGTAGGAGATTCCCTTTTCGCGCGAACGGGAACCGACACACTGGATGAACACAACCTGCTTAGGCTCCTTGCCGTCAGACGGTCGCAGGATCTTTCCGCCGGTTGGGCCTGATGCTGAGGCAAGACGTTCAAAAGTCATACCGTCAATCACATCAGGGATCTTGCCATGTCCAAACTCTCCGTAGCCTTTTATGGGTGACCCCTTGGCCTTTTCAGTAATGGTATAAAGTTCAAACCCGGTGGCAACCACGATAGCCCCCACCGGCTCCACCACAAGCCTGTCCTGCTGTTCAAAGTCTATTGCTCCCGGGCCGCAGACCTTCTGGCACACCCCGCATTTACCACTTTTGAACATGGTGCAGTTGTCACGATCAATCACCGGCACATTGGGCACTGCCTGTGGAAATGGCACATAGATTGCGCTGCGCGTGCCAAGGTTGCAATCAAAGCTGTTTGGAATCTTCTTCTGTGGGCATTTGGTCATGCAGACACCGCAGCCGGTACATTTATCTTCATCAACAGATCGGGCCTTCTTGCGGATTGTAACCTGAAAGTTGCCGATGTAGCCATCCACCTGTTCGATCTCGCTGTAGCTGTGCAGGGTAATGTTGGGATGATTTGCAAGATCCACCATTTTAGGTGTCATTATGCACTGTGAGCAATCAAGTGTTGGAAATGTTTCAGAAAGCTGGGCCATATGGCCGCCAATGGAGGGTTCTCGCTCAACCAGCACAACCTGATGCCCCGCATCGGCGATATCCAATGCCGCCTGTATTCCTGCAATACCGCCGCCGATTACGAGGGCGCGCTTGGTAACAGGAACCGTAATGGTTGGAAGCACCCGGTTCTTTTTTACCCGTTCCACAAGCATCCCGACAATTTCAATTGCCTTGTGGGTCGCCTCATCCCGGTCTTCATGGACCCAGGAACAGTGCTCGCGGATATTGGCCATTTCACAAAGGAATGGATTCAGGCCGGCCTGCTCAACAGCCTTGCGAAAGGTTCGCTCATGCATACGGGGTGAACAGGCTGCAACAACAACATGTGTCAGACGCTGTTCAACAATAGCGTTCTTTACCAGATTCTGGCCTGGGTCGGAACACATGTATTTGTAATCCGTGGCAAAGGCCACACCCGGCATTTTTGACGCCTGGGCAGCCACCTGCTCAACATCAACCGTGCGGGAGATATTCTCGCCGCAATGACATATAAAGACACCGATACGGGACATCTAGGCACTCTCCGCAGGGATCAGTTCAAGTTTACGCAATGTTTTGACAAGTTTTTTCGGTTGTACCGGCTTTATCAGGTGAGCCGCAGACTGGGCAGCCACATATGCCTGTATCACATCAGATGGAGTGTTAAGAGATGACATAACAATAATATTAACTCCACGTTCAATGCTGATTCCATGGTTTTCTTCAAATGAACGGATCAACCTGGCGGCCTCAAGTCCATCCATCTCCGGCATCAGAATATCGAGCAGTATCAGCTGGTAAGGATCATCTGCCTCCAGAGCGGCCTTGAATTTATCAAGCCCTTCCCGCCCATTGACAGCAAGATCACATTTTGCAAATGGTTCCATCTGAAGAGCCAGCAACTCACGACTCATCTCATCATCTTCAATTATCAGACAACGCAGCATTACAAAGCCTTAACTCAGATTTTTCTCTTTCAGCAATTTCCGGGGGCTTACAATAAGTGCATCAAGGCCAAGCCTCTCCAGCGAAATCCCCAGAGAAATCCCCACCAATTGGGTCAGATAGAAGATAGGCAGGCCAAAGCTGGTCTCATAGATCCCTTCAATCTCTTTCTGACGGATATCAAGATTTCCGTGACAGAGTGGACAGGCCACCACAATACAGTCTGCACCTGCCGCCTTGGCCGAATCCAATACAGCATTGGACAACTGCTGCACCACCGGTGGACGTGAGAGAGTGAAATTTGCGCCGCAACACTCAAGGCGATGGGTCCATGGAACGGTTTCTGCTCCAACAGCCTCCATAACCTTTTCCATAATGGTAGGCGCCTCGGTACAGTCAAGGTTCGGCACATCCGTCGGGCGGGTCAGCAGGCAGCCGTAATAGCAGGCCACCTTCAACCCGGAAAGCGGTTTTTTCACCACTGATGAAAGTTGCTCCAGACCATAGTCACGAACCAGTATTTCAAGGAGATGCTTTACTCTCCGCTCAAGGTGCACCGGCCCGTCAATCGCCTTTTCAACAAGCTTTCTTTTTGTCTCGTTCTCTCCAAGTATGTGCTGGGCAAACTTCAGACGAGAAAAGCATGAAGCACAGGCCACGGCCATATCACCCGGCACCTGTTCTGCAAGTTCAAGATTCTTTGCAGAAAGAGAAAGGGAGAGTAGCTCATCAACATTATGGGCAGGTGTTGCGCCGCAGCAGATCCAGTCAGGGATCTCTTCAAGGCCGATTCCCAGGGATGCAAAGACCTCCCTGGTTGAAAGATCATATTCGGAGGCTGATGCGTGGAGTGAGCAGCCAGGATAGTAGGAATAGCTTAAAACGCTCACAGGGCCTCCCCTTTACGACGCATTTCTTCAATACGGCTGAATATCTTTTCCACCTCGGCGATATTCCTGTTCTTCTGATGAAAAACCTTAAGTTTTCCTTTACTCAGAAGTTTTGGCCCCAGCAGCATATCCTTAAGAAACTGACCAGATTTAACATTGAAAACAGCTGCCAGTCGCATCTCATACTGACGGCCATATGTCCGGATATTCTGCAGGAAAAGCTTGTTGGCAAGCTGTACGTAACTCTCTTTTGAAGGGCCGTCCTGATCCCAGGACAATTTACGCAGAGCGTCCATTATTGAGGCCAGATGAACCTGGTTGGGACATCGGGTTGAACAGGTTTCGCATGAAACACAATACCATATTGAACGGCCTGCCAGAATCCTCTGCCATTGGCCTAACTGCAGCAGTCTGACGATCCGGTTTGGCGGATGATCCATAAAGGTAGCCATAGGGCATCCTGCTGAGCATTTGCCGCACTGGAAACAGCGGCGCACCGAAGTTCCGGAAAGCTGCTCAACCTTGCGCACCATGTCAAGATCCATGGTCTCCTGCGAGATGAGCATTTTTTTCTTCTTCATATCAGCACCAGAATTTTAGTTAAAATAAAATTTACTTAAACAAAACAAGGACTCAAGACAGGTAAAGCAGACTTTTCAGGCGAGAATATTGTCTACACAATAGAGAGGATAAAATCAAGGAGAAATACTCTGTTTAGGCTGCTTAAAAAAACAGCAATGGGG
>CAZXTZ010000317.1:0-3332 GCA_964643645.1 uncultured Geobacteraceae bacterium
CAGCTTTCAAGCTGTTCTTTGTTATGTTCGTTGTAAGCAATAAAATTGAACGTCTGGTCTATTATCTTATTATATGGTTGATAATTTTTCCCTCCAGATGTCCATAAACCAAGCTTCTCCATTTTAAAATACTTACGGAGCAAAGCACAGATTTCAATAAAATCAGGATGCAGGAGCGGCTCACCCCCTATAATACCAATTTTCCCTGGCCAGATACGCAGTGAATCCAATGCAGCGCTCACTTGTTCCAATGTCATATGTGTCCGCTGGTCCGGGCGAATATGTCTGTTGTATCTGGAACAATAGAGGCAACTGAGAAAGCAGTGGTTTGTTATATCTATCTGAATAAACTCTGAAGCAAAAATAGGACGCATAATGTTTTCTACTCCTTAAAAAGCAGCTTGTTAATATACAGGTCTGCCCAACGGGGCAGTTCCTTGGTCTTTCTTCCACAGGCTAAAGACAGGTACGATATATGATCCTCAAGTAGCGGGCCGGCAATTTCATGCCATACTTTGTATGGGCCTGGCCATTGGGGCACGACATCATGAAACGCACAGATGCCACCGATCTTAAGGAGCGGGTACACCAGGTAAAAGTCATTCAAGACATCGAGAAACTGATGGGAACCATCTATAAGCACAAGATCTGCTTTCAGGCCGTTTGTAATGTCATTCCAATCCACAAGTACCTGAGCGGAAAGCCCAGGCAGTGGCGTCACATACTCTTCAAGTCCGTTTTCCGCTATGGCACGACGCCATTCTTCAAAAAAACCGCGATCGTTAAAATCAGAATCGTTTCCATTAAACGTATCAATGCAATATATCTTTTTACGAGTCCCTTTACAGGCATAACCCATTGAAACAGTTGATTTTCCCTTGAACGACCCTATCTCCAGTATAGTCGCATCATCAGGCAGATATCTGGCTAAAGCATAGAGCCGTTTATCCTGCCCCTCCATCAGGTGGCCTTCAATTTTATCTATATTGGAGGCTATTATTTCAAATTCATGATCAATTTCTTCCATTATAGCTCCGTTGGAATACTGTTTCTGAACCCAGAATTGATACATGCCTGTAAATATGTCCGGATGCTCGTTTTCGAATATCTGCCACTGTTCAAGATCCGTTGCGGCGGGGTCATTGGGAAAACGTTGTAAATAGGCAGCAAGCAGATTGTTATCGATTTCAAACCCCAAAAACGTGAGATGGTTATGGCGGAGGTAGCGACTGATTTCCGGAAGTGTCAGGCAGTGTTCCTGAACGTGAAAAAGCAAATCGCGACAAGCACTGATGCTGTAAAAATCATGTGATGTTATGGTGTTGCCAAGGTCCGTGTCTTTACTTGCGTCAATCAAAATCTGACGGAGTTTCCTGATATCATTGTTTTCTGAGCCATACCCCAGACTTGCAATGAAGCTTCTTATCCGCTGGATGTTTCTTCTCGCAATCTTGCTGTAAAAGCCGAGTTTCATAAATCCACCGGGGCGAAGCATGGATAGCAGCGAGTCCCATCCGCGCCAGGGATCAGCCAGATGGTGCAACACGCCGGAGGATTCAATGACATCAAAATGCCGTCCAAGCGTGGGAAGCTTCAATATATCAGCCTGGGCATATTCGATGGAAGTAATTCCGAGCTCACATGTCTTGCGTTGCGCATATGAAAGACTATGCAAACTCAAATCTATTGCCAGAACTCGCGAATTCTTTATTCGTGAAGCGGCTCCGATCGGGTGCTGACCAGTGCCACATCCGGCTATCAGGACTTCAACAGTGCCACCTGTTTTGTGAGCTTCCAAAGGAACAAAAGGGAATTTCTGGCGCAGATATCCGGTAATGCCTGTGGCTTTTATCGCCAGTGGAGTCTTGATCCAACGTGGGTACGGATGTTCTTCATACTGAGCTTGAACCAAACGGGAAATATCGTCATCAATCGGGGTGATCTGGGGAATGGCGGATCGTTCCTGCAATTCTTGCCATGGTTCGTAAATCTGTTGCCGCAGCACGGAAGCAACATTTTCCGGCCAATTGAAGTCAAGCAGCCGTGCAGACTCCGGGAGAGAGTAGAGCGGGATGTAGCTGGCAACTATCATCAGGTAACGCGTTGATATTACTGCTTCTGTTGTGAGCGCAGTCACCACTCTTCTTTGCAGGTAAGTCGCTTTTTCCCATTCTTCATCAGAAAAACTGAAGACGTATTCGTTAATAAAACATTGGCAGGCAAGTGAGCAGTAAAAATGCAAATTTGCCACATCAACATCCTGATTGACCAATGTCAGGTTGTTTATTGCCTCATCAAGCAGAGCGTTCCTTGCCATGGCAAGAAATCGCTCCAGAACAGTATCGCAGACCGGCGCTGTTGTGAGCAGCGCATACCAGAGTGAATTTTCCGCCAGAGCCTGGAGCCCCCTTTCCCCGAATAACTCCTGGTGTGAAAGCATAACTGGCCAGGCGTTCCGGGCAGCCTCAATACTTCCAGCTATTTCATCGGTATGCATGAGCAGGTCAATGCATTGCCGGGTTAACTCAGCAGGTCTGCACCATGGTTCAGTTATCGCTTTAATTATAATTGCTTGAGTTTCAGGGTCATCATCCATGCAATGCGCCTGCTTGGCACAGGCAACAAATAAGTTTTTGGCGTCTTCTGTCTCTTTTATCTGCAGGGATTTTTTTATGAGCTTCAATGCGGGTATCGTTTTGCCTTGTTCTTTATATAGAAGGGCAAGATTATTAAGCGCAGCAGGGTAATCAGGTTTTATTTTCAATGCCCTGTAATAGCTGGATTCCGCTTCTTCGAAACGTCCCATATCCTTAAGGGTAACAGCCAGATTACAGTGTGCCTCAGCAAAATCGGGCTTGAGCATTAATGCGCGTGTATGACAGGCCTCTGCCTCCTCCAGTCTTGACAGACTATGGAGGGCAATCCCCTGATTGCTTAATGCCTCGGCATAATCAGGTCTGATTTTTAATGCATTTATAAAGAATTGTAATGCCTCGTCCGGCCTCTTCAACTCTGTCAGGGTGATACCAAGATTATTATGCGCGCCGGCATCCAGCGGAAGCAGCATTACGGCCTGCTGCATAGGCTTAAGTGAGTCTTCGATACGCTCCTGGAGTTTGCAGAGCACCCCCAGAAGCTTCCAGCTTATTCCGTTCTCTGGAAAATTTTCCGTGTGCCCTCGCGCAATTACTTCAGCCTCTGCAAAACATCCCTGATTGAGCAACTTCAGTACGTTGTCAACCTCTTCATCCGGTGGCTGCAACGGTTCAGACGGACCTGTAGTGCGGGAATCAGATTCGTTACCGGATGAGAGATCAGTGGCTATATTTTCA
>CAZXTZ010000318.1:0-3319 GCA_964643645.1 uncultured Geobacteraceae bacterium
CCCTGAACTTGGTACGCAGATATTCCTTACTTTGCTGAAGCTGCTGATCCACAGGCAACTCCACAGGCACACCCACAGCGGCGCTCCCCCTGCTCCCGCAGAAGCTGCATCCGCCGAAGCCGACTGCGCCATCCCTGTTGGGGCAGGTGAACCCGGCATCCAGCGAGACACGCCGCACCCGACCGCCAAACAGCCGCCTGAGTTCATCATTAAATGTTGTGTATCGTTTGTTTCCCATGAAAAGCAGATTTAACCTTCTGTTCCAAAACAGCAAGCATTATTGCTACGTCATCAAATTCCAGTTCCAAACAGACACCGGTTCATTATATCACGGAATTCATTGAGAGATGCAGATCAGGAGCCTCCCCATTTTCAGCAAGCCCACGTCCCCCTTTCCTCCCAGTCAAGCCATTCCACATCATATTTTTCAACATAATAATCAACCGCCTTGCCTATGGTTGGAAAGAAGCAGTCACAGCCAAGCTTGCTGAAAAGGCCGTACTGTTTCAGCCTGTCCTTTGTCGGCCCCTTCATGGCGGCAAAGCAGAGATCTATCCCGGACTGCTGAAGTTCATCATCCAGTTCTGCCAAAAGGTCAGCGGCGGTTATGTCCACATCGGTGACAGGCTCAGCCGCCACAACTATGAGCCTTGCCGGTGTGGGGGACTCTGAAACCGCCCTCAGGATATGTTCGCGGAAAAACTCGGCATTGGCAAAGAACAGGGGGGCATCCCAGCGGAACAGGATAAGGCCGGGAATACGTCGCGCTTCAGGGTGCCGTTTTATGTCGTGATAGCCCTTTAGACCATCAATCCTTCCAAGCACCGCGCAGTATGGTCTCCATGCCCTCCATACGAAAAGCATCAAGGCCATACCCACAGCTATGAACAGCCCCTGTACCGCCCCCAGGGCCGCCACCCCGGAAAAACAGACAATAGAGATCATAAACTCACCGCGACTAAGCAGATAGAGCCTGCGAACCTCCCTGATCTCGAGTATTGTCCAGCAGGCCGAGATAACCACAGCCCCAAGTACAGAATGGGGAACCGACTTCATAAGGGCCGGGGAAAACAGCAGCAGCAGGGCTATTCCGGATGCACCCACAAGGCAGGTTACCTGTGATCTGGCCCCCGCTGCCTCTGCAACCGGGGTACGCGAGGTGCTGCTGCTTACAGGGAACCCCTGAAACAGGCCGGTTGCCATGTTTGCAATGCCCAGTGCCACAAGCTCCTGATTCTCGTTTACATAGTATTTGCCTTTCAATGCGTATATCCGGGACAGCACACTCATATCGGTTATTGAGACCAGGGCTATGGCAAGAGCGGCAGTAAAAAGTATTCCGAATTCATTCAGGTTTATTACGGAAAGATGAAACGCGGGCAAGCCCTGGGGAAGTGCTCCCACCATTGATATGGTTGATGCCATGACAGGATTCATGAGATTTACGGCAATGGAAGCGCCCACCACAGCCAGAAGGACTCCTGGAACTTTCGGAGCCCACACCTTGCAGGCAAATATTACAAGAAGTGAGGCAAGGCCTATAAGAAATGCCGGCCAGACCATTCTGCCATGCATAACTCCGCTGAAAAGACCGGAGGCAGCCGTCATAATGCTTGTTCCATCTGTCTTGAAGCCCATCAGTTTGGGGAGCTGGCCCACCAGAAGGGTAAGGGCGATACCATTGAGATAACCGTAACGGATAGGCTTTGAAAGGAGGTCTGTGACAAATCCAAGCCTTGCAACACCTGCTACTATGCATATAGCGCCCACAAGCAGGGCCAGAACAGCGGCAAGTGAAGCTGCCCTTGCGGTATCACCCGCAGCCAGCGGCAGGACAGTGGCGGCAATAAGGGCGGTAAGAGCTGAATCGGGGCCAATGACAAGAATCCGGCTCGGCCCGAAAATCGCGTACATGATGAGTGGCACAATGGTGGCATAGAGACCGTATATCGCAGGAAGTCCGGCCGCTTCTGCATAGCCCATGCCCACAGGGGCAAGAAGCGCTGTAAGAACAAGCCCTGCAAAGGCATCCTGCCTGAAGAGATCCATGCTGTAGTCAAGCAGGAGACCGTAACCCGGAACCCACCTGCGAAGTCCGGTTCTGCGGTCATGCCTGGCGGCTGGTATATCGTCTCTTTTTTCCGGCATCGTCTGTCAGATTACCTCCCGTTTGATTCCTGTAACGTGCCAAGTCTACAGCAAAAACTGATAAATAAAAGTCCAATATCAAAAGATGCCTATAAATATCAGACAATGCAGGCAGCAACAAACCTGTTGGCAGTCAACAGCCGATTTGCTACCCTTGCATCCAGATGCAAGCAACCAGTCACCCCATAGCCCTCAGAGGCCCAGTGCCACTTGTTCATCTGCTGATTCAGCAGTATCTGAAGGAGGGCGACCTTGCCATTGACGCAACCTGCGGCAACGGCAAGGACACACGCCTTTTGGCAGAATTGACAGGTGAAACTGGCCATGTATGGGCATTTGATATTCAGGATTTCGCAATACAACGGACGGGGGAGAGACTGAAAGAAGCCGGTCTCTCTGACCGCGTGACACTGATCAACTCTAGCCACCACCTCATTGAAGAACATCTGGCCACTCCTGTTAAAGCCATTGTTTTTAATCTGGGATGGCTGCCCGGCTCTGACAGAAATATCATCACCCGTACAGAAACAACCATCCCCGCCCTTGACGCATCGCTCAAATTGTTGCTGCCAGGCGGCATTCTCATAATAACCTGCTATCCGGGACATGATGGGGGCGATACAGAGACAGATTCGCTGCTTGCCTGGTCAGCTTCCCTTAATCCAAACAACTTCCATGCCTGGCGGATGGGACAGACAAACGTATCAGACAGCGCTCCATTCTGCCTTGTTGTCCAGAAAGCGACTTCCGCCAGTGCTTGACACCCTTCTGCCCTATATTGCTGTGCTGCCCGCAACAGCCTATTCTCTGCTGACACTATGGTGCGGATGGAAATTCTTTGCAGGGCAAGGGAGAATGGGCAAGGGGCAAGCAATCACCATCCTGAAACCTGTTAAAGGGATGGATGAAGGAAGTTACGACAATTTTGCATCCTTCTGCTGCCAGGAGTATGAAGCCCCTGTGCAGCTTCTGTTTGCAGTGGCTTCCTCCGATGATCCTGCCATTTCCGTTATCAGAAAGCTGATGGCCGATTTTCCCGGCATGGATATAACGCTAAACATCGCCCCGGCAATCCACGGCGCCAACCTGAAGATATCCAACCTGATCAATGCGTTCCATGAGGCAAAACACGACATAATAATCATCTGCGACAGCGATATAAGGGTGCAGA
>CAZXTZ010000319.1:0-3314 GCA_964643645.1 uncultured Geobacteraceae bacterium
CCCTACGGATATAAATTATTTTTATTTCATTCCAGTGTTGTCCGGTCTGTTTTTGCGTTTACCACCTTCATTCCTTTTAAGGGGGGAGCTAAAAATGCATAATAAAATCTCAGGAAACCCTGAACCATGAAGCTGTATCTTTCAATTTATCCGCAGTTTCAGACAATCCTTTCGCAGAAAGCAGAATCTCTCTGAAGGCATCCTTCATATGGGAAGCAACTTGTGAAACTCCTTCGATGTTGTTGGCAAGTTTGCCGGATGCACTGTGCTGCTCATCAGTTGCAGCGACAATCTGGCGGATCATTTCGAGTACACTCTCCATACTGGCCACAATATGATCCAGATCCTCCATTGAGGCTTTTACCGTATTTACAATGTTATCAATTGCGCCGCTCTCTTCCCTGATAAGAAGCACTGATTCGTCAACACTATTCTGGATCTCATTTATGGTTCTGGCGATATCTTTTGTTGCCTCGCCTGATTTGGAGGCCAGCGCCCTTACTTCATCTGCCACCACCGCAAAGCCAAGGCCGTGTTCACCTGCCCTGGCAGCTTCTATTGCGGCATTAAGCGCCAAAAGGTTCGTCTGCTCGGAGATTGTGTTGATCATCTCAACAATTGAATCTATCTGCCTGGATTTGTCACCAAGGGCAGCAACCTTTTCAGCAGATGATTTTACAGTCCCTGCAAAGGATTCAAGAACTCCAACAGCATTATGCATCTTTTCCTTGCCGTTCAGAGCCGTGCTTTTCATCTCGGAAGCTGCTGCTGATGTGTTGGAAGCATGGTGTGCTACCAGATCAATCGATTCGGACATCTGGGCAATTGCCCCGGCTGACTGCTCTACTCTTGAAACCTGTTCTCCGGAACCGCTGTCAATCACTGAGGCGGTTGATGAAAGCTGGTTGGCGCTGTCTGCCAGATTTCGCGTTGCATGTCCGATTTCAGCCGCAATTCCTCTCAGATTTGATGTCATCTCTGCCATTGCTGTCTGAACAACTCCTATCTCGTCACTTCTGGCTGTATCTGATCTTGTGACAAGGTTGCCGGAAGCGATCTGACGGGTTGTGGCTATAAGGTTTTTTAAAGGAGAGTTGACGGAGCGATATATCCAGTAACCAAATAGAATACCTGTAAGTATGGCTCCAAATCCTGTTGAGGCTATAAGCAGGATACTTCTGTTTATCATCGTGTTTACGGCGTTAATTGATTTTTCCTGCTCTCCCTGGGCTGTATTTACAGTTTTTTTGGCGCTGTCAGTTTGCTCCACAACTATTGTGCGCAGCTTTCCTATCTCAGCCACAGCCTTTTCCTGAAGAATAATACGGTTTTTCAGCTTGGCGGCTATCCCGTCATCTGCAAAAACGAGGGTTTTGATCCCCCCAAGAATTCCGATTACACCTTTGAATGCAGCTAACTCATCCTTTGACTGAAGCTTTTCAATGGTCACAAGAGCGTTCGCATTAAGCTTGTTAAGCCTTGCATATTGACCATTTATCTCTTCAAGGATTGAGTCAATATCTGTTGCGGTATGGGCTGCGAAAAGCCTGGTGACCAGCTCCTTTATTGAGAGGCCTATGGTCATTACCTCGGATATGTTCATTACGGCATTTGTAGAAATTGTGGTCTGGGTGCTAGCTGTCTCAAGAGATGTTGAGGCGTTTGCGGCATCATCCTTTGCCTTGGCAGATTCTGCATCTATCAGTGCGCTTAATGAATCCAGTTTCTCCATAATAGGGACAGCGGCAGCTTCGTTTGCAGCTTTGCTGTACTCATCTATTTTAGGTTGCAATGCCCTGATTTCTCCACGTATTTTGGAATTAGTCCTCAGAGTGTTGTCCGTTGCCAGCGCCTTTGCCGCAGCCCTTGGGTCTGCCTTGCTTCCCTGCTTCTGCGACAACAGAATTGCTCCCTTAAGGTCTTTTATCTTCGATTTTGCAGATTCATAGGAGATTACCTTTGATGTTGCCCTCTCGCTTTCATTTTTAACTGAAAAGAAGCGTGAATTTTTTGTCATCTGTAGTGACTTTATCTTTTTATCAAGATCCATAAGCCTGGCAGATGCCTCTTTAAGCTTCTGAATGGATATTTCACCGCTTTTGTGAGCCTCTTCATCGGCAGCAAGTTTTCTTTTTGAGACATCATACAGGCTGTTGAAGATTACCTGCATCTCGTCAGAAACCTTAAGCTTATCACCTGAAATTGCTTCAAGTTCTTCCTGGGCTTTTTTAATGACTGATGCGGATTTTTCTGCTTCATCCTTTGCCTTGTTGAGTGATTCAGTTGTTTGGGCTGCGGAAAGGCTCAAGAGGTCGGATGTAAGAACCTGTATGCTTTTCTGGAACTCAATGGTTTTAAGCTGGTAAGGGGTTGTCTTCTCCGTAAGGTACTGTAGTTTTTCCCTTAAAAATTTCATCCCCAGATAGCTTGAGGCTGAAATGCCTGCGATGATAATGGCTATCACCAAGACATTCAGAATGAGTTTTAGCTTTATACTCATATTTAGCTCCATGAAGAGTAGTGAGATGAAGATTATTGGCAATGCCAAAAGGATAAGGTGGCGATAAATGCCGTAATAAAAGCAGTGGAAAGAAAAAAGGTAAAAAAACAGGCAGCGTCACATTATGGCGTCGCTGCCTGAATAAAAACCTGTTTATTTGAGCGGATAGCCCTTTGCCTTCCAGTCAGGAAGTCCGCCCTTGTAGTAGGTAACATGCTTGAAGCCGAGGTTTTTCAAAGCCACTGAGGCCATAGGGGATAGCCTGCAGAGGTTTCCGCTACAGTAGGTTACATACTGCTTGTTTTTGTCCAGTCCCTTGGCAAGAGTTGGGTCTTCCATGAACTTGTCGCAATCAAGATGTATTGCGCCGGGAATTTTTTCTGCGTCATACTGGGCCTTGGGGCGGGTATCAATAAAGATGGCCTTTTTCGTTTTCCAGAGTTCAAATGCCTGCTCACCGGTTACTGATTTCATGTCGCCAACGGAGTCCGGCATCTGTTTCTTGTCCTTTACCATCGCCTTGAATTCTTCATGTTTGTCAAGGGTCTGGTCCGAATGGACGTATTCATCAGCAGCATTTGACCATGAAGCAAATGCGAGGATCAGACTTACCACCAAAAATAGTTTTTTCATCTTTACAACCTCCTGGATTGAATTGGGGCTGAATTGAATTTACAGCCCTTTCCTGTTAAGAAAATTTTACCATCTGTTGCTATATTGTCAAATTCAGAAATTATCTTCGCACGGCATAGAAATGCGTTTTTTGTAGGGGCGGTGCCTTGTGCCCGCCCTGTTGCAGTATCACCGTTATTGC
>CAZXTZ010000320.1:0-3311 GCA_964643645.1 uncultured Geobacteraceae bacterium
GTGCGCACTACTGCCGATGAGCTTTTCAAGCTGCTCCACAATCTGCTTCAGCGCTATTTTTTCATGTGCTCTATTCATACTTTGTTTTTTTACAGTCGCTTTACTTTTTTGTAAAGCATATTTTTAAAGTAAAGTGTTTGCTGCTTGGTTCGCGTCATCCTATGATCTTTGTCAGTATTTTATTTAATTTGTCGGCAGGTCTCAGCTTCGCCGGTGTGAGGGTATCCTCCAAAGAGGCAGGGGGAACCAGGGCATGGACAAATGTGCAGCCCAAAGCCTCAGCCACCTGCTGCATGGTCTTTATTGTGACTGATCTGATCCGGTCAGCTCATCCTGCTCAAGCCTCGGAATGCGGGGCTGTGATACCTTCAACCGTTGGGCCAGTTGCCTGCCGGACATACCCAGTGCCTCACGAATTGCCCGTATCCAACCCTTTACCGGAACCTGGGTGTCTGTGGCTTTCAGTCCGGCAAGGTTTTTATCAAGTGGCTGGCTTGCATAGATAACCACTTTATTATCTGGCTTCACACAAATAATAATACGGACGTTATTTAATTAAAGATGATTTATAATTGAAAGGTTATTTATATCTGTAAGTGGCAGCAACCAGTTCTTCTGAAATCCTCTCCCGCACCCACTCCGGCTCAGTGGTGTTGATGCCTTTCCAGCGGAATGAGAAGGCATGTTCAGGGTGGGCTCTGCCTGGAAGGCTGGCCGCAAGCAGTTAGCCAAGCTGGGCCGATATATGCCCAGTTCCTCTCCCAGGCTTCCTGCTTACGCTTCGGTAATGAGTTTTCTGGATTATAACGATGACATGTACAATAAAAATGAAGTATTTTGGCTTGACCCGTCTACAGGTTCACACTTTATGTTTGTTCTTGTCACGGCCATGGCAACTACAAAAATGAGTGAAAGGTGGAAGGTAATGAAAAGCAATGTCACGGTTGAAGAATGGGTGAAGCGTTTTCGGGATATCGGGCTGGATGATACGGCTATGCAAAAATGGCATACTTTATTTGAGCATGAGAACCCTGGAGGACATCAAAGCTTTCTGGAGTGGTTAGGGTTGTCTGCAGATAAAATTACTGATATTCGCGCTAAATCCATCTGATATAACTGGCACCCGGCTTTTTTCCCGGGTGCCATTCTTCTTTAATTCATTTGGAGCTCATATGTATCGTATTACTGAACTGGCTCGACAGTTCGGATTATCACGAAGCACCTTGCTGTATTACGATCGAATAGGTTTACTTACACCTTCAGGGCGAAGTAACGCAAATTACCGCTGCTATTCTATAACCGACAGGGAACGATTAAGTTCAATTTGTTCTTTACGACAAGTTGGAATGGATATTAACGGGATACGAGCTATCCTTGAAGCTGCCGGAGATAATACAACCGCTGTCCTCCAGCGCCGCCTGACTGAGATTGGCAAGGAGATAAGTGCCTTGATTACAAAACAGCGCCTGCTGACCGGAATGCTAAAGCTACAGGGGGAAGGTGGACCGAAGAACACAGTTGATAAGGAAATGTTTGTCTCGATGCTCCGTGCTGCCGGAATGGATGATAACGCCATGAAGCAACTGCATGTCGAGTTTGAATTGAGAGAACCTGAAGCACACCATACGTTTCTTCTCTCTCTGGGCATTTCAGAGAAGGAAGCTCTGGCTATTCGCAAGTGGTCTGCTGATACAGGTGCAAGTTAAAATGACCCAAGCGATACGATGAGAATACGAAGTTGTGGCGTTAACTGTACAACTTAACTTGGAGCTGTTTTGCGTGAAAGTACCCCCGGCAAGAAAAAAGGACTTAACCGATTTGGCTAAGTCCTTTTTTTTATTGGTCGGAGCGAAACGATTCGAACGTTCGACCCCCTGCTCCCAAGGCAGGTGCGCTACCAGGCTGCGCTACGCTCCGAAATGAAGTTTGTTATATACCAGCAAATTTTATTTAATGCAACAAATTGGTACATATAAAATTTAAATACAAGAATTTGTGATAGCTATTCATCGAACTGATTCAATATTTTGTTTTGCATAAACTTATTGGCAATGTTCCTTGAAATAGCAAATGTAGCGCCACACAACCCGTCATAAGCAAAGCTTTTTGACTGTAGAAACTGAAATATAACCTTTAAGAGTCTACTGACCAGCCAGACGACTGATCATATACCCTGCAGCTACTGCGGTACCGATTACCCCGGCCACATTTGGGCCCATGGCGTGCATCAGCAGATAGTTCTGCGGATCATATTCAGCCCCTATGTTCTGACTTACCCTTGCGGCCATTGGTACGGCAGAAACTCCGGCTGAACCGATCAGCGGATTGACCGGATTATTGGGGGAAAGTTTGTTCATGATCTTGGCCATTACGACCCCGCCAGCAGTAGAAACACCAAAAGCAACAACCCCCATAGCGATGATCACCAGGGTGGTAGGACGCAGGAATATTTCAGCCTGCATGGTCATTCCCACCGCTGTGCCAAGAAAGATTGTGGTGACATTGATTATCTCATTCTGGCAAGACTTAACCAGGCGGTCTACTACCCCTGATTCACGCAGTATATTGCCCAGCATCAACATTGCTACCAGAGCGGATGCATCGGGTACCACCATGATGCAGAGCACCATGACCACCAAGGGAAACACAATCCGTTCCAGCTTGCTGACCTTGCGCAGACTTTTCATCCTGATCTTTCGTTCTGCATCGGTTGTAAGCGCCCGCATGATAGGCGGCTGGATAAGCGGCACCAGACTCATGTAGGTGTAGGCAGCCACCGCAATCGGGCCGATCAAATGTGGCGCCAGCTTGTTTGCCAGAAAGATGGAGGTGGGGCCGTCAGCTCCACCTATGATGCCGATAGAGGCAGCTTCTCCCAAAGTGAACATGCCTGAGAGCACAGCGCAGAGCATGGTTGCAAAGACCCCGATTTGTGCAGCGCCGCCCAGAAGCAGGGTACGGGGGTTGGCTATCAAGGGGCCAAAATCGGTCAATGCCCCTACCCCCAGAAAGATAATCGGCGGAAAAAGTTCCAGATGGATTCCCTGGCTGATAAAGAAATAGAGGCCGGCAGTTGGGTGAAACATGCCATCCAGGGTCCAGCCACCATCATATAACGCTCTGGTGGGAAGATTGGCCATCAGGGCACCAAAGGCGATCGGCAGCAGTAATAGAGGTTCATACTGCTTCTTTATGGCCAGATAAAACAATAGCCCGCAGATTGCCCACATGATCAGCATCGGCCCGGTAATATACTGGAAGCCGGTGTCATGAATAAACATCTGCATAACTTCATTCAGGACGTTTGTCAT
>CAZXTZ010000321.1:0-3217 GCA_964643645.1 uncultured Geobacteraceae bacterium
ATTGGCTGATATCAGTCGTTTTGCTGAAGCAGAGCCTTTATACCGCCATATGCTGGATGCAATTGAGCAAGATGTTGGACCGAATCATCCCGCTATGGCTACAAGCTTAAATAATTATGCTGAATTTTTGAGAAAGACCAATCATTTTGCAGAGGCTGAACAATTATACCGTCGTGCATTGGAAATATTTGGACAAGACACTGATCCCGATCCTCAGTCTACGGCTGGAACACTTCAAAACCTCGCATTGCTTTTAACAGCAACAGAACGCTTCGCTGAAGCTGAACCACTCTACCGCCGTGCACTGGATATCATCAAACAGAATGTCGAGCCTGATCATCCAGATTTAGCCAAGGTACTGGATAATTACTCTGGCTTTCTAATGAGAACCAACCGGCTAGCTGAAGCTGAGCAGTTGTGCTACCAGGCACAGACAATTTTCGAAAAAAATCTTGGTACTGAACATCCTTTCGTTGCCAATAATCTTAAACGGCAGGCTATATTATTGATAAAAAGCAACCTATTGTCAGAAACTGAACCTTTGTTACGACGCGCACTGACAATATACAAGCTGTGTTTTGGCCCTAATTCTCCTGAAGTTGCTAATAGTATTCATGATCTAGCGTTAGTGTTAGCTGGAACTTGTCGTTTAGCCGAAGCTGAACCTTTGTATCAACAAGCGCTAACATTATATTTGAGCCTTGATCATCCAAATAGTAAACTTTGTCGTGAAGAGCTTGCAGAAGTGCAATATAGGCTTGGTAAAGGGAACAAAGCTCAGGCACGAGTGAACCAAGCCTCAGAGTCTGGGGGTGATAGCGGACGAAGGTCAGCACCAGCTCATTCGGATAAAACCGCTCGTAACGATCCCTGTCCTTGTGGCAGTAACAAAAAATACAAAAAATGCTGTGGCGCTTAAACATGAAAACCCCACAGCAAACGCCATCTTGTATTCCATATTGCATCCCTATCGGCATCACCGGCCACCGTACCCTGCCAGATCCGCAGACACTGGACTGCCTGAACAAAATCTTACTCACCGGTTACTCAAACTCATTCAAACCTGATTCCAGTAATAAACTTCCTGCACCATTTTCTGCCCAAATATCAAAAGTCTTTCGTGCTGTGAGCAGATCATGCTCCAACCGTTACGATATCCTTATTCCCATATGTAGAGGATCTATATGAGTACAACAACCGAGAACCTGCGTTCGGAAGTTCTTTCTCACAAGCTAAAAGGCGTTACCCTGGAAAACGATCTGCGCAATCTTGGCAAGGTGAATGCGGCAGGAGCCAGCGAGGCAGTTGTCTTTTACTGTGCCCGGATTCTGGAAGCGGTGATCAAAGAGGCTTATCGGCAATTCTTCGGGATGAATACCGCCACACCAGCAGGCAGAAGGCAGCCTGTGCTTTCCGATATGGAGCAACAGCTCCATGACTACAACCTGCTTCGGCAGAGCAGTTATTACTGGGCCAAAGGTTTACGTCTTTTAGGTAATGACGCCCGCCACGAACTGAGGCGAATAAGCCGGAAAGAGGCTGACTGCGCCATGACCTTTCTGGAGTTTGTCCTTATCTGGTATTTTTGCAGTTTTCCCCAAGGACCACGTTTGCAATCAATTTTCAGGAGCCAGAACCCGGCTGCATCCGATGATCTGCTGCTGAATCTGGCATGGTCCCTTGACAGCAGCAGGTTGAATCCGGACAGGTTAAAGGTGATCTTCGCCAAGCGGGAACAGGAGTATCTCAGACTTTTTTCTGAGAACTTTACTGTTCCTCTGTTGTTGATAGAAATATTTATCGCTCTGGGCGATCACGCATCTGCAGAACGACTTGTCTCTGCTCTGAAGTCATCTGCAGATCGACAAAAGGGGGCTTTGAAGAACAGGTTTTCTCAACTCAAAGGGTTGCTTCTGAGCAGGAAAGGTGAACTGCATGAAGCGTTGCAGATATTGGAAGCAGAATATTCCAGACAGCAAAACGACAGGTACGCACGTCCTGATGATGAGACAGTCGGAATTCTTGCCGGTGTTTACAAGCGGCTTTGGCAGGAGACACAAAAGGATAGCTGGCTGAAGAAGAGCCATGAAATCTATTGCTCTGGATGGCGAAACAGCAGAAACAGCAACACCTATCTTGGCATCAACACCGCTTCAACAGCTCTCATGCTTGGTAATAATTCGGTGTCAATACAAACTGCCCGCGAAGTAAAAGGGATTCTCGAACGCCGCCGCAAAATGATCCGACAGAATACAGAAGGAAGTTATGATCTCAACTACTGGGATATGGTCACACTTGCAGAGGCTAAATTTTTGATCAAGGACTCTGCTGGCGCTTTTGATTTATATTCCTCTGCATTTGAAAAATTCAAAACTCAGACTGACAGTATAGTCAGCACCAGGAAACAGCTAGGAATGCTTGTCAATGCAATGAAAGTTGATTCTGCCGCGCATGGCAAAATATTGAACCTGCTTTCGATGTAGTAACTTTTCACCATGGGGGCGATATGGCAGTAACCAAAACCGAAATATTCATAGCCTCAAGATTTGATGAGTTTGCTGATTTGCGGTTGCTTCTTGCCCAAAAAATCAATAATTTTCCAGTAACTCCTCTCCAAGCTGTAGATTTGAATGATGGAATTGTAGATTCTTCGCCACCGCTAGGTAAATGCCTGGCAGCTGTAAAAAAATCGGAGATAATGATTTTGCTGCTAGGTGATACCTATGGTGGTACTCCTCCCGGAGAAGAATGCAGTTATACTCATCTAGAGTACCAGAGCGCTATTTCCGAAACATCTAAAACTATCGTGCTTCCGTTTTTCATAAGCAAGGTACATAAAGACAACAAATTCGGTGGTTACGCTCAGGATGAGAGGCTTGCCGCATGGCAAAAAGAGATTCTTGAAAAACACACACCTGCTTTTCTTGATTTCTCTGAAGATCCAAGAATACTTTGCCAGATGATCTTTGATGGTGCCTATAATGCTCTTAACAAACTTCTTAATAACAAAACAGTAAAGCCTGAAAACATTGAACTTCATGATTCAAGTGGGTCTCAAGCTTTTGCACTAGGGTATGAAGTTAAAGATGAAGACTTGTTACAAGCCATTGATTTAGATTTATTGGTGAAATCGCATAAAGTATTCGTTGATACGGATAGCTTTACAATGCCGAAATCAGAAGATCTTTTCATTTTCGACCTCTTGCCAATGCTGAAA
>CAZXTZ010000322.1:0-3198 GCA_964643645.1 uncultured Geobacteraceae bacterium
TTTACAACAACGGTTGTAGGAATCTGGGCCAGCAGCACTGCATCCTTTGCCTCTTCAGTGCCTGGCACCGAAGAAAGAACCTGGGATGCCGGACTTGAAGAGGGAATCAGCCTGAAATCCGGTGGAAGATCAGGGGTTGCAAACTTCCATGGGCCTGCAAGGCTGGAGGCGCTGAACCAGCGGCCCGAGGTCAGGTAGTAATACTGGCCGGTTGGTGTGTGAAAAAAGATATAACTTGTTGTGTTTGAAACATACTGGAGCTGAGTCTCAGGCACACTTGTGTATGATGGTTTGCCGTCAATATAAATGATCTCTGCAGGAGCTGTGCTGTAGAAAACCCTGGGAATAACCTTGTCCGATTTGGCAGCAGGCGGAATATATTTTTTCAAGTACTTCCACTGGTCAATCTTAGCAAGCTTCTTCATATCGCCAGGCAGTTTTATTGCAGCAGACCATGGGCCCTGCAGATCTGTTGCCTGCAACCACTGTTCGCCGGCCAACAGGTAATATACTGAGGATGTCTTATCGAAAAACAATGGCCACCGGGTATTTATGACATACTCAAGTCCGGTCCTGGCAATGGCGGCACGAACAGGCTCGCCATCAATATCAAGAAGGATTGCAGGCTGGTATGTAACAAAAATAGCAGGAGGGTCATTCCTGAGCTCAACCCCTTTAAGATTTTCATTTTTTTTGGGAACCGACGCCGCCAGCCTGTCAAGGGATATGGTTATTGTCTGCGGTATGAATGTCTTTGCAAGCTGCTCCATTTTTGAAGCGGAAGCCTCATCAAGTGATGGGAATCTTGTTCTCTTTATCTTCAGTCCGCTCAGCATAACCAGCCTGCTGTCATAATCAACAACCGTCTGGCCATGCATCTCCAGCACCCCAACAACTTCAGCCCCAGATGCAGGTGTCATGGTAACTGCCATGCGGAAATCAAGATTCCTGTAATCAGTCCAGCTATCAATCTGGGGCTGATATATCAGCAGCCTGTTACCGTTTTGAATCTGCTCGCGGGGCCAGCCCGGATCAGTAGCATAAGTAAAGGGAGCTGATACAAACATCAAAAGACAGATAGCAAGAACAATCAGATAGTTCATCTCCAATCTCCTTTTCAGCACATTTTATGGCAAAAAATTATTTAATTCTTTTCTTTTAGCACCATTTATCTGAATTACAAACAGATGAATCCACTCAAGCAGCAACATCGGTCATGGTCTGCAGATCTCCTCTCGCAGGCGCTGAATCCGCTTGTGAAGAATCCGATTGGCTCGATGGTGAAGCGGCATCTGCAAGAAGATCTCTTGATCAATACCCAGTTCTACAGTTGTCATGGCAGTTATCCGGAGCGCTGTCTCCCAGGAATTCATACCTGAGCCGTCTGGTTTGTCTGCTGATGAGACCATTTGGAGAATTTCAGCTATGCCTGCCCTGGCTGCCTGTTCAGCCAGCCTGATTCTGGTTGAGCTGCGCAGTTTATCCCAGTTGTTGGCTTTGGTATGCAGACGGCAGGTAAAGGCCAATGCCTTTTGCCATGAAGCGGGCAGCCTTAATCGCTGGCACATTTTCAAGGCAGGCCCGTAGCCTGCTTCGTCATGTCCATGATGTCTGGGATAGAGTGCCGGATCGGTTGAGAGTTTGCCCAGATCATGAAAAAATCCGCAGAAACGGGCCAGCGGGTCAGATGTTTTGCTCACCACCCGCTGCATAACCTGCATCGAGTGGGTGAAGAGGTCTCCCTCCGGATGGTACTGCGGAGGGCCTGCCGGAATATCTGGCATTTTGAACAGCTCAGGCAGGTAACATTCCCCAACCCTGTGCTGCAGCATCAAACTGTAGAACCGTTCCGACCGGCTCATGGCAATAGCCTTCTGCAACTCTCTGCTGAACCGCTCAACAGGTATGACGCCGAGCGCATCCTCCCATGTCTGACTGTCAAGCTGCTGCACTGTTTCAGTATGCAGATCCCAACTGTCAGCGGCAAAACGGAAAGCCCGGAATATTCTGATCGGATCATCCTTCAGCGAACTTTCCGAGCAGGGGCGCAACTGTCTTGCTGCAAGCTCTTGCTGCCCGCCGAGCATGTCAACAAGTTCTCCGTCAAGGCTCATGGCAAGCCCGTTTATGGTGAAATCCCGACGACGAAGGTCATGCTCAAGTTGTGACGGTTCCTGTATGACTGTTATCTCAATCTTGCCAATATCAGGCAGACAGCTGAACCAGATCGGGGAGCTGCTGACCGGGGAAACCGGTCTGAATCCAAGCTCTTCCAGTTGCGCAGCAGAAATCGCAGCAACAAGATCAATATCCTGTACAGGCTGATCAAGCAGCATGTCCCTGACAGTGCCGCCGACAAGCCAGATCCGTGGCCAGTATGCACTGGAAAATATGGATTTAACCTGGCTGATGACAGACATGCAGCATCTCCCGAAACAGTGCATCAAGGACATCATAATCAACAACAGGTGTCGGACGTTTACCAGCAACCAGATTGAAGTGATCCAACTGCTGTTCAATGAACTGACTCAGTACCGGTATCTGTGGTGCTGCATCCAGTTCCTCACCTGCCATCTTCCTCTTCAACAACTGTTCAATGGCGTTATCCAGAGTGATAGACAAGGCGGCATCATGGCGCAGGCGGCTGAACTCGGTTGGCGGCATGGTTCCATGCTTTTCCAGCCATATGCAGGCAAGGATCGGGCGCAGGACATACAGGTATTTCTTCAGCCTGACCATCTCGCCTTTCAGGTACTCCCGGTAATTTCCCTGTGCCATATGCAGATAGTGGTGCATGCAGCGTGGAGGGGAAAAGGAGTCCTGCAGCAGGCTACGCAGGCGGTCTGCAAACTGGAAATTATCAAGATAGACGATGGGAGAGCCAAGCCATTCCAGGAGCGGCGGATTTGATTTAATAAACAAACCCAATACCTTGCGGATGTCCCAACCGCTGATGTCCAGATCATCGTTTATCGGTATCTCAATTACATCCCGTTTTTCCCGGATGGAGAGATACCAGTCAGGTTGATGGATGTAGATGAACCGCACATCGAAGTCGCTGTTGCGCGAGGCAAAGCCCCAGG
Organism: uncultured Geobacteraceae bacterium; assembly: GCA_964643645.1. Classification (GTDB taxonomy): domain Bacteria; phylum Desulfobacterota; class Desulfuromonadia; order Geobacterales; family Pseudopelobacteraceae; genus Trichlorobacter. The sequence goes on from CAZXTZ010000322.1 coordinate 3,084, forward strand.
CACGGCTGCCTGACTCGACGGCGTAGAGAACTCGGACCTGTTGCTGCTGTTCGATCTCTCGAAGGTTTTTGATGATTTCAGAAGTCATAGCTGTTTTACTCCGTATATGAATCAA
>CAZXTZ010000323.1:0-3196 GCA_964643645.1 uncultured Geobacteraceae bacterium
CAAACCGGGCGATCACAAGGATCGCCCCTACAGCAGGATTTAAATATTTAAACACTGTGTCAATATTAATGCCGATAGTGGTTTCAGTCTAAATCCGGGAAACAGTCCTGAATTATTATGATTCTACGGTATCATCACTGTTCCTTATCCAAATGTACTACCTTTAATAGAGGCTGCCTCTGCCACCCTCTCAATCTCACAGGCCAACTGATTAACCTGTATCGGTTTGGCGATATAGCCATTAAAACCTTCTTTTATAAATTTTTCATGTTCGCTTTTCATGGCAAAGGCTGTCATTGCAATAACCGGTATACTGGCAGTCACTTCATTTTCCCTCATGGCGGAAAGGGTTTCCTCTCCATTCATAACCGGCATCTGAATATCCATCAGCACCAGGTCGAAATCCTCTTTTCCAAGTATTTCAAGCACCTCTTTGCCGTTTGCAACCGATTTTGCGCTGTGCCCCAGTTTGGTGAGCAGTTTCTGGATAAAGTAAGCGTTTACATGGTTATCTTCTGCTTGAAGAATCCTGAGCGGTCTGCTGGATCTGGGGGGAGGCTCATTGTTGAAAAAATGCATTGCCTCCCGGGTTACATGGTGATCCACCTTGAACGGAAGCAACAGGCTGAAGGTTGAGCCTTCCCCTTCGACGCTTTCCACGCTGATTCCTCCACCCATAAGCTCGGCCAGACGCCGGCAGATGGCAAGACCAAGTCCGGTGCCGCCATATTTGCGGGTGGTGCTGCCATCCACCTGGGTGAATGGCTCGAAAATATGCCCCTTCATATCTTCAGGAATCCCGATTCCTGTGTCTTTGACGCATATTTTAATTATTATGCTGCTGCTCTGGCACTCAATGGCCTCTGCAGTTACGGACACAGAGCCTTTTTCTGTAAACTTGACCGCATTTCCCACCAGATTCAGCACTATCTGCTTGAACCGGAGTGGATCACCTATAAGGCTGTCAGGCAGATTGTTCTGAATGTTTATACTGTACTTAAGGCTTTTCTGGATTGCCTGGGGCAGCTGCATGGCGGTTATGCTGTCAAGAGATGATCTTAGACTGAAACAGGTTTCTTCAAGCTCAAGCCTGTCAGCTTCTATCTTTGAGAGGTCAAGTATTTCGTTGATCAAGGATATAAGGCTTGAACCGGCGCCTGTGATTGTATCCAGATACCCTTTCTGCTCATCGTTCAGAACTGTATACTGGAGCAGTTGGGTCATGCCGATTATACCGTTCATGGGGGTGCGGATCTCATGGCTCATGTTGGCCAGGAACTCGCTCTTTGCGCGATTCGCACTTTCTGCAGCATCTTTTGCAGCCAACAGCTGCTGTTCCGCCTCTATCCTCTCTGTTATATCAAGCATAACAGTCAGTAGCAGATCAGTATTCTGGAGTTTTATTATGTCTGCTGAAAACAGGCCATGCCGTATATCCCCTGACTTTGTTCTAAACGCAACCTGAAAGCCTCTTACTAAACCTTTTTCCGAGAGTATCTTCCTTATCTCTATTCTCTTCTCGGAATCAGCGAAAATATTGAGGCTGCGTGACGATTTTCCTATAACCTCATCCTTCACATAACCTGTCACCTTCTGGAAGGCCTCATTAACCTCCAGATATATCCCATCCTCTATAGTGCTTATGGCCATAAGCGCCGGATTGGCATGGAATGAACGGGAAAATTTTTCTTCAGACTCCCGAAGTTCCGAAATATCCTTGCTGATGCCAAAAAGCGCTGGTCCGTTATTCCATACGCCGGGGAACACCCTGGTTTCAACCGGAATTAACGTGCCGTCCTTGCATAAGAGCGGAATCGGGCAGAAGTTTACAGTGCCGTTCAGCATCTCCTGCACTATTCTTCCTGCCTCCTCGCGGCGTTCTTCCGGATGAAGCATCAGGACGTTAGCGCCTATAAGCTCCTTTTCGTTGTAACCCAGACGGTTGATAACAGTATGATTTACCCTGATCATCAATCCATCCATGTCAAGCACAAACAGGAAATAGTCTATGGAATCAAAGAAGGTTCTGAAGTTGTTTTCACTGGAGAGGAGCCTCTGCGACATTTTATGGCGTTCTGTGATATCACGCGCCACCCCGATAAGACCGAGAAGTTGTCCATTCGTATCAAAGAAGGGACTCTTGGTGGTTTCAACCACAATTGAAGAGCCGTCTGCCAGGGTTATACTTTCATCGTTACTTCGAGGTACTCCGTCAAGCATCGCCTCCTGATCCTTCTGTCTGAAAAAATCAGCAAGTTCTTTATCACCTATAAAATCAAGATCGGTTTTGCCGACAATATCCTCCTGTTTCCGACCGATGAATTTTTCAGCAAAGGAGCTATTGCAGCCCAGATATACGCTGTTTTTGTCCTTGTAGAAGATAAGGTCCGGAATGAAGTTGATGATGTCCCGGATGAATTTTTTCTCGGATGCCAGTTTTTTTGCCATTTTACGCAACGACAGATAATGCCATAAAAGCAGCAGCATGATAAAAGCACCGACTACTGATGCAGCAATAGTTATCTCTCTGACGCTGAACCCTTCATGTTCGTGTGAAAGCCATTTTTTATAAATCTCCTTCGCGTCATTACTTTTACTGAATTCAAGCTCAGCCCTGTTCAGGCGATCGCGAAGCTCTTTGTTGGAAGGGTGTAATGCTAAGCCACGTTTCAACTCAAAAACTGGTGGTGATAACAGTCTGATCTGAGATTCAAGATGCGCCATCCTGGCGCTATATAAAAGGTTTTCCCCAACTGTAAGTATGATGTCAACCCTGCCGGAAAGCAGCGCCAGCAGGAGCTCTTCAAGGCTTTCAAAAGGCAATATCCTGATTCCTGGACGCTCTTTTGCGAGATACAGATGCGCGCCGCTTTCTTTTATTACTCCGATAACGGTTCCATCAACTGGAGGCATAACCGGTGAGTAGTCAGAGCGGACAATATAGTTTATGCCGGCGGCATCAAGGTTTTCCGTAAAAATAAAGAGTTGTGCGGTTTTATCGTTTACAACACGCAGCGGTATTACATCTATTTCTCCATTTTTAAGCATCTGTTCAATATCATCCCACGGCTTGCCATATACAAACTTCACCTTCATACCAGCCCTGTTGGCTATGTTTTCCATTATGTCAACAGCAAGGCCGGCTGGTTCGCCGGTTTTCGGGTCCTTGAAATATGTAGGGGGGAAATCGGAAGGT